>CAWBIS010000051.1:0-14871 GCA_963788485.1 Terriglobia bacterium
GACGCATCGGCCGCGCGCTCGCGCGGGCATTCTGCACACTGAACACGGCGATATCCCGACGCCCGTCTTCATGCCCGTCGGCACGCAGGCAACAGTGAAAGGACTCAGCCGGCGCGACCTCTGGGACGATCTCCAGGCCCGGATCATTCTGGCCAACACCTACCACCTCTATCTCCGCCCCGGCCACGAACTCATCCGCCAACTCGGAGGCCTGCATCGATTCATGTCCTGGCCCGGCGCGCTCCTCACCGATTCCGGCGGGTTCCAGGTCTTCAGCCTGTCCGGCCTGCGCAAGATCACCGACGATGGCGTCACCTTCCAGTCGCATCTCAACGGCGACACGCACCGGTTCACCCCGGCTTCAACCGTCGACGTTCAACTCGCGTTCGGCAGCGACATCATGATGGTGCTCGACGAATGCCCCGAGTACCCGGTCAGCCACGAATACGCGCGCCTTTCCATGAACCGGACCGTGCGTTGGGCGGAGGAAGCCTTCGCCCACTATCGCCAGCGCATCGAACAACACCCCACAAGGAACGCCCTTTTTCCGATCGTGCAGGGCTCCATGTTCTCCGACCTGCGCCGCGAATGCACTCAACGTCTCCTCGACCTCGACGCCGACGGTTACGCCATCGGCGGTCTCTCGGTCGGTGAGCCCCGCCCGTTGAGCATGGAAATGGTCGAAGCATCCGAGCCCGATCTGCCGCGCGATCGGCCGCGCTATGCCATGGGCGTCGGCATGCCCCACGAACTGGCCGAATATGTGGCGCGCGGCATCGACATGATGGATTGCGTGCTGCCCACCCGCAACGCCCGCAACGGCTGGCTTTTCACGTCCGAGGGCAAGGTGGTTATCAAGCATAACCGCTATCGCGACGACCCCGGTCCGCTTGATCCCGCGTGCGCTTGTTACACCTGTCGAAACCACTCGCGAGCCTATTTACGTCACTTGTTTCAGGCAGGAGAAATCCTGTTCGCTTCGCTCGCTACCCGGCACAATCTGCAGCGTTACCTTGACATCATGGGGGAGATCAGGCAGGCTATCCTAATGGGTGAATTCCCCCGATACCTCAACGCCTTACGGTATGAGCGGGCAGCCGCGGAGCCTCCGGCGGTATAGAATAGCAGCGGTATAAAATAATCTGACGTGCTCGTTTCCCTTTTCCTGCAACAGCAGCAGCAAACCCCGACCAACTCGATCGCGCTCTTCGCGCCTTACATCCTCATCGGGCTGGTGTTTTATTTCCTGCTGTTTATGCCCATGCAGCGGCAGAAGAAAAGGCAGCAGCAGATGTTAAGCGGATTGAAAAGCGGCGACAACGTCGTAACCAGCGGGGGTATAGTGGGTACTGTCACCGCCGTGGATGGTGACACAATAACATTAAGAGTCAAACCGGATAACCTGAAGCTGCAGTTCGCGCGTTCCTCCGTCAGCACGCTGGTACCCCCCGAAGGCTCAAAATCTTAGAAGCGCAATAATCGCGGAAGGTAGATGTTCCAATGCAACGGAATTTGATGGTCAAAACGGTCGTGATCGTAGCGGTCGTGCTCGCTTGTCTCTTCGGCATCATCGGCTATCCGAAGTTCCTCGGCGGTATCGGTTTCCCCACCTCGAAGGCCCAGCTGGAAGCGAATCTCGCGCACAACATTCACCTGGGGCTCGATTTGAAAGGCGGCAGCCATCTCGTGCTCCAGGTGCAAGTGCAGGATGCCGCGAAAACGGAAGCCGATCAGACCATCGACGGCCTGCGCGAAGCGATCAAGTCCGCCGGCATCAGCGTGGCCGGTTTCGATCGCAACGACCCCCAGACCCTGCAGGAGACCGATTCCATTCAGATCAACATCCAGGGCGTGGATCAGAACAAGACCCGGGACTTCCGCAATCTGGTCGCCGACAAGTTTCCGGACTGGGTGCTCACACCGGTGAACGCGACCGATTACAAGATGAACATGAAGCCGAGCGCGCTGGTCGATCTCAAGCGCAACACGGTGACGCAGGAACGGGAGACGATCGAGCGCCGCGTCAACGCTCTCGGTTTGACCGAGCCGACCGTGCAGGATTATGGCGCTTCCGACAAGCAATCCGAGATTCTCGTGGAACTGCCCGGCGTCGACGATTCCGCGCACGCGAAGGAACTGATCGGGGCCGCGGCTCAGCTCAAAATCGTGGAAGTGAAAAACGAAGGTCCCTGGAAGACCCGCGAGGAAGCGCTTGCGGCCAAAGGCGGCATCCTGCCGCTCGGGACTCAGCTGCTGAACTGGCCCACCGGAGGCGGCTGGTATCTCGTTTCCCGGACCCCCGTCGTTACCGGGCCCGATCTGCGCAACGCACGCGCCGGAACGGATGCCGATTCGCCCGGCCGCTGGGAGTGTAATTTCACGCTCTCCCAGGATGGCGCGCGCCGCTTCGGCGCGTTCACCGGCGCCAATGTCGGCAACCGGCTGGCAGTGGTTCTGGATAACCAGATCGTGAACGTGGCCACCATTCAGAGCCGGATCGAGGATTCGGGCCGGATCGACGGACTCGCCTCCGAGCAGGAAGCCGAGGATCTCGCGCTCGAATTGCGGACCGGCGCGCTGCCGGCCGGTATCAAGTACGAGCAGGAGCGCACCATCGGGCCGTCGCTCGGCGCCGATTCCATTCGCGAAGGCATCTATGCCGCGGTTGCGGGCTTGCTTGCGGTCGTTTTCGTGATGCTGATTTATTACAAGAAATCCGGCGTCAACGCCGTGCTGGCGCTCGTGCTCAACACGGTTCTGCTGATGGCCGCGCTTTCTTACTTCGGCGCTACGCTCACGCTGCCGGGAATTGCGGGAGTCATCCTGACCATCGGTATGGCGGTCGATTCCAACGTGCTGATCTTCGAGCGCATCCGCGAGGAGTTACGCGCAGGAAAGTCGGTGCCCGCGGCCGTGGAAGCGGGCTTCGGAAAAGCGTGGTGGACGATTGTCGATACCCATGTCACCACCATCGTGTCCTGTCTCTTCCTGTTTCTGTTCGGTACCGGTCCGGTGAAAGGATTCGCCGTTACGCTGGTAATCGGTCTGTTTGCAAACGTGTTTACCGCCGTCTGGGTATCGAGGGCGATTTTCGACTGGGAGCTTTCCGGACAACGCCAGATAACGGCGCTGAGCATATGAGCGGCCTCCGGTCGGAGAAGGATCAAGCAATGAGATTCCGTGTAGAATTTGATAGGCCAGAAGGCGGGAACAATTTTCGAAACGCCGGTGTCATAACTTTTGGCACCGTTCGACCCGGTACTCCGGGCGGGCAGTGATCCATGGAATTATTTAAAAACACCAATTTCGATTTTCTCGGGAAGAAGTGGCCGTTCATCATAGCATCGTTGATTCTGACCGCCGCCGGCTTCATCAGTCTGGCGATAAAAGGCGGGCCGCGCTACGGCATTGAGTTCAAGGGTGGGATGCTGATGACGGTCAAGTTCGAGGGAGCTCCGCCGATAAACGAGGTGCGCTCTTCCCTGACGAAGGCGCTGGCGAATCCGCCCAGCGTGGAAACCTTTGAAAACGGTTCCAACGAAATCGCAATCGGCACCGAAGGCGCGGATGACGCCACTTTGGCGAAGAACCGGCAGATCGTCGTCGATACGCTGGCAAAGACTTTTGCCCATCCGGACAACGGCAAACTCGACCTGAATAACGCGAGCGCCGGACAACTTGCCGATCGTCTGCGCGACCCTTTTCAGAAGGCGGGCATTCAGCTTTCCGATCCGCAGATCGATCAACTGGCCGCCGCGATCGTAAACTATCGCAACCAGCCGCCTCGCAGCGGTTTGCTGGCGAATCTCGATCAACTGCGCTCCGTCCCCGGCGTGACGCCGCAGGTGATGAGCGTGTTGCAGCAACAGACCTATCTGGCCCCTTATACGGCCGCGCGCGATATCGAAATTGTAGGCCCCAAGGTAGGCGCCGATCTGCGCTCGCAGGCTATAAACGCCACACTCCTGGCGCTGGCTGGCATGCTGGTATATATTTGGTTCCGATTCGAATGGATCTACGGTTTTGCCGCGGTAATCGCCGTCTTCCACGATACGTTGATTACGATCGGAATCTTTTCGCTCTTCAACAAGGAAATCACGCTGACGGTGATTGCGGCGCTTTTGACCCTGGTCGGCTACTCGATGAATGATACGATCGTCATCTTCGACCGTATTCGCGAGAATCTGCACCTGAACCGCCGCGAGCGGCTGGTGGATGTGATCAACAGGAGCGTCAATCAGACGCTGAGCCGGACCGTGATGACTTCCGGGCTGACGTTCCTTACCGTGATCGCTCTGTTCTTGTTTGGTGGACCCGTACTCCACGGTTTTTCATTTGCCCTGGTTGCAGGTATTATTGTTGGGACGTATTCTTCGGTTTACATAGCGAGCCCGATTGTGCTTGGCTTCCACGATCTGGTGGAGGCGAGGAAAAAGAAGAAGGGTCCGCCGTCGAGCGCTCCGGTTGCGCCGGCCATGTCGGGCGCGCCCCGGCAATCCGCTTCCAAGCCCGCGGCTCCGAAGAGCCCGGCTAAAGTGGCAAGGTAGCGCGAGGGTTTTAGAAGGTTTTAGAAAGTAAGAGTTCGGTTTTGAAATAGTATAGGAGCCGCGGGGAGGCTTCCCGGCTGCGCCCATCAGGGAGTGGCCGACCGGAAGCTGCAGCGTCTCCCGATCCGGAGAGGGTTTATGTTCGAACAGACGTTCGTTGATGGCGTAGGCAAGACGAAAAGTCCTTACACGATTCTCGTGTCGGCGGTCGCTGAGTTGATCGTCCTTGGGATCATCGTCATCATTCCGCTGATTTATTTCGATGCGTTGCCGAGTGCGCAGTTGTCGACCTTCCTGACGGCCCCGCCGCCTCCTCCTCCACCGCCACCTCCACCGCCTCCCCAGGCAGTGAAGGTCGTAAAAGTGGCGCCGAAGCAGTTCGATATGGGTAAACTGACCGCGCCCAAAACGGTTCCCAAAGAAATCAAGATGATCGTCGAGTCTGAGGAGCCGCCATCCGCCGCAGGTGTGGTGGGCGGCATTCCTGGCGGCGTTGCCGGTGGCGCTCTCAGCGGCATCCTCGGCGGCGCCGGCGTGCCTCCGCCGCCGCCTCCGCCCCCGCCTCCGCCAAAGCCCAAGGCGCCGACGGCCCCGCAGCGCATCGGCGGTAATGTGATCGCGAGCAAGATCATCAAACAGATCCGGCCCGTCTATCCGCCGCTGGCGAAAGCCGCGCGCGTGCAGGGAACGGTGAAGTTCCAGGCCGTGATCGGCAAGGATGGCACGATTCAGAATCTGCAGCTTTTGAGTGGACCGCCCCTTCTCGTTCAGGCGGCCCTTCAGGCGGTCCAGCAATGGACCTATCAGCCGACTCTGCTGAATGGAGAACCGGTCGACGTCATCACCACGATCGACGTCAACTTCACTCTCAATTAGCGGCCGGCAATCGGGTGGACGAGCAGTCAGTTATTTAAATCAACTCGCAGGAGACTAGAAGAAATGCTTTTACAGATGCAGGTATGGGCTTTCATGCTTTTGCAGGAAGCCGGGGCGCCGGGATGGGATTTTCGCCACCTCTGGGAGCAGATGGGAACGCTCGCCAAGGCGGTCGTTATCCTCATGTTCATCATGTCGGCGTGGTCCATCGGCGTGATGATCGATCGCGCGATGGCGTTCAATGCCGCGCGCAAGCAGAGCCGGGCCTTCGCCCCGGCGGTTGCAGGCGCATTGCGCGAAGGCAAGCTTGACGAAGCGATCAAGATTGCCGACCGTTACAAGAAGAGCCACCTGGCCAAGGTTGTCGTTGCCGGGTTGCAGGAATTCCAGGCGCATCAGGGCGGAGCGGAAATTTCCGGCGAAGAAATCGACGCATCGCGCCGCGCTCTGGAACGTTCCGAAGCCATCGTGCACGCCGAGCTGAAGCGCGGCGTCAGCGCTCTGGCCACCATCGGTTCGACCGCGCCGTTCGTCGGCCTGTTCGGTACCGTCGTCGGCATCATCAACGCGTTCAAAACCATGGCCGCGCAGAAGACGCCTGGTATCGGCGCTATCGCCGGTGGTATTTCGGAAGCCCTCGTGACCACCGCTATCGGTCTGTTCGTAGCCGTGCCGGCCGTCTGGGCGTTCAACTATTTCACCGGCCGCGTGGACGCGTTCGACGTCGAAATGGGGAACTCCAGTTCCGAACTGCTCGACTACTTCCTGAAGCGGATTCAGTTGCGCAGCGCCGTCCGCAAGTAGCACTTGGCCATTAGCAGCGAGTTGATGAAAACTGCCGGGAGCGGACCCCGCCTGAGTCCGCTCCCGGGAAGTTTTTCCGACCGCGGGGACAACCAGGAGAAATGAAATGCAATTAAAGAAAGCGCCGCCACCGGTATCGGAAATCAACGTCACTCCGATGGTCGACGTGATGCTCGTCGTGCTGATCATCTTCATGGTCATCACGCCACTGCTCAATAAAAGCGTCAACATCACCATGGCGAGTGCGCGCAATTCGATCACCATGGACGACGCGCAGAAAGAGGACGCCGTCGTGGTCGCCATCACCCGCGACGGACAGGTGTTCCTCAGCCCCGGCCTGCAGAAGGTGCAGGTGGAAGATCTGGCGCCGAAGGTGAAGGATCTGCTGGCCGACAGGCCCAACAAGATCGTTTATCTGCGCGCCGATGCGCGTTCCAAGTATTCCGTGGTCGAGGATGTGGTCGACAATCTGCGCGCCGGCGGCGTCGACGATGTCGGTCTTCTGACCGAACAGCGCATGGACAACAAACTCCCGCCGAAGTAATAGTCGCCAGAAAATTTCAAGGATTCCCAAGGAGCAATATTATGGCAATGTCAGTTGGCGGCGGAGGTGGTCCGCAAGCAAGTATCAACATGACCCCGATGATCGACATTCTTCTGGTCCTGTTGATCATTTTCATGGCGATTTCGCCCGTGTCCCCGCACGGTCTGGATGCTCTGGCCCCGCAGCCCCCGCCCCCCAATCAGAAGCAACCGCAGGATAACGACCGCACCGTGGTCATCGTGCTCGACCAGGCCGGCAACGTCAAGATCAATCAGGACGATACCACCTGGGACAAACTCGGTGAGCGCCTCGTGGATATCTTCAAGACTCGCGCCGAGAAGGTTGTGTTCGTGAAGGCCGACAAGGATCTGGACTTCCAGAAGGTAGCGGACGCGATCGATATCGCGCACGGCGCGGGAATCGACAAAGTCGGTTTGATGACGCCCAAGGTGGAGGAAGGCCATTAATGCGCCGCTTCTCTCCCGGGCAGTTTCCATCGATCGCCGGCATCGGTCTGCTGGCTGCGCTCGCCCTGCTGGCTTCCGGCTGCAACAAGCTGAAGGCCCGCGACAACCTGAATAAGGGCGTCAATTCCTTCAAGGCGGGCCAGTATACGGCTGCGGCAGACAGTTTCAAAGAGGCTATCGACCTCGATCCGGATCTCCCGTCCGCTCGTCTTTATCTCGCGACGGCGTATATGACGCAGTATGTTCCCGGATCCGAAGCTCCCGAAAATAAACGCAACGCGGAGTCGGCTCTCAAAGAGTTTCAGACCGCGTTGAACTCGAACCTCGACGGGAAGAACAAGCTGATTGCGATGGAGTCTCTTGCCAGCCTGTACTGGAACATGAAGGACTTCCCCGACGCGCAGGAGTGGAATAAAAAGGTAATCGCGGCGGACCCGCAGAATAAGGAAGCTTATTACTCGCTCGGTGTCATCGCGTGGACGCAGTTCGTGACTCCGTGGCGCGAAGCCATTGCCGCGCAGGGTCTGCGGCCGGAAGATCCCGGCCCGCTGAAGGTGACGCCGCCCGCCAAGGCTAAGAAGGGAAAAGCTGCCCCGGCGGCTGAGCCGGATCTGAAAGCGGAGCTTAAGGCGAAGTACTGGCAGTCGCTGACGGACGGGATCGAAGACGAAAACAAGGCTCTCATGATCGATCCCGATTACGAGAATGCGATGGCTTACATGAACCTTCTGCTTCGCTACCGCGCCATCCTCGACGACACGAAGGAACAGTACGACGCCGATATCAAACAGGCGGACGACTGGGTCCAGAAGTCGCTCGAAACCACCAAGAAAAAGGCCAAGAAGAAGGCCGACGCCGCAGAGCAGACGCAGTAGCGCGGATCACTTCAAACGATTGATAAGGGCGGGAGCGCGATGCTCCCGCCCTTTGGCTTTTTGGAGCGCCCGCATCGAAGGCGACGCACTGGCGGTTCAAATCGATTTCAAGCGCGCCCGGCTGCGTGGGTAAGTAAACGCCACGCCTCGCCGGTGCGGGAAGCGGAAAGGCCAGGAGAGGCTCCCATGAAAGACAACACCATGTTAACCATCGCGTCTCTACTCTCGATCCTCTTGCTGACGCTTCACATTACGGACGACATCGTCCGTGGGATATCGAAGGCCGAGAGCTCAAACATTGCGCTGCTCGTCCTCGCGGCCTTTCTGTATGGGACGCTCGTGCTCCCCGAACGCCTATCGGGGCACGTCATCATGCTGCTCGTCGGATTAATCGCGGCAGCCATGCCCGTCATGCACATGAGAGGAGCGCATTACGGCGAGATCGCCAGATCTCCCGGCGGCTTTTTCTTCGTCTGGACACTTTGGGCGCTCGGCGGGCTCGGGGGCTTCACCTTCATCCTCGCGGCGAGCGGACTGTGGGGTCTGCGGCGAAGCCACCCCCGTAGTCCGGACGGTGGCGATGCTCCCCGTTCGACGTTGCAGAAGTAACGAATACGGTGAACTGACCAGTTGAGGGGTTAAGTTCTCAAAGCTGAGCAAGAGCGCTTCGGGCTGCTGCACTCACTCTCTGCCAGCCAGGGTTTTGCCGCCATTCGCCGGTCACGGGAAGCGTTTCACTTTCCGAGGCAAACACTTCGTGGAAGGTTGCCAGGGCCCTTAATTCATGATCGGCGAAACATGATTTCCATTCACGCTGCCCACGCTCCCAGGTTTCGGCAGGATATTCCGAAGGGCGCGACTGGCCCGGGAAGTAAAGGTCATCGAACCAGATACAGCAGAGTTCAGTCGGCCCTGATTGCGGATTCAAAACCGCAAGATCCGCAAGAATGCCCCTGATCGTTCCGTTGTAGCCGAGGTTGCTCAGTGAATCCGCTCCAGCGTTTCCCAGCATCGCATTTCGCTTTATGCGCTTCATCAACCGTTCAGAAAAAAATCTGACCGCGTCAAGAACGGTGTTGCAGAAAAGGACCCGCTTTGCGACCAGGCTTCGACCCTCATTTCCGGCATATACTCAAGATCGTGGCAGTCCGCGATCACGCTCGACATGCAAAGAAACGCACTTCTAACCGGAGACGCCCCTTCAACCGAAAGGTCATCGGCGGTAATCTCTCCGAAGCCCGTGACGAACTGAATGATCTTCTGATGAAGATCGACGCCGGGACTTTGTGCGAAGAAGAGCTACAAGTGGGGCTCCTGCACGCGTACCATCATCTGAACTTCGCGTGGAATGCCAGGCGGGTTGCCACGTCGCGTTACGCGTCGTTGACCCAAAGAGAATTCGAAACATGGGGCAGATACCCCTCCGACATCGGGTTCGAAGACTGATCCCGCTGTTGCACAAAGGACCCGTTTTGCGACGCATCGGGGCGCGTTTCGATATCCCATTCGTCTGGCGTCAAACCGCAAATTCGAAATCGCCCTCATCCTGCGCATCATCCAGGGTCTCCTGCCACGTGTCCGTCCCTCGGCCATCGGCACACAGATGAAGAAGGTAAAATCCCGTGTCGGGCTCGTGAGGGAACGATGAGGGGGAGTGTCCAGTCCCGCCTCTCCCGTAGAATAGAGATGTGCCCCTCGTTTCCGGCTCCGAACCCGGCGCTGAAGTATCTCCAGCCGCCGAGCCTGCTGTCCCGCCAGAGCTGGAACAGCTGATCGCCGCCGTCCGCGAAGCGCGTCCCAAAGACGATCTCGCGCCCATCGAGAAGGCCTATCGCTTCGCCGCGCAATATCACTCCGGCCAACTGCGGTCCTCCGGCGAGCCTTACATGAGCCATCCCATCGCCGTGTCGCGCATCCTCGCCGGCATGCGCATGGACGTGGTCAGCATCGAAACGGGTCTGCTCCACGACATCGTCGAAGACACCAGCGTCACCAGCGCCGACATCCAGAAAAACTTCGGTGAGGAAGTGGCGCGCTGCGTCGACGGCGTCACCAAGCTGAGCAAGATCAACTTCTTTTCCGCCGAAGATCGCCAGGCGGAAAACTATCGCAAGATGCTGCTGGCGATGGTGAACGATATCCGCGTCATCATCGTCAAACTCGCCGACCGGCTGCACAACATGCGTACGCTCGGCTTCCTCAGCCCCGAGCGCCGCGAACGTATCGCCCGCGAGACTCTCGAGATCTACGCGCCCATCGCCCATCGGCTCGGCATGGGCAAGGTGCGCGGCGAACTGGAAGACCTCGCGTTCCAGTATCTCGATCCCGCCGATTTCGCCGAGATCTCGAAGTCCATCGAAACCCAGCGCACGGCCAACGAAGAATATCTCGAACGCATGCGCCGGACGCTTGAAGCCGAACTCCGCCGCGAGGGCATTCCGGCCCGTGTGGAGGCTCGCGTCAAACGCGCATATTCGGTCTACCAGAAGCTCAAGAAACAGAAAATCCCCCTCGATCAGGTCTACGATCTGCTCGCCCTCCGCATCATCACCGATTCCGTCAAGAACTGCTACGGCGCGCTCGGCGTCATCCACAACGAGTGGTCTCCGGTGCCGGGCCGCATCAAGGACTTCATCGCCATTCCGCGGCCCAACCTCTATCAATCGCTGCACACTTCCGTGGTGGGCCCCGAGGGCCGGCACTTCGAAATACAGATCCGCACCGAAGAGATGCATCGCATCGCCGAGGAAGGCATCGCCGCGCACTGGAAGTACAAGGAAGGCAAGCGCGGCGTGCAGGACGATCAGCGCGTCGCCTGGCTGCGGCAACTCGTCGAATGGCAACAGGACATGCGCGATCCCGGCGAGTTCATGTCCACCCTCAAAGTGGATCTGTACCCGGAAGAGGTTTACTGCTTCACCCCCAAAGGCCGCGTCATCGTGCTCCCCGCCGGGTCCTGTCCCATCGACTTCGCTTACGCCGTGCACTCGGAGGTCGGCAACACCTGCACCGGCGCGAAAATCAACGGCCGCATCGTTCCCCTGCGCTACGTTCTGCGCAACGGGGACATCGTCGACGTGCTCACGCAAGCCGGTCACGTGCCCAGCAAAGACTGGCTGGCCATCGTCAAGACCTCGCGCGCCCGCAACAAAATCAAGCACATCATCAACGAGAACGAGCGTGAGCGCGCCATCGAGATCGGACAGAAGTATCTGGAAAAGGAAGCGCGCCGCCTGGGCGTTCAACTGAGCCGTATCCAGCGGAACGAACTCGATCGCGTGGCCGGCGAGTACGGCCTCGGCAAGGTTGAAGATCTCTATGCCGCCCTTGGCTACGGCAAATTCTCCGCCCGCCAGGTTCTGCAGAAATCCGCGCCAGAGCAGGTGGTTGACGAACCCGTTCCCCTGCCCGCGGTCGAACCCGCGCCCGGGCAGAACAAAGACCAGCGACAGGATTCCGACGACGTCATCATCGTCCGCGGCGCCGGCGACGTGATGATCTATCGCGCCAAGTGCTGCAACCCGATAAAGGGCGAAGGCATCGTCGGCTATGTGACGCGCGGCAAGGGCATCGCGGTTCATTCGCGCACCTGCCCCAACGTACAGAATCTGATGTACGACTCCGAGCGCAAGATCGAGGTCGACTGGGCCCGCAACGCCAGCGATACGTTTCCGGTGCGGATCGTCGTCCATACGGACGACCGCCCCGGCATGCTGCACCAGCTCACCAGCGTTCTTTCCGGCGAAAGCACCAACGTCCGCAGCCTCGAAGCCAAGACCGAGGGAAACGGCCATCACGATTCGGCGCTGATCGAAATGACCGTCGACGTGCGCGACAAGAAGCAGCTCGAAAAACTCTGCTCCGCCATGCGCCGCATCTCCGGCGTGAGAGATGTGGAACGCCCGGTAAATCAGTAGTCCCCGCAGCCAATGACCACACAGCTATCCACCGACCCCGAACACATAGCAGTCTCGAAATCCAGAGGCATCGAGATCGACTGGAAAGACGGCCACCACAGTTCCTACGGCATCGAATATCTGCGCGACTGGTGCCCCTGCGCCACCTGCGCGGGCAGCCATGGCACCACGCCGCGCCCCAAATCGACCGACAAGCTCGCCGGCCCGTTCCAGATGTACAAGCCCCGCGAGCGCATGCTCAACATCGAGCCCGTTGGCCATTATGCGTTGCGCATCAAATGGGCCGACGGCCACGATGCCGGGATATACTCATACAGTCACCTTCGCCAGATTTGCCCGTGTCCGGCGTGCCAGGCGAATCAGACGCCGGCCTGATCACATGTCCAAGAAAGTAGCGGTCGTCGAGGACGAGGCCGAGCTGGCTTCGCTCATCGAATACAATCTCACCCGCGGCGGATTTCAGGTGAATCTGCTGAACGGGGCCGGCCAGACGCTGCGCGACCTCGAAACATGGCTGCCGGATCTGATCGTTCTGGACGTGATGCTCCCGGGCCAGGACGGCTTCGATCTCTGCCGTCAGATTCGCCAGACCGGCAAGCTGGCGCGCACGCCGATTATCTTTCTGACGGCCCGCTCCGACGAGGTCGATCGCGTGCTTGGGCTCGAAATCGGCGGCGACGACTACATCACCAAACCCTTCAGCCCGCGCGAACTGATGGCGCGGATCAAAGCTCATCTTCGCCGCCAGGACACCGACGCCGCGCCGCAGGCGGCGCTCTCCACGGGACCATTCCGGCTGGATCGCGCCGCCCGCCGCGTTTATCAGAACGAGAACGAAATCGAATTGACCTCGACGGAGTTCAAGCTTCTTGAGTTCTTCCTCACTCACCCGGGCACCGCATGGTCGCGCGAGCAGCTGCTCAAAGACGTCTGGGGCGAACAGCATTTTGTTACCCCTCGAACAGTTGACGTCCATATTCGCCGGATTCGCGAGCAAATCGAAGAAAAACCGGACGAACCGACGTTCCTCGTTACGGTAAGAGGCTTCGGATACCGGTTCGAAGCGCAGTAAAACCGGAGCATCCGCTGTCTGTCGCGCTCCAGCTTCTTCACCCACCGTTTACGGTAGATTAACCGTGCTGTAACGCCGTTCCCGCTACGCTGAAAGTGCCGTGACAAAAAGAATTGTCCTGATCGAAGACGATACCGATCTTTTCGCGTTGCTCAAGTACAACCTCGAAAAAGAGGGTTTCATTCTGACCGGATCGCAGACTGGCCGTGGCGCCCTCGACCTTTGCCGCCGCGTTCGCCCCGACCTCATCCTGCTCGATATCATGCTGCCGGATTCCGACGGCCTCGACATCTGCAAGGGTATCCGTAACGATGCCGAACTGGCGCAGACGCCGATCATCTTCCTGACCGCGCGCGCTTCCGAGACCGACCGCATCGTGGGACTCGAGCTCGGCGCCAACGATTACATCGTCAAACCGTTCTTTATCCGCGAATTGATCGCGCGCATCAAACTGCAGTTCCGCACGCAGACCGTGCCCTCCCGCCTGCTCAAGGCCGGTGGCGTCGAGCTCGACCGCAGCAGCTGCCAGGTGAAACTGGAAGGCGAAAACCTCTCGCTGACCGCTACCGAATTCCGGCTGCTCGAATTCCTCATGAGCCGGCCCGGCGTGGTTTTCAGCCGCGAGCAACTGCTGAACGCGGTCTGGGGCCAGGATCGCGCGATCACCGATCGGACCGTGGACGTTTACATCCTTCGCCTGCGTCAGAAAATCGAACAGGACGCCTCGGCCCCCAGGCTGATTCATTCGGTCCGGGGCTTCGGTTATTCGTTCGAGCCGCGCAATCACGAAGCGGCCATGGAAGTCGCGGCCAGCTGATCGCGAGCCGGGCGTACTCAGCCGGCGGGCTGTGTTACGCTGACCGACGTGGCCACCGACCTGATCGAGATCGATCCTCTCGATCCCCCTGCTGAAGCTTTGGATCGAGCCGCCGAGGCTGTTCGGCGCGGCCACATTGTGGCGATTCCGACGGATGCCCTGTACGCCCTGGTCGCGGATCCCTTCAACCTGCTTGCCGTGCGCCAGGTTTATCACGCCAAAGGGCGGGAGATCCATCGCGCGCTGCCTCTGCTCGTGCGCGATTCGCTGATGGTGGAGGAACTCGCGCGGGAGATATCTCCGCGATTCAATCTGCTGGCGAGGAAGTTCTGGCCCGGCCCTCTTACCATCATCCTGCCCGCGTCCGCGAAGGTGCCTCTGCGCGCCACCGGCAATACGGGACGGCTCGCGGTACGCCATGCCCGCTGCCGGATCGCCGATGAACTGATCGCGCGCCTGAACCAGCCGATCATCGCCACCAGCGCCAACATCTCCGGACGCCCCACCTGCCGCTCCGGCATCGAAGTATTCGGCGTCATGGACGGTAATGTGGATCTGGTGCTGGACGGGGGCGCCTCCGAAGGCATCGGCGCCAGTACGGTGGATATCACGGAACCCGAATGGCGCATGATCAAGGAAGGCGCGATCGACCAGAGGACGATCGCCGAATGCCTCGAAGCCGCGGACGAGTAGCTACAGCGTTTCGGGCGCCGACCCCAGTGTCAGCGTCACCTTCATCGTGCGATTGCCACGGAAAATCGTGAGCACCATCTTATCCCCCGGGCGCTTCTGATTCAGGGCGCGGCGCAATGCGTCCTGGCCATCGACCGGCTTTCCGTCAATCGCGATGATCAGGTCTCCGCCGATATTGAGCCGGTAGATCCTTCCCACGATGACTGTCCGGTTCGGTCCATGAGCAAGACCGAACGGAACCAGTATACGGGCATAACAT
>CAWBIS010000052.1:0-3004 GCA_963788485.1 Terriglobia bacterium
GAAGGACCGCTTCGGCCGCGATCTTTGCCTCGGCATGACACACGAAGAGATCATGACGGCGACCGCGCGCGGCGAGTTGCGGAGCTACAAGCAACTGCCGCAGATCTGGTATCAGATTCAGACAAAGTTCCGCGATGAGGCGCGGCCGAAGTCCGGACTGCTGCGAGTGCGACAGTTCCTCATGAAGGACTCCTATTCGTTCGATCTGGACGCCGACGGACTCGACGTCTCGTACAAAAAACATTTCGAGGCTTACCGGCGGATCTTCGCGCGCTGCGGGCTCGACGTGATCCCGGTGGAGGCGCATTCGGGCGCGATGGGCGGCAGCCAGTCGATGGAATTCATGGTGCCTTCGGATGCGGGAGAAGATCTCATCGTGAGTTGTTCCCGCTGCCAATATGCCGCGAACCTCGAGAAGGCGATTTCATTTGCGGCGCCGCCGGCGATTGACGATCCCGAGGGCGAAAGCGCTCCCGAGGAGTTCCACACACCCGGACGAAAGACGATTGCAGAAGTCACGGAATTCACCGGACTGCCGCAGACATCGCAAATGAAAAGCCTGGTCATGGTGGCGGATGGCAAACCGGTGCTGGCGCTGGTTCGCGGCGATCATCAACTGAGTGAAACAAAGTTCGCGCTGGCCGCCGGAGGGGCCGCGGAAGTGCGGGCGGCGCGTCCGGACGAGATCCGAGACTGGTTCGGCGCCGACCCCGGTTCACTCGGTCCGGTCGGCGTTACGAACATGCCGATCATCGCCGACGTGGCTTTGGGGACGCGCCGCAACATGATCGCCGGCGCGAACAAAAACGATTACCATTTGCGGAACGTGACGCCGGCGCGAGACTTCAAACCGCAATTCGCCGATATACGGCAAGTCAACCACGGCGATGCCTGCGCGGTCTGCAGCGCGGAGTTGAAGCTGCACAAGAGCATCGAAGTGGGGCATATTTTCAAGCTTGGTTATAAGTATTCGAAAGCCATGGGTCTCCATGTTACGGCTGCCGGCGGGGAAGAGATCACGCCGATTATGGGTTCGTACGGCATAGGCATCGAGCGTATTCTCACCTCGGCCATCGAGCAGAATCACGATGACGCGGGAATGTTCCTTCCAGTCTCGATCGCGCCATTCACCGTGGTAATCACGCCGGTGAACAACGCCGACGCGGCATTGCGCGAGGCCGCGCAGAAGATTTACGACGATTGCATGGCGGCGGGGATCGATGCGCTCTACGACGACCGCGACGAACGGCCCGGCGTGAAATTCAAGGACGCGGACCTGATCGGCGTGCCTTACCGGATCACCATTGGCAAGAAACTGGCGCAGGGTCTGGTGGAGCTGGTCACGCGCAAGGGGCGCGCGGCGCGCGACGTTCCCGCGGCGGACGTGGTCGATGAACTGGTCCGGTATACGCGCTGAATTCCCGGCGCTGCGGGATTGGACGTGGCTGAATACCGCGACGTTCGGGCAGACTGCCGACGCGCACGCGCAGGGCGGTCGAGAGCCACTTCGCGCGGCGCGAGGAGACGGCCTGCGCCGATTTCCTGACATGGTTCGAGGATGTGGACGAACTGCGCGGTTTGATCGCGCAGCTGATTCGTTGCGATGCGCAGGATATCGCGTTTACTACGAATGCGGCGTCGGCTTTGTCGCTGTTTCTGGGTGGGATCGAGTGGCAAGCGGGCGACCTCATCGTTACCCTGCGCGACGAATTTCCCAACCAGTATTACTTCGCGGCATCGCTGGCGGAGCGCGGCGTGGCGCTGGTCGAAATGAGCGCGATCGAATCGCTGCCGGAGCGTACGCGCGCGGTGCTGGTGAGCACGGTGAATTATGCGAGCGGTTATCGTCCCGATCTGGCGCGCATTTCGGAACTGACGCGGGCGGCGGGTGCGCTGTTCTACGTGGACGGCACCCAAAGCGTGGGCGCGCTGCGGTTCGATGTGGGTGAGATCAAGCCCGACATGCTCGCGGTGGATGGATACAAGTGGCTGCTTTGTCCCAATGGCGCGACGTTCTTTTACGTTTCGCCGGAACTGCGTCTGAGATTGCCACCGTCGGTGATCGGATGGCGCAGCGATCGGGGCTGGCGCTCGGTCGACGCACTGCATCACGGCGCGCCGAAAATGCCCGACGGGGCGGAGCGATATGAGGGCGGGATGCTGAATTTTCCGTCGCTCTACGGGATGCGGGAGTCGGTGCGCATGATGCTCGAGATCGGGCCGGAGCGGATTGAACGGCGCGTGCTGGAACTGGCGGAGACGACGGCAGAAATCCTACGCGGCTCGGGGGCGACGATCGTGAGCGGGAACACGAATATCGTTGCGGCTCATTGGCCGGGCCGGGACGCATCGTTAATCGCCCGCACGATGCAGGAGGAACGAATCGTCGTCGCGGCAAGGCATGGGAAGCTGCGCGTTTCTCCGCATTTTTACAACAGTGAGGAAGACCTCGAAAAGCTGGAGACGCGGCTTTTGGCTGCGATTTGAGTTCTGCGAGCCCTGGTCTCCCGTCAGATTGTCAATCCGCGGCCGATTGTCAACGGATCACCCCGCGGCGTCTACGACCGAACAGGGGCGATTAACATATAAACAGGAATATTGTTCTTGATCAGCTCGAGGTCGGGGTTGTTCTGAAAAAACTGAACGAGTCGGTTGCTGTTGGGCCTGGGGGACGAGATTTGCAGTTAGGATTCGGGCGCTGAGGGCGGCCGTGGGATAAGCGCGGGTGACGCGGGCATAGACGATCGGAGGCGAAAACCTGGGCAGGGCTGGCGTTTCCGGCGCCATCTATGCTGGGCGGTGTGCCGGCGGCTGTGACGAGGCTCTCCCAATCAGCAAGGCTGAGGCGGGCCAGATCAGGGAGCGTCTTGTAGGTGCCTGCGCTGAAGCCCTGCAGAAGATTCTGCATCAGCGGAGCGAAGTTCTTTACAAAGGCTCCAATGGAGAGCGTGCGTTCAATGGTGGAGGCATCCTGGGCGGTGAGGCCCGACTGACCGTTGCCGAG
>CAWBIS010000053.1:0-13918 GCA_963788485.1 Terriglobia bacterium
AGCCTGCCGACGCCGAAGTCCTGCTCGACAGGATCGAACGCCACCGCGTCGACGTCGTTCTTCTGGAAAACGGCCGGGTGTCGGTCCCGCTCGAGGAATTTGTGCGCCGGGTGAAGAACACGTCGACGCAACCCTCCGTCTTCGTGCTGCATCCGGACGCATCCCCGGAACTCATACTCGAAGCGTTGCGCGCCGGCGCCAACGAGTACCTTTATCCGCCGCTTGCAGATACTCTCAAGGATGCGTTCCAACGGCTCGCCGCGAACCGTTCCCGAAGCCTGACCGGCGGACCCGGAGGATTGGGCAGGGTCTTCGGCTTTATCTCCGCCCGCGGCGGCTGCGGTGCGACGACGTTCGCCGTTCATGTCGCCACCGATCTCGCGCGGCAGCTGAAACAGCCGATGCTGGTGGCCGATTTCGACTTCGACGCAGGACTCCTGCGCTTCCTGATGAAATCCAAGAACACCTACTCCGTCCGCGACGCCCTCGACAATCTGCATCGCCTGGACCTGAGTCTCTGGAAGGGGCTGGTGACGTCTCACGCGAACAGCATCGATTTCATTCCCGCGCCCGAGGACCTGGTGGCGAAGCGTCATCCGCTGCGCGAAGAGGTAATCCACCTGTTGCGCTTTGTGCGTTCGGTCTATCCGGTGTCGGTGGTGGACTTCGGCCGCAGCGTGAGTCTGGCGGCGCTCGATTCCCTGCCGGAACTGGACGCGCTCTATCTCGTCACCACACCGGATGCGGCCACGCTTGGGCACGCGAAACGCGCCATACAAATGATGGAAGAACGCGGATTCGTTCACAGCCGCATCAAGGTCCTGCTGAACCGCGTGCCGGAGCGCGGGACGACTGACCGCAAGGCCATCGAAGACATGCTCGGATACACCTGCGCAGCCGTCTTCCGGAACGATTTTCTTTCGCTCTACGACGCATATTCCGAAGGGCGTCTGCTGGAGCCGGGAAGCCCGCTCGGCAAGGAAATGCGCCGGCTGACGGAATCCATCCAGGCTCGCGCCAAAGGCGAGCGCGAGGCGGAAGCCGAGGAAAGCGTGGTAAAAACGCCGCAGGTCGCCGGCAAACGCTGGTTCTCTTTATTTCAAAGGGCTCAGGCTTAGGGACACTCAGGGGTAAACACAAATGGCAGCCATGGATACGGTAGGCGGAGCAAACGGTCAGGAAGCGGGATGGGTCACACGTCTTGCCAATCGCGATCACACCGGCGTCGAATATCAGGAACTGAAGTTCGCAATTCACCGCAAACTTCTCGACCGCATCAATCTTGAAGCTTTGTCGTCGCTGGCGGGCGAACGCGCGCGGGCGGAGATTCGCATCGCGGTGGCGAAGCTGGTGGATGAGGAGCGCACGCCCCTCAGCCTTGCGGAAAAGGAACGGGTCATCGAGGAGGTTCTCGACGAGGTGTTCGGCCTCGGGCCTCTCGAGCCTTTGCTGCGAGACCCGAGCATCTCGGACATTCTGGTGACCACGCCCAAACTGGTCTACATCGAACGCGCGGGCAAGCTTTTCCGCACCTCGGTCGAATTCAAGGACAACACGCATCTGCTGCGAATTATCGAAAAGGTGGTCGCCCGCGTGGGGCGCCGCGTGGACGAATCCTCGCCGCTGGTGGATGCGCGTCTGCCCGACGGGTCGCGCGTCAACGCCGCGATCCCGCCCGTCGCCGTCGACGGGCCATTACTCTCCATCCGCCGCTTCGGTAAAGAACTGCTGCAGGGCGAAGATCTGGTCAAGAAACTGGCCCTCACCGAGGGCATGCTCGAACTGCTCAAAGCCTGCGTGCGCGCGCGTCTCAACATTCTGATATCGGGCGGCACGGGCGCGGGCAAAACCACCCTCCTCAATGTGATGTCGAGCTACATTCCCGAAAACGAGCGCATCATCACGATTGAAGACGCCGCCGAATTGCGGCTGCGCCAGACGCACGTGGCGCGCATGGAAACGCGCCCGGCGAATATCGAAGGCAATGGCGCCATCAAGATTCGCGATCTGGTCATCAACGCCCTTCGTATGCGGCCGGACCGCATTATCGTCGGCGAGGTTCGCGCCGAGGAAGCGCTGGACATGCTGCAGGCGATGAACACCGGTCACGACGGCTCGCTGACCACGATCCACTCGAATACGCCCCGCGACGCCGTGGGACGTCTGGAAGTTCTGGTCGGCATGGCAAACGCGAACATGGGCGTGCGCGCCATTCGCGCACAGGTGACGAGCGCCATCGACCTGATGGTGCAGGTGGCCCGCTTCAGCGACGGAAGCCGCAAAATCACTTACATCACCGAGCTGGTGGGCCTCGAAGGCGAACAGGTCACCATGCAGGATATTTTTCTCTTCGAGAAGAGCGGCGTGGCGGAGAACGGAAAGGTGCTCGGCCGGTTTAAAGCCACCGGCGTGCGGCCGCGCTTCTTCGAGAAACTGCGCGCCTCCGGCATACAGCTTCCCGCATCGTTGTTCCAGACCGTAGTGGAGATCGGACAATCATGAGCGTAATTGTCGCCCTGTGCTTCCTCGTCATCTTCACGCTGCTGCTGCTCACGATCAGCTTCGGCCTGCGTTTTTACGAAAACCAGCGCCGCAAGAAACTGGTGTCGATGCTGCGCACCGTGACCGAAAGCGGCGAAGAGCGTCACATCAATCTCCTGATCGATCAGGGCGGGGACCGCGACAAAGGCGAAAACCTCTTTGGATCGATTAACGTCACCGAGCGGATGGCGAAGACGCTGAGCGAGTCCGGTCTCGACTGGACGCTCACGCGGCTCATCGTCACGATGTCCGTCACCTTCGTGCTGGGTGCGGTCGCCAGCTCATTCATCCCCGTGCAGGTGCCGCCGCTGGCTTTGCGCGCACTCGCCCTCGGCACCCTCATGGGGCTCATCCCCTTCTGGTACGTTTCCAAAAAGCGGGCTTCGCGCCTTGCCGAGCTGGAGGCCCAGTTACCCGATGCCCTCGACTTTCTGGCGCGCTCCATGCGCGCGGGCCACGCCTTTACCATCAGCCTCGAAATGGTCGGCGAGGAGACTCATGAACCCCTCGGCCAGGAGTTCCGTGGATTGTTCAACGAGCAGAATCTCGGCGCCTCGCTCGAACGCTCCTTCGCCAGTTTCTCCAGGCGAGTACCGATTCCGGACGTGCGGTTTTTTTCTTCCGCGGTTCTGCTGCAGCGGCAGACCGGCGGCAATCTGAGCGAAATCCTGAACCGGCTCTCGCATATTATCCGCGAACGCTTCCGTCTGAAAGGACAGGTGAAGGCGGTCAGTGCGCATGGCCGTCTGACGGCTACGATTCTGACTCTGCTTCCCATCGCAACCCTGGGCGGTCTGCTGCTGACCTCACCTGGTTATCTGGATCCGATGTTCAAGACTCCGATCGGGCGTAAAATCGTCGCCGCGGGAATCGGGGCGCAGATCCTGGGCAATTTCTTCATCCGCAAGATTATCAAGATCAAGGTTTGAGGCGTGCGATTTGGCTTATGATTCCGATCCTGCTGGCGTCATTTTTGTTTGTCCTGCTGATGGGTGTGATCTCGGCTTACGGATACCGCGCCTATGTCCGGCCCGCCCGTATATACGACCGCGTCGGCGGCGGAGCGGAGACAATCGTCGATTCCGAAACTGTTTCCGTCAAGCCGCGCGACATCGTGGTTCGTGTCTTCGAGCAGATCGGCGAACAGATTCCGCTGAGTCCCGGCGATCAGACGGCGACGAAGCGGGAACTGGTCATGGCGGGTTTCCGCGCCGACGGCGCGATCCGGATCTTTTTCGGCGTCAAAGTGGCCTTTTGCGTCCTGATGTTCGTTTTTTCGTTGATGATTCACCGGCACGTCACCGACAATCCGGTTTTGCGAATCGTATTTCTTGTCGCCGGCACCGCGCTCGGCTACTATGCCCCGGGTTTTTACCTCGAAAAGCAGGTCAAAAAGCGGCAAATGAAATTGCGGCTGTCCCTGCCGGATGCGCTCGACATGATGGTGGTTTCCGTCGAAGCCGGTCTCGGGCTGGATCAGGCGCTCCAGTACGTGTCGCGCGAAATCGAAGAGAGCCATCCCGAACTGAGCGACGAACTGTCGCTCGTCGGGCTTGAGATGCGCGCCGGCAAACGGCGCTCCGAGGCGCTGCGCAATCTGGCGGACCGGACCGGAGAAGGCGAATTGCGCAAGCTGGTCGCCATTCTGATCCAGACCGACCGCTTCGGAACCAGTATGGGCGAGAGTTTGCGCACGCACTCCGATTTCATGCGGATGCGGCGCAAGCAGGAGGCGGAGGAGAGAGCGGCCAAGGTGGGAGTCAAGCTGGTTTTCCCGATCTTTCTGTTCATTCTTCCGTCAATGATGATTGTCGCGGCCGGACCCGCGATGTTGAAGCTGTTCGAGGATCTGTTCCCCCTGATGCAGAATTTTGGGAAGTAAGTGAAAGGAGACGACGATGACTCAAACAATCATTCAGGCAGTCTTATGGATCGCCACCCTCGGGGTGCTGGTTCTTTTCCTGCAGCGGCGGCGTAAGCGCAAAGCAAATTACTAAGTTTGAACCGGACCGCTCCTCTGAAAGCCCTTTCCAGTCTTTCGCGGGGGCGGTCACTTTTCATCGGCTTAACCGGCGATCGCACGCAGCCGTTCGCCGGGCTGGAATGCGGAGGCTGGCGCCCATTGCCAGGCTGCGTGCTGAAGAACGAACGATAAATCGAGAAAAGGAGACTAACGATGAACGGAACAGTGATGCAGGCGATACTTTGGATTTTTGCCGGCTTCTTCCTCACGCTTCTGATCATTCGCCGCGGCAAGCGCAAAACGTCGGCCAACAAGTAGACGCGTGGCGAATGAACAGGTGGCGCGGCCGAAAGGCGGCCATTGGCGTAAACCGGCATGAGGGCAGACTGGCGAAACAGACAAAATCGCGACGGCGGCTGGGCGTACAACGTCGGATGCTCGTGGACCGAACCCACGGCTTTCGTATTGCTCGCTCAGTCCGCCACGCAGGTGGATGGCCGGAGTTTCGCGGCCGGTCTGCAGTTTCTGCTCTCGCTGCAAAATGAGGATGGTGGCTTCAGACCCCAGACCGAGGTCGCCGAAGCCACATGGGTCACGGCCTTGGTGTCCCTCTTACCGGAGGAAGCCATAGGAACCCCGCGGCTCGAACGGGCGGTGAAATGGCTCGAGAATCAAACGGGCAGAGAATCCAGCTGGAGTTACCGGCTGCAGCAGATGATGGCGGGAAACAAAGATCGTTACCCCGAAGGCTGGCCGTGGTTCCCTGGCGCCGCGGCGTGGGTGATCCCAACCTCGCTTGGGATTCTGGCGTTCGAACGCGCCCTCAAAGGGGGCGCGAACGGCAGACTGCGCGCTCGAGTCGATGCCGGCCGGGACTATCTCTTCTCGCGCATGTGCGCGGACGGCGGCTGGAATCACGGTTCCAATCGCGCGCTGGGACGGGACGGCGACTCGTACCCGGAGACGACGGGAATCGCCCTTGCCGCGTTGCGGGGCGCCCCCCGATCGGCGGAGATTGAGCGGGCGAAAGCGGCCGCGCGGCGGCATCTGGCAAAGTGCCGCACGGCTGAAGGCATAGCGTGGTTAAGGATCGGATTGCGGGCGCACGGAGAGAGCGCGCCGATGGACTTCGAGCCGAAGCCGCGAACCACGCAGGACGCTGCATTGCTCACAATCGCGGAGGCGGCGCGCAATCCGCTGTTGAGTTGATGACAATGAAACCTACCCGACGAGAAATTCTGGCCACGGCTGCCGCAGTCTGTTACGCTCACACGGTGCAACCGCACTCCTCTCCCGGTGGCGCCCCCGCGAGGCTCCCTGGTTTCGATCGCCAGAGCGCCCGGGTACACGATCGATGTCTACGACACCGTCTACCGCATGGTGGCCGAACACAAGCCGGATGTTCGCGGCAAAAGAATAGTATTGAAGCCCAACCTGGTGGAGTTCGATCCGGCCACGACGATCAACACCAATCCGGTGATTGTCCACGCCGCGTATGAGGCGTTTCGCAGGCTGGGCGCGGCGGAGGTGAAGATCGCCGAAGGACCGGGACATCGCCGCGCCACGCTCGATCTTGCCGATGCCGCGGGCTACTTCACGACCGTGCCGCATTTCGAAGATCTGTTCACCGATCTGAACCTCGACAGCGTATCGAAGCGATTGATCGCGCACCCTATCTCGGGATTGAAATCGCTGTATCTCCCGCACACGGCCCTCGACTGCGATCTGCTGGTTTCGCTGCCGAAGATGAAAACGCATCACTGGGCGGGCGCCACGCTCGCCATGAAAAACCTGTTCGGTCTGGTGCCGGGAGGCGTCTACGGATGGCCCAAGAATGTCCTCCACTGGGCCGGGATTCCGCAATCGATCGTCGATCTGCACCATCTGTTCCCACGGCAGTTCGCCATCGTCGACGGAATCGTGGGAATGGAAGGGAACGGGCCAATTCAGGGAACGCCCAAACAGGCGGGAGTACTCGTCGCCGGCAGCGACGTGGTAGCCGTGGACGCCACCTGCTGCCGGATTATGGGAATCGACCCGGCGAAGATCGAATATCTCAAGCTCGCGCGCGGGGTGGACAATCTGAATCAGTCCGCGTTCCGCCAGATTGGCGAATCGATCGCTTCCGTGCGCAATCCGTTCGCGTTGATCGATCCGTGGCGCCGGATGATCGGAGCCGCCGCGGCTTAGCTTTCCTGCCTGGCGCTCCGGCTTAGTGCGCCACCCTGTGGTGGCCCAGAACAATCAGAATGCAAAGGTTCCAGACGATCAGGCTGGCAAACCAGTAATTGATCCAGCCGATCAGCCGCACCTTCCGGCTGGCGACGCAAAACGCTCCAAGCACAAGTGCGATGACTTTCGATGCGGCCAAACCCCAGGCCGGCGAACTGATATGGATGAGTTTCGCGATAAACGGACTGGCTTCGCTCGCGCCGAGACTGAGTCCCGCCATGGTAGTGAGAAAGTCCAGCAGCTGCAGGTACAGGAAGATCTCGATTACCGACATTTTATAAACCTTACGCTCTCGTTCCGCGTTGCACCAGGACGATGAAGGCGACGGTGCCGACGGCTATCATGGCGGCGTGCGGGAGACGCAGTCCTTTCGAGGATGTTACATCCAGTTCTTCACTGCTCTTGTAAGGCGCCTGGAAGTGCAGAAGATCTCTTATAATCCAGCCGACGTTGAACAGAGTCCGGCTGAGCCGGCCGCGAATCATCGAGAACAGGACCGCGATAATGCCGCCCAGAATCGCGGTTGTCAGAAATATCCAGAGGCAATTTCCCGGACCAGTGATGGCGCCCACCGCGGCCAGCAATTTAACGTCGCCCGCGCCGCGCGCGCGTATCAGGTACAGCGGAAAATAGAGGAAGAAACCCAACCCGAGCCCGGCGGCTGCCCGGCCGAGCCCGGAAAAGCCGGAGGAGTAAAGGTTCCAGCCCAAACCAACAATGAGGCCCGTCAGCACCAGCCAGTTCGGTATGCGGCGGTAACGCATGTCGAACACTGCCGCGATTGCGACCAGAATCCCCAGTAAGATCTGGCCCGCGCCGGAAAGGGATGGCTGACCGAGCATCGTTGCTGAAATGAGTATAAACCGAATCTAACTAATTGAAAGGTATTTTCCCATTATGCTAACTAAAGTCAGCGTCCCGTACGTTAACTTATTTTGCATTCTTGACCCGAGACTTGAGTCGGCGTCGGAGATTTTCCATCAGGCAATCGTCTGAGACGCCTGGGCGGCATTTACCGCGGCGCCCACGATCGAAAGCTCCTCAAGCCCCGGTATCACTTCGAAGACGCTGCCCTGCAGCGGAGACATGGTCACCATCTCCTGCAGGTACCGGCTGAGCAGACCCGGCTGAACAAATCGGGCGTTCGCGCCGGCGATAAAAAACTTGCCAGGACCGTCGAGGTGCACACTGGTGGCGGATGCCGCGGCCAGAGCACGATGCCAGAGCAGTTCGAAATCGACGCAGCGCTGCTCGGCCTCCCGCGCATTGGCGAAGATCTCCTCCGGTTCCATGTCGAGGAAGCGCAGACGCATGGCCCGATGGCCCATAATTCCCTCCAGATGCCCGCGGCCTCCGCATCCGCAATAGGTCTCTTTCGGATCGAGCGTCACCACCATATGGCCGCCTTCGCAGGGGCCCTGGGAATGCGGATAACGGCCGAATCCAATGCCTTGTCCCAGTGTCCAGACGCGAATCAGTTTCTCCAGCTGCCCCCGGCGCGCCGCAATACCGGTCGCGGCGGCGTCGGCATCGTTGCAGACCGCAACTCTCTTCGTCAGGCCCCGCGCCCCCAGCGCATGCGCCAGCAGGCGCTGGAGATTAGCGCCCTTTGCCTGTTTCAGATTGGGCGATTCTTCCACTACACCTTCGCGAATGATGCCCGGAAAACACATACCCGCGGCGGCGGGATCGACGCCGTGCTCCCTGCGCAGAGTACGGACCATCTCCGCCACTGTCTCCGCCACCTGCTCCATGGGCATGCTGAAAAGCTCGTCGCGATCCGAATAATCCCCGGAATGAGAGTAAACGTTGATCGGCGAAATCAGCCTGTCGCCCTCGACCAGCGCAACCGAAATCTTACCCCCCGCGGAGGATATGCCGACTGTCTGTTCCATGCTTTCTCCGCTCAGTACCGCGAGAGCTTGTTCAGGCCGTTGAAAGCGGCCGCCTTGTAACATTCCGCCAGCGTCGGGTAATTGAAAACCGTGTCCACGAAGTAATCCATGGTCCCCCCCAGAACCATGACAGCCTGGCCGATATGCAGCAGTTCGCAGGCGCCCTCGCCGATAATATGCACGCCCAGCAGAAGCTTCGTCTCGCGGTGAAAGATCAGCTTGAGCCGACCCGTGGTATCTCCGCGAATCTGCCCGCGCGCGATTTCGCGATAGTAGGCTACGCCGACTTCATACGGCACATCCTCATCCGTCAGCTGCTCTTCGGTCTTGCCGATAAACGAGATCTCCGGGATAGTGTAGATCCCGTATGGATAGAAAGCCGGCGCCGAGTGCAGTGCGACGCCAAAAGCCCGCCCTGCCGCCACGCGGCCCTGTTCCATGGAGACGGATGCAAGACTGGGAAAGCCGATAACATCGCCTACCGCGAATATGTTGGCCTGGTTGGTGCGGAAATCGCAATCCACTTTGATGCGGCCCCGCCCGTCGGCTTCAATGCCCGCCGCCGCCAGGTTGAGTTCGTCCACATTACCCTGCCGGCCCACGGCGTAAAGCAACGCATCGCCGGAGATCTTCTTCTTGCTCTGCAGATTTGCGACGACGCCTCCCGCCACCTCCTCCACGCTCTCCACTTCTTCGTTCAACCGCATGGTCACGCGGCTGTCGCGCAGATGATAGGAGAGCGCCTCGACCATCTCCGAGTCGGCGAACTCGAGCAGACGCGGCCGCTTCTCGACAAGGATCACCCGCACGCCGAGCGTGGCGAACATGCAGGTGTATTCGACGCCAATTACGCCGCCGCCGACTACGATCAGAGTCTTCGGCATTTCCGTCATCGACAGGATCTGATCGCTGTCGATGATATTGCGGCCGTTGACCGGAACTTTGGACGACGCGGCCGGCTTGGTACCCGCGGCGATCACCACGTAAGGCGCTTCAATGGTGGTCGCGCCCCGCGAATTCGTCACCGTGACGTGCGTGGGATCGACGAAGCTCGCCGAGCCGATCAGCATCTCGATGTTGTTGCGTGAGAGCTGCGCCTGGGTAACGTCGATTTCCGTTTTGATCACGTGCTGGACGCGAAAGGAAAGATCGGCCATCGAAATCTTTTCCTTGACGCGATAGTTCATGCCGTAGATCGACTGGTAATGGAATCCCGAAAAATGGATGACCGCTTCCCGCATCGTCTTGCTGGGAATGGTGCCGGTGTTGATGCAGACGCCGCCGATGACTTCGCGTTTTTCGATAAGAGCGACTTTCTTACCGGATTTTGAGGCCTGTATGGCGGCTCTCTGGCCCGCGGGCCCGGAGCCGATAACGATCAGATCGTAGCATTGCATTCGATCTTGCTATTTTCCTATATACCGGCGCGAGGAGAGGCGCATAAGCGCAGATTTCTCAGTGTTGTAACATCGCGCGAACTCTCTCGCCAACCGAACCTATTCTTCACGAAGCAAATCCGGCCTGAGCCGCGCCGTTTTTTCCAGCGCCGCCTGTTTGCGCCATTTCCTGATCTCCGCGTGGTTGCCGCCGAGCAGAACTTCCGGGGCTTTCCAGCCGCGAAACTCCGCCGGCCGCGTCCACTGCGGACAGTCCAGAATTCCCTGCTCGAACGACTCGTTCACGGTGGAGTCGAGATTCCCCACCACCCCCGGCAAAAGCCGCGCGACGGTATCCACGACCACCGCCGCGGCCAGTTCGCCGCCGCTCAGAACGTAATCGCCGATCGAAAGCTCATCGTCGGCGAGATGCTCCGCCACGCGCTCGTCCACGCCTTCATAGCGGCCGCAGATCATCAGCAATTCTTCGTACTGCAGCAAGTCCCGCGCGATCCGCTGTGTGAATTTGCGCCCCTGCGCGGAAAGAAGGATGATTCTCTGCTTCTCGTTTCGCGCGGGCCAGATGGTTTCGACCGCGTCGAAGATCGGTTCCGGTTTGAGCACCATGCCCTCACCGCCGCCGAAGGGCCGATCATCGACGCTCCGATGAAGATCGTGAGTCCAGCTGCGAAGATCGTGGATCTGCACCTCGACGTTCGCCCGCGCGACCACGCCATGCCGGAAAGGCCCTTCGAAGAAACCGGGAAAGATCGTCAGCAGGTGGAACTTCATTCAGCCTGCAGGGAGGGTTGGGAACGCGCGGCGGATTGGCAATCCGCCTGGCCGTTGATCATGCTAAACCGCGTTGAGATTCTCCAGGCCTTCGGGCAATTCGACCTGGATCACCTTATCTTCGGGACGGATATCGACGCAAATGGCGTTCACAAAAGGGATCAGGATGCGGCCGCCGTCGATTTCAAGAAGGGGCGGCCCACCGTTTTCTTCGAGGTTCGTGACCCTGCCCACCGCGCGTCCGGAGGTTCGCTCTCGCACCTCGCAGCCCACCAGATCGGAATGGAAGTACTCGCCCGGTTCGAGTTCCACGCGCTCCGCCCGTGGCACCAGCACTTCGGCTCCACGAAGCTTTTCGGCATCCGAAATGGAATCGATTCCGCGAAACTTGAAAACCAGTTCGCCCGCGTGTTCCCAGACTTCCTCGACCTCGAATGAGCCTGGTTCGGCCGCGTCCAGACGCACCTGGCGCAACCGCGCAAATCTTTCGGGCCTGCTCGAAAGCGACGTTGCCGTCAATTCCCCCCGATTGCCTCGCGGACGTCCAAGGACCGCAACGGCGATCCAGGCGCGATCCCCGGAATCCACCGACGCGGCGTTACTCAAGAATTTCCAGCGTGAATCGCCGGTTCAGCTTCATGCCCGCCGCTCCGAGAATCGTGCGAATGGAGCGCGCCGTCCGGCCTTGCTTCCCGATCACCTTGCCCAGATCGCTTGGCGCGACCTTCAGCTCGAGCACTGTCGTCTGCTCGCCCTCTATTTCATTGATGGACACTTCTTCCGGGATGTCGACCAGAGCCTTCGCGATATCTTCAATCAACTGTTTCATCGACCCCCTCCTTCCCGTCTGGCGGCGTCTTAAACGGCAACCGGAGCGGGATTATTTTTGAGCAGCCGGCTTACCGTTTCCGACAATTGGGCGCCGTTCTTCGTCCAATACGCGATGCGCTCGTGATCGAGCTTCACCTGCGCCGGAGTCGTCAGGGGGTTGTACTGCCCGACTACTTCCAAATTGCGGCTGTCGCGCGCCCGTTCCTTTTCGATTACAACAACACGGTAAAACGGCTTCTTCTTGGCGCCGAAACGCGCCAGTCTGATCATCAGCATCTTTTCTCTATTGTCCTCAAATTTCAAAAACCAGGTAATCCCAGCTTGCCCAGACCCATTTTCCCCATTTTCTTGCCGAGGAAGCCCATGTTGCCGGACAGGCTCTTCATCATTTTCCTCGCCTGCCCGTACTGCTTGAGCAGATCGTTCACTTTTTCGACGGAAGTGCCGCTGCCGCGCGCAATGCGCCGCCGTCGGCTCCCGTTGATAATCATATGGTTTTCGCGTTCCCGGGGCGTCATCGAATCGATGATGGCCACGATCCGGGTCAATTCCTTTTCATCCGGCTGCATGTTCTGCAGCTCTTTCATCATGCCCGTTTTCGGCATCATTTTGAGGATGGAATCGAGCGAACCCAGTTTGCGCAGCGATTTCAGCTGATCGCGAAAGTCCTCGAGCGTGAACTCGTTCTCGATCAGCTTCCGCTGCATCTCCTCCTGCTGCTTGCCGTCGAAGGCCTCCTGCGCCTTCTCGACGAAGCTCACAATGTCGCCCATGCCGAGGATGCGCGAAGCCGCGCGGTCGGGATGGAATTGCTCGAAGGCGTCCGGCTTTTCGCCGATGCCAACGAACTTCAGCGGCTGACCGGTGACGCTGCGGATGGAAAGCGCCGCGCCGCCGCGGGCGTCGCCATCCATTTTGGTGAGGATGACGCCCGTGATGCCGAGCTGGTTGTGGAACTCAGCGGCCGATTTCACCGCGTCCTGGCCCGTCATGGCGTCAGCCACGAAGAGAATCTCGACGGGGTTCAGGAGCGACTTCAGTTCCTTCAGCTCGGTCATGAGCTGATCGTCGATGTGCAACCGGCCTGCGGTATCCACCAGAAGAACGTCGCGGCCGTTATTGACGGCCTCGCGGCGCGCCGAACGGGCCAGATCCACCGGCGCCTTTTCTTCCGGCTCGCCGGCGTAAATCGGGGCTTTAATGTCTTTGGCGATGATCGCCAGCTGCTGCCGCGCGGCAGGCCGGTAGACGTCGACCGAAACCAGTTGTGGGCGATGCCCGTTTTTCGTGAGCCAGCGCGCCAGCTTACCGGTCGAGGTTGTCTTGCCCGACCCCTGCAGCCCGACAATCAGAAAGACGCTGGGAGGTTCATTGGCAAACCGGAGCTTGGATTCGTGACTGCCGAGAACCTTGATCAGTTCCTCGTTGATAATGCCGATGACCTGCTGCGACGGGGAGAGGGAGCTCAAAACCTCCTGCCCCATGGCCCGCTGTTTTACGTTTTCGATGAGCTGTTTGACGACTTTAAAGTGAACGTCCGCTTCGAGCAACGCAACGCGCACTTCGCGCAGGGCGCTCTCCATGTTTTCGGCGGTGAGGCGTCCTTCGCCGCGCAGGTTCTTGAAGACACGCTGCAGTTTGTCGGACAGGTTATCGAACATTTGCGGATATCAGGATCGTTGCGGTCCGGTATCCGGACGCCAACGCAGGTTTCTCTCTATTGTACAGGAGGGGGAAGGGATGGTGCAGCTCTAGGGGAAAGGATGGTACAGCCAGGGGAACTCAGGATGCGAGCGGATTCCAGACCGGACGGAGATCGAGTTCGAATCCTTCGACTGGCGACTCTCCGGCAATTCGATCGATCCCCGTTCGGATTTCTGGCTCCTGGCCAAGCCGGTAGATCTCGACGGCCAGGCGGTCCGGGTCGATCAGCCAGGCGAACTGGACGCCGTTGTCGATCCACTCCCGCATTTTGGCGCGGAGCACGGGGAGACGGTCGGTCTGAGACCGCAATTCAATCACGGAATCGGGGCAGAGATGCCAGTATCCGTTGAGGCTTGCCGGGTCCAGCGCAAGGATCCGATGCTTGAAGGTCCAGGCCGCGTCCGGCGATCGGCGTGCCCCATTTGGCAACACAAAACCGCCGGTTGCTTCCGTCACTATGCCTCTCCGATCCTGCGACGCCCAATTTCTCAATCGGCCAGCTCATTTCACCACTCCGCACAGCACTCAAGGATAGCCTGGCGGCGTAATATCAATCTCCCCGTCTGCGGTAGTTCAATGAAGTA
>CAWBIS010000054.1:0-11422 GCA_963788485.1 Terriglobia bacterium
GGCTACGCCGGTCAGCTGAGCCGCGGCCTCTCCATCCTGAGAGTTGGCGGAAACGGCCGAGGCCTGGGAAAATCCGGTGATGGTCGGGTTGCCGCTCGAGTTGTAGAGGTTCCAGTTGATATTCAAGTCGGCGGCGCTGTCGCTCAGGCCGGTGATATTGATCGGTATCGACCCGGCGGTCGAAGGCGGGGACTCCAGCTGGCCGCTGGAGTTGAACGTAAGGGTGCCCGGGGTTCCGAGCAGCGGAGTCGGCGTTCCCGGCGTGCCGCCCGTGGTGGCGTCGCCAGGAATAGTGATCTGATAGCTCCACTGCAGAGGATTGGTGGTGCTCTGAGTGAAATTCATGGTGAGGGTCAGAGGGTTCCCCAGCGAATCGATCACCTGAATCGGCGTCGAGAAGGAACCGGAGGTGCTCCCCGCCGGCGGAGTCGCATCGAGATTCATGTCCAGCGAGATATTCTGGGTCGCCACCGGCGGCCGGATTTGACCGGTCTGAACCTGAATGGTGCCGATCGGTCCGTTCGTGTCCACCTGTCCGTTGGCGCCGATCGTCCAGCCTTCGACATCCTGACCCGAGGTAGTAACGAGATTGCCATTGGCGTCGAGTTGAAAATTACCATCCCGGGTATAGAGCGTCGAGCCGCTCGACGGGTCGGTTACGACAAAGAACCCGTCCCCCTGGATGGCGGCATCCAGCGGACCGGCAGCCGTCTGGATGGCGCCCTGGGTGAACTGCTGGATGGTAACCGGCGGAGCCACTCCGAAGCCGACCTGGGTCGCGTCGAGGCCGGCGCCCGAGGCCTGCGTCACCAGATCCTGAAAGGAAATGGTGCTGTCCTTGAAGCCCGTAGTGTTGAGATTGGCGAGATTGTTGCCGACAACGTTGATGGCGGTATTGGTCGCGTCAAGAGCCGAAAGTGCGGTATTGAATGAGCCCATATGTTTGATCCTTTTGTCCGTCCTGCCGTTTAAGCGGCGGTCAATTCCCGTTCGCGTTGCCGGTTTACGTTCCTGAAGTCGATGTAGTCGAGGTCGTGGCAGGCGTCAGATCCTGCGCGATGTTCGTCGTGTTGGTGGCAATGGTGACGTCCTGCTGCACCTCGGTGAACTGCGCCAGTTCGCTGACGAATGCGGTCGGATCCTGGGGCTGCGTAGGATCCTGATTCTGCAACTGCGCCACCAGCAATTGCAGAAATGTGGATTCGCTCGGGTTGAGATTCGAACTGAGAGACGTGGCGGCGGCATTATTCTGCGCCTGGGAGCTTGCGGCAAGAGCGGCGACCGGAGTAACCGATGTCATTTAACGTGCATCCTTTCGGGCCGGCGATGCGGCCATGGAACCTTCGAATTCGTCGAGCCATGCCGGACGCCTGGCGCGCCCATCCTGCCGTGCGTCCTGCTGCTGTCCCTGGTTGGCGTTTCGTTCATTTCCACCGCCCTGCTGCTGATCCTGGGAAGGGTTGCTTTGCTCCCGTGAGAACTCTCCGCTTTGGGCTGACGGAGCGAAGGCTTCGGTTGCGAAGCCGCTCTGGTTCAGCTTGCCGGTCAGGGTTCCGAGATCGCTGCGCAGAGTGTTGGCCAGTTCTTCGGTTGGCGCCCTGACGCTGACGCGCACCTCGCCCGCGCGGTCCATCACGCGCACTTCAACCTTCTGCTGATCGCTGGCGGAAACACTGAAGGACAGCTCATTCGCCGAGCCGATTTTGGCCGGCGGCTCGGGATGCGCGACAACCGCGGTCGGCGCGGGGGATTGCGGTGCGGCTGCCGGAGCGTCGGTAGTTAATGGCGCGGGCGAGGGAGTTTGCTCCGGAGCGACGGCGACATGAGCCGCGGAGAACGAGAGTCCGCCGGCATCCGCGAGGACGGGAGCGGCGGCGTCCGCGCTCAAATCCGCATCGGAGTCGCTGCCGGCCGCGTGGCGATTGTCGGCATCCGAGTCGGCGCTTCCGCTCGACGCTTTCTGCTCGTGCGCCGCCTCAGCCGCGACTGCCGCGGGAGCTGACGGGTCGTGCGGCTTCGTCTGGTTATTGGCGTTCGTCTGGTCTTCGTTGTGCGTCAGGCGCAGTGCGAAAGCAAGTTGCGAAGACTGCGCCGCGGGCGCGCGACCCGCATCCATATTGAGGTCTGAATCGCCCTGATTGGCCGGCGCATTCGCATCTTTCCCGTTTTCCGCGTCCCCCGCCGATCCGGCTTTGGCGGCAGCGGCGTCCGGGTTCTGGGAAGCCAATGTCCAGACCAACGGGATAGCCGATTGATTACCCTCGCCCTGCTTCGTACCTTTTGTTTCGGACTTTTGTGAGTCGGACTTTGCCGCTTCAGACCGGGGCCCGAATAGATTCAATGACAGCTTCAGCGGCAGCGGAGGATTAGCGGCCGGGGCGACCGGCTGCATATTCAAGCTCATCAGAGCCGCGTTAACGGAATCGGCATTCCTCTTATAGGAGGATTGGCCGGCGGATTCCTCATCCGGGCCGCTGCCGGGATCGCTCGAAAGGTCGTTCGAACCTTGCTGCAGGAACGAAAAGAAAGAGCTGCCGCCGCCCGATGGCTGCGTCCCGACGGAGGCCGGAGCCACCGGAAAGGCCGCCGCGGCGGTCGAGAACCCAACTGAACTCAGCGCATTCACTCGGCGCGATCAAAGGCACTGCAGGGGCCACAAATGGACCGCACTTTCCATGAATGCCCTCATCGATTGAATGCAATCAGATACGCGTGCATCCGGGCGCGCCGATCCATTCGCAGAGCGCCTGCGCCGCAGCGGGAAATCGTCGATTGAATCAGCGCCTGTCGAAATTCAAACAACCGAGTTCGCCGGTTCGAACCATTTATCGGTCATTTACCGCGATTTTTGCGGGAAATGCTTTGGCTCCCGGCGTGCAATTCCAGCGGCGCCATGGACCCACTTGCCATTTCGGCCGCGAGCGGCTTACGATCCCGCATGGAGTCGCTCGATCTGCTGGCGAATAACATCGCCAATATGGATACCGGCGGCTACAAGCTCGACCGTGAGTTCTACAGCTTATATACGTCCGCGGAAGCGATGACCGGCGACGCGGACCCCGCGACGCTGCCGGTAATCGAAAAGAATTTCATCGATCTTTCACCGGGCGCCATCCGCAACACAACCAACCCTCTGGATTTCGCCCTGCAGGGCGCCGGCTTTTTTACGGTGGGCGCTCCCGGCGGCCGCGCCTATACGCGGAATGGAGCCTTCAAGGTTACCGCCGCGGGGACCCTCGTCACCAGCGAGGGCTACGACGTACTCGACACCAGCGGGCAACCGATTACCGTGGATCCATCGCTGCCGGTCTCGATCGATCCCGACGGCACGATCCTGCAGTCCGGCCAGAACGTCGCGCAGTTGAACCTGGCCGATTTCGCGCCCGGCGAACTGGTCAAGCAGGGCAACACCTTATTCCATCCCGTCAATGCCAACATCACCCCGCAGGCTTCTGCCGCGGAGGTTCAGCAGGGCAAACTGGAAGGCTCGAACGTCGGCAGCTCCGAATCCGCGGTGCGCCTGGTCAACGTCATGCGCCAGTTCGAGATGCTGCAGAAGGCCGTGAACATCGCCGGAGAGATGGATCGCAAAGCAATCAGCGAAGTCGCCAAAGTCGGGCCGTAAGGCCATGAGAACGAAACGCCGCAACGAAAAAGAGGAACGGATGATCAACGCACTCTACAGCGCCGCCACCGGAATGTCCGCACAGCAATTGAACGTCGACACCATCGCCAACAACCTGGCCAATGCGAACACGACCGGCTACAAAACTCGCCGCACGCAGTTCCAGGACCTCATCTACCAGAACATGGTTCAGCCCGGAACCGCCGCCAGCCAGCAGAGCACCGTGCCCGCGGGCCTTCAGGTGGGTCTGGGAACGCGCCCCGCCGGCAATGAAATTCTCTTTTCCCAGGGCAGCCCGACCGAAACGGATAATCCTTTGGACCTGACCATCCTCGGTCTGGGCTTCTTTCAGATTCGCCAACCTTCCGGCACCCTGGCTTATACACGCGACGGTACGTTTCAGCTCGATCAGAACGGCAACCTGGTCACGTCCACCGGCAACTTCGTGGAGCCGCAGATCACCATACCGGCGCAGGCGCAGGCGGTGACCATCGCCAGCGACGGAACCGTCAGCTACACGCTGCCCGGCCAGACGGCCGCACAGGTGGCGGGACAGATACAGCTGGCCAATTTCCAGAATCCGGCGGGGCTGAATGGGATCGGCCAGAATCTCTATCTCCCAACGACGGCCTCCGGCCAACCGGTCGTCGGCGCGCCCGGATCGACCGAGGGCCTCGGCACGATAATGCAGGGTTATCAGGAACAATCGAACGTCAGCGTGGTGAACGAGTTCATCAATCTGATTGCGGCCCAGCGCGGTTACGAGGCGAACTCGAAGGTGGTCAAAGCCGCCGACGAGATGTACCAGCAGGTTAACAACATCGCGCAATGATCCCCCTATTGATGCTGATAGCCGCCGGGTCGGGGTGCGGCACGGTAAACGGAGACCACATTACGGCCGCCGATCTGGCCGCGGTGTCACCGGTATTCGCCGCGATCTCGCCGGAGAAAGTCATCGGCTACGCGCCGGAGCCCGGGGATCACCGGGTGATCGAACCGGCAGAACTGCTGCGCATCGCTGCCGCCAATGGAATCGAGGCTCACAACCTCAGCTCCGTATGTTTCGAGCGCGCTCTGATGCCACTCGACGCTCCCGGAATACTGAACGTTCTGCGCACATCGCTGAGTCGTCCGGATGCCGAGATCGAAGTGCTGGAATTTTCAAAGTCGCTCGTTCCTCCGGGCAAAATCGTTTTCCCGCTGGATTCGCTGCCGTCGAACTCCACGGACCATGTCGCCATCTGGCACGGCTACGTCGATTTCAATGGCCGGCACTTTCCCATCTGGGCGCGCGCGCGGATGACGGTCCCGCAGACCAGAGTCGTCGCCGCCGTACCTCTGCATGCGGGTCAGGCCATCCTGCCGGGCGATGTGCGAGTCGAAGACGCGAGGGATTTCCCCTCGAAGGCCGACCCGCTGAAGTCGGTCGCCGATTGCGTCAATCATCTGGCCCGCCGTTTCATGAACCCCGGATCGCCCATTTCAGCGGCGGACCTGATGGCGCCGAATGACGTCGAACGCGGCGACACCGTATCGGTGGAAGTGCGCAGCGGCGGCGCCGTTCTGACATTCGCGGCTGAAGCCGGCATGGGGGGACGCTCCGGCCAGATCATTCCTCTGCGCAACGCCTCCAGCGGCAAAATCTTCCGCGCGCAGATCACCGGCAGAGACCGGGCCCTGCTCGATTTCGGCGCACCGGAAACTTTCAGATGACAAAACCAAACAGGTCACTGATTTTCTTTTTTCTTGCTCTTTCCGGATTCAGCACGCTCGCGCTGGGTGCGGATCCAAAAAAGAAAAAGGACCCACCCGCAAAACCACCGACGCCGCTGGAAATCTGGGAGCGAGACGCCGCCGCGCAGGTCCAGCAGCAACCGCCCACGCCGGGAGCTATCTGGACTCCGCTATCCCAGTTCGCCGATTTCGGGCGTGATCTCAAAGCCTCCCAGGTCAACGATCTGGTGACGATCGTGGTGTCGGAGGCGGCGTCCGCAGCCTCCACCGGATCGAGCGAGACGTCGCGCGCCTCCAGTGTCGACGCTGCTATAACGGGTCTCGCCGGCGTGAAAAGCGCAACCGGCGCGCTCGCCAATCTGGCCAATGCATCCAACACTACGGCTTTGAAAGGCGACGGGACCACCTCCCGCACCACCACACTGACGGTGAACATGAGCGCTCGCGTGACGCATGTCCTTCCCAACGGCTATCTGGTGGTTGAAGGATCCCGCAGCATTCAGGTGAACTCGGAATCGCAGGTCATTACGGTGCGCGGCGTGGTTCGCCCGGTGGATCTCGCGTCCGACAATTCGGTGCCTTCCGAACGGCTGGCGCAGATGGACATTCTGCTGAACGGCAAGGGTGTGGTCAACGACGCCATCCGGCGGCCCAATTTCCTTTACCGTTTTCTGCTGGGGTTGCTGCCATTTTGAGGTACTTATGAAATTTGTTCCCATCATCAGCCTTCTTTTCGGCCTCATGACGACGCCCCAGGCTCGCGGCGCCGCCCGCCTGAAGGAACTGGTTTCAATCGAAGGGGTGCGGGACAATCAATTGATCGGCTATGGATTGGTGGTCGGCCTCGCCGGCACAGGCGATCGCCAGCAGACGCTGTTCCCCGCGCAGAGCCTTGCCAATATGCTGGCGCGCATGGGCGTGACGGTGGATCCCACGGCGATCACGGTTCACAATACCGCGGCCGTGATGATCACAGCCACGCTGCCGCCGTTCATTCAGCCGGGAGAACGCATCGATGTCACGGTCTCCTCGATCGGCGACGCCAGCAATCTGCAAGGCGGATTGCTTGTGCTCACCAGTCTGAAAGGTGCCAACGCACAGGTCTATGCCAACGCGCAGGGATCGGTGATCACCGGCGGATTCGTGGCGGGCGGACGCGCGGGAAATACACAGACCGTCAACCATCCCACGGCGGGGCGCATTCCCGAGGGCGCGATCGTCGAGCGTCCCGCGCCGCTTCCGGATCTGTCCAAAATCATTCGCCTGCAACTCGGGGACATGGATTTCACGACCGCATCGCGCATCGTGGACGTGGTGAACGACAAGTTCGGCGACGGCAAACGCATCGCCCACGCCGAGAACGGCCGCGTCATAGAGGTTCCGGTCCCGGTATCGTTCCAGTCCGATCCGGCGACCTTCATCGCACAACTCGAGGTGCTGACCGTAGAGCCGGACTCACGATCGCGTGTGGTTGTCAACGAGCGCACCGGTACCGTCGTTATCGGCAAGCAGGTGCATGTGGCGCCCGTTGCCATCATGCATGGGAACCTGAGCGTGGAAGTGCAGACGAACTATTTGGTTTCGCAGCCCTTGCCGCAGTCGCAGGGAACCACGCAGGTAGTACCTCAGGAGAAAGTCAACGCGCAGCAGGAGAAGGCGCGAAACGTGGTGTTGAAGGATGGCGCGACCATCGAAGACCTTGTCCGCGGATTGAACGCCATAGGCTCAACCCCACGCGACATCATTGCGATCCTGCAATCGCTGAAAGCGGCGGGTGCGCTCGAAGCCGACCTGGAGGTGATTTGAGACATGATTGACAGCATCGCTTCGTCCGCGCTCTCACTGGTTCCCGCAGCTTCGCCCAATCGCGACAACCCGGCGAAAATCCACGACGCCGCGCAGCAATTCGAATCCCTGCTGATCGGCCAGCTGCTGAAGACCGCGCGGGAGGCCGGCGGCACCGGTTGGCTGGGAACCGACGATCAGGATGCGGGCGAATCGGGCGTCGAGATGGGCGAGCAGCAACTGGCCAGCATGCTGGCCAAATCCGGCGGCCTGGGACTGGGCAAGCTGATTGAATCGGGGATGAAAGCCGAGGCCGCAAAGGAACACGGCGGTGGCTGAGAAGATCGTACGACTGGATCACTGTCTGTTTCTCATGGCGGCGATCGCCTCTGGCCAAACGCCTCCGCCGCCATCGCCCCCTGCCCGACCGCCTTCGGCGAAACCCGCCTCCGCCGCGCCCGCTTCGGCTGCGCCCGTCTCCGCTGCGCCCGCTTCCGCTGCGCCCGCTTCTGCTCCGTCGCCATCCGACCTGCAGATGCAAGCTGCGGCGAAGCAGCGGGCAGCCAGCCAGGTGCAAACGGCCCCGGCCCCGGATGGCTCTTTTTTCAGCTCCGGATGGGCCACCCCCGCCATGTTGCAATTGCCTTCCGGTCCGGCCTGTCCGCCCATGGGCGCAGCCGAAAGCGATCCCCTGGTCGCGAAAGCGGCGTCACAAAACAAACTGAATCCCGAGCTTCTTAAAGCTGTCATACGCCAGGAATCGGCCTTCTACCCTTGTGTAGTCTCCGATAAAGGCGCGATGGGTCTCATGCAGCTCATGCCGGATACGGTGGACCTGTTCAAGGTCGGCGACCCTTTCGATCCCGCCCGTAACATCGAAGCGGGAGCACGCTACCTCAAGCAACTGCTGGCGCGTTTCAAGGGCGACTTGAAGCTGGCGCTCGCCGCCTACAATGCTGGCCCCGAAAAGGTGGATGGCGCGAAGCCTTCCGTCCCCGACATCCCCGAAACCCGCGACTATGTCGATCAGATCGTCAAGTCCCTCAACGGCGCTCCCGCGGAAACCGCCCAGTAGACAACGGTGATCTCGGTATTCATCGACGAAAAAACCGCCGAGCTGATCCGGATGTTCTCCGGAACGGGCGACGGCCTTGCCTTGCCGATCCGGGACTGGTTCGAGTTGTTTCCCGATTCCTTCTACCGGATAGGGCATCGCGAGCTTGCTCCCGATCGGGATCCATTCGTGCTTCAGATGATGCTCAACGACGCCGAGTGCTGCAGGCGTCTTTGCGATGCGAACCTTCTCGACACGCCCGCGGCGATTGCGCTCGCCCGCAAACTCTTCGCCGTCGGCCAGCATCTGGATATCCGGCTGGCGCACACTGCGATCGAGTGGGCCGGCGATAACGATAACCGCAAAGCTCTGCGGCGCTGCCTTCTCCTGCTGGAATCGCTCAACCCCGGGCCGCGCATCAACACCTTCCTGCTGCAGTTGCTGACTTCCCAGGAGGGCGTCATTCGCTGCAAGGCGCTGGAGATGCTGATCCGATCTTCCATGAACGAATACGCCGCCGAACTGCGGCTGGGAGGCGCCATCACGCCACAGCTGCAACGGCCTTCGGCACTCACCGAGGAGAACATACGAAGCTGGCTGCAGGACCCGGATCCGCGCGTGCGGGCGAACCTGATCGAATTTCTCGCGGGCATGTGTGCCGATCTCGAGTGGGTAACCGATGTGCTGCGGGATCACTTGTCCGATGCGCACGGCCGGGTCGCGGCGAATTCGGCAGTGGGATTGTTGCGGCTGGGACAGGAATCGGAAGCGACCACGCGTCTCAAGGAGATGGCATCCCACGAGGATGCAGGTCTGCGGAGCAGCGCCGCATGGGCCATGGGCCAGCTCCCAAACCGGAATTTTGCGGAAGTCCTGCACCGGTTGCGTGGCGACACCGACCCGCGCGTCAGGTGGAACGCGCTCCGATCGCTGAAGCGGATGCACAGCGCTGCGCCCAAGCCGAGCGAAACAGCGTCGGGGACGGATGAAGAGTTGTCCCAGTCTCCCTTGAGACAGAGCGAAGCCTCGCAGTAATAAAACGATTCGGCCCCATATAAACGCGGATGAACACGGATCAATGCAACAGATCTGATTTTGTTTTATCTGCGTTCATCGGTGGCCGGATCAGTCGAAAAGCGAGAGGGTCCGATTATGTTTTGGCGAATCTTTTCGGCCGTCTCGCGCAAATGCTCTTCGCTGTCGTAAGCGTGTCTCGGCCAGAAGAATCCTTTCAATCCATCGCCTTTGCGCCGCGGCACGATGTGGACGTGCAGATGCGGAACGCTCTGGCTTACATGATTGTTGATGGCGACGAAAGAACCGTCCGCGTCCAGCGCTCTTTCCACCGCGCGTTCCAGAATCTGCGCCGCATGGAAAAAGGGCGCAAGCTGCTTTTCGGGAAGATCGGCCAGAGTGGTCACGTGAGCGACGGGAATCAGCAGGACGTGCCCGGGAAAAAGGGGTCGATTATCCATGAAAGCGATGCAATATTCGTCGCGCCATACAATTTCGGCGGGAGATTTCCCCGCGACGATATCGCAAAACGCGCAGTTCATGCAATTACGCCGGCGGCGAACTCGTCCAGTCTGTCGACCAGCACGTCGGGTGGAAATTCGCGGAAAGTCTCCGGCTGCAGCCCGTAGGTGACGCCGCACGAGGCTACTCCGGCGTTACGCGCGGTCTGAACATCCACCCAGGAATCTCCCACCATCCAGGTTTCCCGCGCGGTGGCATTGGCTTCGGCACGCAGCTTGTCGATCCCGATCCGATGGGGCTTCTTGTGTTCGAAACTGTTTCCGCCGTAGATTTGAAAGAAAAGGGGCGCCAGACCGAGGCCCTGCATGATGCGGTGGCTGATCTTCACGGGTTTGTTCGTCAATACGGCCAGCTTCGCCCCCGCCCGATGCAAAAGGTCGAGCGCTTCGCGCACGCCAGGATAGACCACGGTGTGATCGAGGGCGTGATGGCGGTAGTAGTCGAGGAAGAACTCGAGTGCGTCCCGCACCTCTTCTTCCGTCGCTTCAGGCCCCATGGCGCGCTGGATGAGTACGGGCGCGCCGTTGCCGACGAAGGAGAAAATCTGTTCGTGCGGAAGAGGCCCGCGGCCCGCCTGGGTACGTGTCGCGTTCACGGCATGGGCAAGGTCCAGGCGGGAATCGATCAGAGTTCCATCAAGATCGAAGATGAACAGCGTGTAAGGGGAGGCCGCGTTGCGCGAATTGGGAAGCGGAGTCACTGCCTTCAGGATATTTTGCGCGGCCGTCGCGCCGCGCGGCCCTCTGCACTCACCATGGGCTTGCGGCGCGGACGCTTACCGTCGATCTGATACCCCATCATTTTCCGCTGCAGAGTATTGCGATGGATGCCCAGTATCTTTGCCGCTTCCGACTGGTTTCCGGACGTCGCGAGCATGGCGCGCTCAATCATACCCTTTTCCAGGATCTCGACAGCCTGCTCGAGAAACAATCCCGAATCCATCAGATAATCGACAAGAGCGTCAAAGCGTTCTTTCATGCGTGGCTGTTCGTTCCTATTCGTCGCGCGCGCGGGCGCTGTTGTCCAACGCCGATTTCACCTGCGCGTATTGTTTGCGAAAACTGGATTTGAGTTCCATTGGCGCGATCGCAACAAAAGCGTGCGATGCGTCCAACACCCAGGGCGCAATTCGCGAGTGTACCACTGAGGCGGATGCGGTCTTCGAATCCACTTGCGGACCAAACGCCATGAACGCAGTCAGCAAAGTCACCGAAAACAGCAAACCGCGCACCAGGCCAAACGCGGCGCCGAGCAGGCGGTCGAAAAACGACAATCCGACGGTGTGCAGGAAACGACTTACGATCCATCCCAGCATGCCGCCGCACAGCAGGACGGCTACGACGACCAGCAAAAAGCCGATGAGATTGGCCATGCGCGCCGAACTCACGTAAGGCAGGAGAAACGATCCGGCGAGTCCGTAAAACCACATGCCCAGCACCAGCGCGAAGAGGGCCGCGGCCAGACCAATGATCTCGCGCGAGAATCCTTTACGCGCGCTCATGAAGACAGATACCAGCAGGATCGCGATCAGCACGAAATCGAGCCAGTTCACAGCGCGCGGCCCGTCAGCAGAGTGTACGCTTCGCTGTACTTCGCGGCGGTTTTTTCGATGACCTCTTGAGGCAGAGAGGGCGCCGGCGGTTGTTTATTCCAGTCGAGCGTCTCGAGATAATCGCGCACGAACTGCT
>CAWBIS010000055.1:0-29152 GCA_963788485.1 Terriglobia bacterium
TCCCGTGGCGATGGGCGGAATTCCGCAGGTGACGGTCGCCGCGCTGGACGAGGACCCATCGCTCGCCGCGCGCTTCAGCGGCAAAGTCGTATTCGCGGGAGTGACCGCACAGACCGCAACCGACCGCTGGATGACGCCCTATTCCAACGGCATCATCATGCCGGGCGTCGAGATGCACGCCAACGCATACGAGACACTGGCGCGGCAAATGTTTCTGGTCGACGTGCCGCTGCGAACCGTTATCGGCGCAACCTTTCTGTTTGCCATCTCCGCGGGGCTTGCGTATGCGCTGGCATCCGGATGGATCGCCAATGTGCTGACCCTGCTGATCCTCGTCGCATCGCAGATCGTGCCGGCTGTCAGCTTCGTCCAATCCGCCGTGTGGCCGTGGATGCCCGCCACGTGCGCCGTTGTGCTTGCCACGGCGTCTGCCGCCGCATGGAGGCACTTGCTGGTACGCCGCCAACTCGTTCGCGCCGAGAATGAGAAAATCCGTTATCAGCAGACCATGCACTTCGTCACGCACGAAATGCGCACTCCGTTGACCGCCATTCAGGGTTCGAGCGAGTTGATCGCGCGCTACGCCTCCATGCCCGAAGCCAGGCGCAAACAGATGGCCGACCTGATCAATTCCGAATCGAAGCGGCTGGCGCGCATGATCTCCACCTTCCTCAGCCTCGAACGCCTGTCCGAAAACGGCGCGGAAATCAGGAGCGAGAGGTTCGCGCTGCAGGAACTGGTGGAGCGGTGCGCCACCCGCGCCCGCCCGCTCGCGGATAATAAACAGATTGCGATTGAGATACTCAATCTGCCGGCCGACGATCTCGTCGGCGATCGGGAACTGATGGAATATGCGGTTTACAATCTGCTGACCAACGCGGTCAAATATTCGCCGCCGCAGACGCGTGTCACCGTCTTTGGAGAAGATGATAAAGCGGACCGCGTGCGCATTTCGGTTCAGGACCAGGGAATCGGCATGGATAAGAAGGAAGTCGGGCGGATTTTCGAAAAATTCTACCGCACAACGAAAGCGGAACAGTCCGGCGAAGTGGGTACCGGCATCGGACTTTCCATCGTGAAGCAAATCGTCAATGAGCATGGCGGCACCATCGACGTGGAATCCGAGCCGGGTAAGGGATCGAAGTTCACTCTGGTCCTCAAGCGCGCATCGTGATGGAACAAAGCCAAATTGACCGGATGAGCGGCGATCCCATTCTGCTGGTGGAAGACGATTCGAGCGTACGCAGCACGATCGTTACTTTCCTCGAACTGGAAGGCTTCGGGGTGGAGGCCGTTTCCAGCACTCACGACGCGCTGGCAAGGTTGGGGAATCGCAGGTATCCGCTCGTGATTTCCGACATCTATATCGACGACCGGACGGGAATCGATGTGCTCGTGGCGGCGAAACAACAGAACCGGAGCTGCCCGGTGATTCTGATGACAGCGCGCGGATCCATCGAGACCGTCATGGCCGCCACGCAAAATGGTGCGTTCGACTATCTGGCCAAGCCTTTCGAACTGGACACGTTGCTCGAAGCCGTGCGCCGCGCGCTCGATACGGGAAACCCGGACGACGAAGACGCCGAACCCGAAGATCTGCCCGAAACCGAAATGATTGGCAGTTCCCCGGCGATGGTCGAAATCTACAAGACCGCCTCGCGGGTCTCTCCGACCGACGCCACGGTCGTAATTGAAGGCGAAACCGGTACCGGCAAGGAACTCGTCGCGCGCATGATTCACCGCTTCAGCAAGCGAGCCGCGCATCCGTTCGTGCCCGTGGATTGCGCCTCGATTCCGGCCGCGCTGATCGAGAGCGAGCTGTTCGGCGTTATGAAAGGCGCTTTCACCGGCGCCGATCGCGACCGCACCGGCGTCTTTGAAGCCGCGAACAAGGGTACGGTTTTTCTGGACGAAATCGGCGACATCGAACCCGGTTTTCAGGTGAAGCTGTTGCGTTTCCTGCAGGAAAGGGAGATCCGCCCTGTGGGTTCGGCGCGCGAAAAGAAGGTGGATGTGCGGGTCGTCGTAGCCACCAATCGCGACCTGCAGAAAATGGTCGACGAGGGCAAGTTTCGCGAAGACCTCTGGTTCCGTCTGAACGTGGTGCGCCTCACGTTGCCACCGCTGCGCGAGCGCCGCAACGACGTTCCGCTGCTCGCACACTATTTCCTGAACAAGTACAATGCGCGTTATAACCGCGCGGTGAAGCTCACGGAATCGGGATTGAAGGCGCTCAAGGATTTTACCTGGCCCGGCAACGTGCGGCAATTGCAGCATCTCGTCGAACGCCTGTCAATCCTTGCGCCGAGCGACCGGATTGACGCCGAGGCGGTTGAAGATGCGATTTCGGCCATGATGTCCGGCAGTGCGGCCGGCGAGACGCTGGCGGAGACGGAATCCGATCAGATCCGCCGCGTGCTCGCCGCCACCGGCGGAAACAAGAGCCGCGCGGCGGCTATTCTCGGCATCGAACGCAAAACCCTCTACCGCAAGCTGGAACGGATGAAGGTCTGATGCAGCGATTCCGCCTCGGCTCCGTCACCGACGTCTTCTCGCCCGATGTGGGCGAGGCCGCGTCGGAAATGCGCGAGCTTGGATTACAGGGCGCCGAACTGCGCTCGATCGGCGGCAGGAACATCCTGGAGGTTGAGCGCGCGGACCTCGATCGTGCCCTTGCCGCCCTGCGCGCATGCGATCTGGAAGTGGTTGCGATCGCGACCCCGCTGCTGAAGTGCGCCATCGACGATTGGAAGACGGAATCGAAGCAGGCCGAGCGCGCCTTCGACGTTGCGAGTCTGGCCGGCGCGCGGATCGTGCGCGTTTTCTCGGGTGCGCGCGTTGCCGAGCCGGAGACGGTGTTCGAACGTGTGGTGGACACTTTGCAGGAACTCGCCGACAAAGCCGGACATCGCGGACTCATCGTTGCCGTCGAGAACGACCGGGCCTGCAATATTTCCACCGCGCAGGAGATGGCAGGGGTGCTGGCCGCGATCGACCATTCCAATCTCCAGCTCGTCTGGGATCCCGCGAGCGCCTACATCTCGGGTGAGAAGCCGTTCCCGTCGGGCTACCAGATGCTCGATACCAAACGCATCGCGCTCGTGCATGCCAAGGACTGTACTCTTGAAGGCCACAAGCCCGTGTGGGAACCCCTGGGCGAAGGAGACATCGACTGGCAAGGCCAGATCGATGCGCTGGCTGAAGACGGCTACGAAGGATACATCCATCTGGAAACTTACTGGAAGGGGTGCAGAGACTGTGTGCGCAATCTGCAGCGTATGGTCGAGGCTCTCGCTTTGTAGGGCGGGTTATTGAACCCGCAATGGATTGAGAATCCGTCTGGTCCGGGTCGCAGGGCGGCCGATGGCGATGCGCGGTTTGGAATGACGCGTTGTTTAGAATTTGGAATGATGCGTTGTTTAGAATAAAGAGTCACCTATGATTTCGCGCGCAGAAGCCATCGACATGTTCCAGTCCGACGACCTGATCGGACTTGGCATGGAAGCCGACGCCATCCGCCGCAAGTACCATCCCGACGGCGTGGTCTCGTACATCATCGACCGCAACATCAACTACACCAACTTCTGCACCGAGTACTGCAGCTTCTGCGCCTTCTATCGCCCAATGGGAAGCAAGGAAGGCTACATCCTGCCCAATGAAGTCATCTTCGACAAGATTCAGGAAACCATCGATCTTGGCGGCACCGGCATCCTGTTCCAGGGTGGTCTGCACCCGGACCTGAAGATCGAATGGTATGAGAACCTTCTGCGCGCCATCAAAGCGAAGTTCGATATCTGGTGCCATTGCTTCTCGGCGCCGGAAATCACCAACATCGCCGAGGTGAGCGGACTCTCGTTGCGCGATACCATCGCCCGGCTGCGCGACGCGGGGCTCGATTCGATTCCCGGCGGCGGAGCGGAAATCCTTGACGACGCGGTGCGGCACCGCATCAGCCGGCTGAAATGCGGTACCCAGGAATGGATCGACGTCCATCGCACCGCCCACGAGCTCGGCATGCGCACCACCGCGACCATGATGTTCGGCTGCGGCGAGACCGTCGAACAGCGCATGAATCACTTTGATATCGTGCGCCGCATCCAGGAAGAAACCGGCGGATTTACGGCGTTCATCCCGTGGGCATTTCAGCGCGAACTGACCTCCCTGGGCCGCTTCATCAAGGAAGAAGCGACTTCAGTCGAGTATCTGAAGACGCTGGCGGTCTCGCGCATCTATCTGGATAACATCGAAAACATCCAGAGTTCCTGGGTGACGCCGGGTCTGAAGATCTGCCAGCTCGGGCTGCGTTTCGGCGGCAATGACGTTGGCAGCATAATGATCGAAGAGAACGTGGTCTCCGCGGCGGGCACGCATCATCAGGCGACCGAGGAAGAACTGCGCCGCATGATTCGCGACGCGGGGTTTGTGCCCAAACAGCGCGATACGCTGTACCGGACTTACTTTCTCAACTGACCGTTCATTAATTCGTCCAGCAGGCCGCCTTCGTTATACAGCTTTCGCAAGGCTTCCGTCATGGCTGCGGTGTCTACCGCGACCGCCCGGTTGGTTGTCCCGTTGTATACAAAATCGCCCACCAGCGACTCGATATTGCCGTCGAAGATCAACCCCACTATTTCGCCCTGGCGATTGATGACGGGCGATCCGGAGTTCCCGCCGATGATATCGTTCGTGGTCACGAAATCGTAGGGTGTGCTGAGATCCAGCGTTTTGCTGCCTTCGGCGAATCGCGCGGGAAGATTGAACGGAGGCTTCAGATTGAAGCTGTATGCGCGGTCGTATAAACCGTAGAAGGTCGTCTTCGAAGGAGCGATGGTGCCGTTCATCGGGTAGCCCTTGACCTGCCCGTATGACAAACGCAAGGTGAAGGTCGCGTCGGGGTAAGTGCTCTTGCCGTACACCGCGAAGCGCGCTTTACCAAGTTCCTCGCCGCCCTGCTCTTCCGGACCCTGCACATTGTCCTGCTGCCACCTGATGAGCGCCCGCCGCATCGGATCCAGCTTGCGGGCGAGGACGATCATGCTGTCCGTGGACGCGTCCACAGCAGCCTGGCCCCCATCGATCAACTGTTTCCGGACTGCGGGATCTTCCAGCTTCGTTCCGTTCACCAGATCCGCCGCCGCGGCCGCGGGCGTCCTTCCGTTCAGCACGGTCCTGACGAACGGATCGTCGGCGCCCGCCTCCTCGATATCGAGCTGAAGCGCACCGGTCATACGCGCGATGTCCATTTGCTTGTAGATCGGCGCGGGTGACGCCAACTGGAAGCGCAGGGATTCCAGCTGCGCGTCGTGGAAGCCGGGGAGACGCTGGCCATCCGGTTTTTTTACTTCCGCCACGTACTGCACGATCGTGCTCGCGAGATTGGCCAGATCCGAATCGAGGCCATGGTAGTACATGTCTTTCGTGCGCGTGGCAGCTGCCTGTTCGGCCCTGGCAATCTCGCTCCAGGCGCCGCCCCAGGCCGCTTGCCACTGGGGATTCGCCATCACCTTCGCTTTGAACGAATCTTCGTCCTTGCGCTTCGCATCAATAATCGCGGGATCCTTCAGTCCGCTGTACTCGCCATCGATTACCTTCTGGGAGTTGGCGAGGAAGAAAATTCGCGAACTGGCCTCGCGCGCCGGCTCCGCTCCCTTTGCGGAATATTCGTTCAGGCTGGCGATGCGGCTGCGATAGATTTTGAGGAGGGCCGCCAGTTCGACATCGCGCTGGTAATCCAGTTGTGCCACGGTATCCAGCCGTTGCGTCGAACCCGGATTGCCGGACACGAATACCAGCTCTCCATCGCCGGCGCCTTTCGGGTTCCACTTCAGGTAGTCCGCGCTGTTTATAGGCATGCCGTTTTCATACACGCGATAGAGCGCCATGTCGAGGTCGTAACGCGGATAAGTGAAATTGTCCGGATCGCCGCCGAAAAAGGCGATCTGCTGCTCGGGCGCAAAAACCAGGCGCACATCGGTGTATTTCTTGTAACGGTAAAGCCAGTATTCGCCACCCTGATAGAGCGTCACCACATCGGAACGCAGTCCTGTCTTCTGCAGACTTTCGCGCTCGATCTCCGCGATAACGGCCCGTCGCGCGTCGAACTCCCGATCCGGCGTCTTCGCATTCTTCAGCGCCGCCTGCACCCGCGCAGTCACGTCCTCCATGGACATCAGGATATTGACTTCAAGATCGGGCGATTTCATCTCCTCGGCCAGCGTGGAAGCGTAGAACCCATTCTCTACATAGTTGTGTTCGGCGGTGGAGTTCTTCTGCAGCTGCACCCGGGCCACGTGATGGTTCGTCAGCAACAGCCCATGCGGGCTGACGAACGATCCCGAGCCGCCGTCGTTCAACCGCACGCTTGCGAGCCGCACATGGTCCAGCCACGCTTTGTCCGGTGTGAAGTTGTACTTGTCTCTTAGTTGCTTCAGGGGCGGGTTGTCGAATGTCCACATACCCTCGTCGCCGAACGCCGCCAGCGCGAGGAAGAGACCGAGCCCGGAAAGTAGAATGGAATTGTTAGATCGCGGCAACAACACTATTTTACGTCGAACGAATCGCGCTGGATTCACCGTATGTAACTCTATGAGCACCCCGAAAGGAATCATTCTCACCATCGCGGCGGCGTCGTTGGTTTTAGCCCAGTCTTCGCCGCATCCCGAATTCGAGGTCGCGTCGATACGTCCCTCCACGGAGGCGCCTCAGGGACAAGTCAATGTAGGCCTTCACATCGACGGCGCCCAGGTTCGGATGGCCTCGCTCACGCTGAAGGACTATATAGCCTTCGCGTACCGCACGAAAATTTCACAGATCTTCGGGCCCGACTGGATCAGTTCGGACCGATTCGATATCGCTGCGACTCTTCCGGCTGGAAGCAAGACAGCGCAGATTCCGGAAATGTTCCAGGCTTTGCTGACGGACCGGTTTCAATTGAAATTTCATCGCGAGAAAAAAGAATACCCGGTTTACGCGCTCGTCGCCGGGAAGGGTCCATTGAAGCTGAATGAGGTTCCTCCGGATGCGGACGGGGGAAAGCCTGCCGAGCCGGTCAACATCGCCGGCGGCGGATCAGTTGCGGGCGTCAGCGTCAACCTCGGGAATGGCTCGTCGTGGTCGTTCGTGCCCAATAAATTCGAGGCCAAAAAACTGAGCATGGAGCAATTCGCCTCGAACCTCGAGCGATTCGCGGATCGGCCGATCGTCGACATGACGGGACTCAAAGGCCGCTACGATTTCACGTTCAACATCAACCCGGAAGATTACCGCCCGATGCTGATCCGCTCCGCGATCGCGGCGGGCGCCACGCTGCCGCCGCAGGCTCTGCGCCTGATCGAAGGCACTTCGTCCGCTTCCCTTTCGGACGCCCTCGAACAGGTCGGGCTCAAGCTGGAGGCGCGCAAGGCGCCGCTCGACGTGATCGTGGTCGACAGCGCAAACAAAACGCCCACCCAAAATTAATATGACCAAAGCAATCTGGGAAGGAACTGTCCTCGCCGAGAGCGACGACTGTATCACGGTGGAAGGCAATCGTTATTTCCCGCCCGATTCGGTGCGGATGGAATTCATGCAGCCGGTTGACAAAACCACAATATGCAGCTGGAAGGGCGTGGCCAATTATTACGATGTCGTGGTCGGCGGCAAGCGCAATCCGGGCGCGGCCTGGTACTACGCCGCACCGCTCCCCGCCGCACGCAACATCCAGGGCCGCATCGCCTTCTGGAAAGGCGTCCGCGTGGAATAAGCGCGCTCAGGCCGGCGCGAGCGGGTAGCGCAGCGATTCCATCAGCCACTCGCGATTTTCCCGCACCGCGCCCCGCAGCGTTTCGACCAGGCTGTCGCGCCTTTCGTACAAGCGGAATGGCTCGCGCGCGCCATGCTTCTCCATCAGCGCTTTCACGATGAACGGCATCATCATCGAATAGTCGGCGGGCAGGCTTTCAGTCGATTGCTGATAGGTTTCCTTATCCACCTTGCCCCAGGTCACGGCCTCGCCGGGCGGGCAGGATGACAGCGATCCGTCGGTTACGGGCGCTGTCGTAATCTGCACATCGAATTCATAGCCGCGAACATTTGGCAGGCCCAGCACCTGTCCGAGTGCCGGCTCCGGCTGGAGATTGTAATTTTTGGGCACGCCGCCGCCGAGAATCAACGTCGCCATCGCCTTCGCATCGCTCTCGAACAAGCCCCAGTAGTGACAGGCGCAGGCTTCGAACACTTCGGCGTGCAGGTCGAGGTCGAAAGCATACTCCGGAATCAGCCCCGCCTGCTTCATTGCCCATAGCTTCATCGAGTTCAGAAACACGCTGCCATCCGCCGGCGCGCCCACAAAAACGGGCACCCCGAGCCGGTTGCACGTCGAGAGCAGCCCCGGGGCCACCCGATTGCGATGCTCCTGCTGAGCATAATAGGCGCCCAGCCGGTAACGCAGTTCCGTGCCGGTCATCTTTTTCTGGAATTCGGGGCGCGAAAGAACCGCCGTGAGGAACTTGTCCTGATCCAGCAGCACCGCTTCGTCGAAGCCCATGTCCGTGACGCGAATCACGCCTTCGTCGCGCAGTTTTCCGTCGTCGCCGAAGATCGGCACTTCGTATACGGGGTCGCTTGTATGCTCGTTCAGACTGCGATGCCCGTCGTGATAACAAACCGCATCCGTGGTGCTGAGGTAAGCCACCCAGCCGGTTTCGAGCAACGGAATCAGCCATGCCTGATGTTGTCCGGACACGGTGACCGGTCCGGCAATCGAGACCGTCAACGGGCATCTCATCGCGATCGCGCGATCCAGAATCGTGTAAACGCGCCGCAGGATCGCGCCCCCGAACGCAGGCAGGCAATGTTCGAAAATCTCGTGGACGGAGCGGCACTCGTCGATGCGGCGCACCCGCACCGGTCTCCTCTTGTCGTGATGCATCAATAAGAGTGTCGCCTATTCGATGCTGAAGTCCCAGGTCTGCGTGTTGATCTTGCCGTCGGTGTACTCGATAACCGCGTACTCGCCCTTTTGCAGTGGATCCTGTGGCCAGATCTTGAAAAGACCATTGTCGGAAAGCTGCTGGGTGAAGATCTCCACCTTGTCGCGATCTTCCGTGTTCTCTTTGGTGATCGGCTGGACCGTGATTCGCTCGACGATCCGCACGCCTTTCTGCGGCGTCAGTTTCACAATGCCGAAGCTTTCGAACTCGGAGAGCTGGATGAAAAACTCCGGACTATTGTCTTTAACCACTTCGGTCGAATGCTCTCCGGGAATCTCCAGCGTTGCTTTGTCCGAAACCACCGGCAAAGGCGTAAGCACCTTCAACACTTTTCGCCCTTTGGCATTGTGCAGAGTGGCCTCGGCCGCCTTGAAGATGCGCAACTGATCGTTTTCCAGCCGATACACGCCCGGATCGCGGGGAATCTTCATGAGCTCCTGGTACGCCTCGCGCTCCGCGGCTTTCTCTTCGTCCACTTCGCGCTGTTGTTTGTCGATCTCGCTCTTTCGCGTAGCCATTTCGGCGTCAGTGCGCTTCAGATCCACCAGTGCGACCGGCAACTCCTCCCAGTCGCTGCGATCGATGCTGTAATACCGCAGACGATCGCCGTCGATTTTGTACTCGCGTACAATCTGGAAGCTGCCATCTTTGAGGTACAGCTTGAAATTGGCGGCGAGGAGTGTAAGAACCGATACCAGGAGCAGGAAAACCAGCTTGCGCACAGGCGTCTCTCGTTCCAGTCTAACCGCAATTCGCACCTATAATGGGGGCGGCAATGAAATATCGAAAATTAGGCAGGACGAATTGGGACGTCAGTGAGATCGGTTACGGCGCCTGGGGAATCGGGGGGACGATGTGGCTCGGCGCCTCGGATAAAGAGTCTCTCGCGGCTCTGCATCGCGCCATCGAGCAGGGTGTAAATTTCATCGATACCGCGCTGGTCTACGGCGACGGGCACAGTGAGCAACTGGTCGGCAAGGTCGTGAAGGAATCGCCGCGCAAGGTGTATGTTGCCACCAAGGCGCCGCCGAAGAACCGGCTATGGCCCGCCCGGCCCGGCATTGGCATCGAAGAGGCGTTTCCGCTCGATTACATCGTGCGCTCGACGGAAGAAAGCCTGCGAAACCTCGGTGTCGAAGCCATCGATCTCCAGCAGTTGCACGTCTGGAACCCCGACTGGCTCTCGCGCGATGAATGGCGTCGCGGTTTGGAGGATCTGAAGACGCAAGGGAAGGTGCGGGCTTTCGGCATTTCCATCAACGACCATCAGCCCGACACCGCGCTCGGCATCATAGACACCGGGTTGATCGATACCGTTCAGGTGATCTACAACATATTCGATCAGACGCCTGAACGGAATCTTTTTCCTGCCTGCATCCGGCACAATATCGGGGTGATCGTGCGCGTGCCATTCGACGAAGGCGCGCTGACAGGACGCATCACCGAGCACGCGACCTTCCCTGAAGGCGATTTCCGCAATTTCTATTTCCGCGGCGACCGGAAGAAACAGGTGGCCGAACGCGTCGCCGCCCTGGTTCGCGATCTGGACCTCGACGATTCGAGCCACCTTCCGGGAGTTGCGATGCGTTTTTGCCTGTCCCATCCGGCCGTGTCGACCGTGATCCCGGGCATGCGAACCATTGGCAGTGTGGACGCTAACGTTATGGCGTCGGGACAGGGCCCATTGCCTCCGGGAGTGATCGAAATCCTGCGCCGGCACACATGGGAGCGGGATTTTTACAAGTAACTCTTTTGCCGATTCGGCATCTTTACCAGCAGAAGGGGAGAAAGGGGCAGTCATGAAGCGGCTTGCCTTGTTTTTGTGTTTGTCTTCCACGCTCAGTTTTGCAGACAGCTGGTCGGGGGTGCTGGTGGATTCGGGATGCTGGCTGAATGAAGAGAGGAACGTGAACCCCGACGATACGTCGGCCTATGTCGATCGCGATCGGAATCTCGAGTTAAGCTACTGCACGCCGAAGGCGAAAACGAAATCCTTCATACTGGTAAGACCGGATGGGACCAGTCTCAAGCTGGATTCGGCAGGGGATGCGAGAGCCTCGGACCTCGTTCGGACGACGGGCAGGAAACCCATATACAGGGTTGCCGTGACGGGCAATGTCACGAAGAACACGATTGGCGTGAGCTCGATCATGCTCGCCAGATGACCCGCTGAAGCACGTGCACGCCCGGTGGCGGCCGGAGGATGTAAAATAGCCCGGTACGGGTGCTGTCAACCGCCCAACCAGTCGTCAAGAAGGAGCGAACATGTGCGATCAGGATCATTTCGAAAAAGACCGGCAGGAGTATGAGGCTCGGGGTTTAGTCACACGAAAGCAATTCGGCGCCATTCTGGGAGCCGGCATTGCCATGATGCTGCCGAGAGTTGCTAATGCGGCAGCGGTGACCGAATCGGACGTGAGCGTCAAAACGCCGGATGGCACGGCGGACTGCTACTTCGTGCATCCGTCAAGCGGTGCCGCGCCAGGCGTTTTGATGTGGCCTGACATCTTCGGGCTGCGGCCGGCGTTCCGCCAGATGGGCAAACGGCTTGCCGAGTCCGGCTATGCGGTTCTCGTAGTCAATCCGTTCTACCGCACCATGAAGGCCCCGACTGCGGAAAAAGGCGCCGCAACGCCGATCCCGCAGTTGATGTCGCTCGCGCAGAGTCTCAACGAGACCACGCACATGACCGACGCAAAGGCCTTCGTCGGCTGGCTGGACCAGCAAGGGGCGGTTGCAAAAAACCGGAAGGTGGGCACGCAGGGCTATTGCATGGGCGGCCCGATGGCTTTCCGAACCGCGGCCGCGATGCCGGATCGCATCGGCGCCGTCGCCACTTTTCACGGCGGGAACGGACTGGCGACCGCGATGCCCAACAGCCCGCATCTGCAGGCGGCGAAGAGCAAGGCGCAATTCCTGATCGCGATCGCCGAAAACGACGATATGAAGGAGCCCAACGAGAAGAACGTTCTGAAAGAGACGTTCGCAAACGCGAGCCTGCCGGCGGAAATCGAAGTGTACGGCGCCATGCACGGCTGGTGCCCGCCGGATTCAGGCGTCTACAACGAACCATTGGCCGAGAAGGCATGGAGCCGCTTGCTCGTGCTCTACGGAAAAGCGCTGGCCTGAACATCGTAGCCCGGCTTGCGCGCGGCCGCTGACCGATTTGAGGTTGCGGCCGCGCTTGTCCTCCGTTTATAGTTGCCGTTACGGAGGAAAGCGATGCGTAACGTTTTGGTAATGCTTCTGGTCCTTGTGCCGGCCCTTCTGCGTGGGCAGTGCACGAGCCCTCAGACGCCTCTTTCAGGCACGATCAACGGCGCCGAGTACCTGATCTACCTGCCCCAGCCATCGAGCTGTTTCAACGGCCAGATGATCCTGTTCGCGCACGGCTACGTACAGCCGGGCGCGCCCGCAGACAGCTGGACGAGCCAGTTGACGCTCCCCGATGGCACCAGTCTGCCGGGACTCGTGAACAGCTACGGATTCGGCTTTGCCGCCTCCGGTTACTCCAAGGAAGGTCTGGCGATTCTGCAGGGAATGCAGGACACCCTCGCGCTGACGAGCTACGTTGCGACGGTGGCGCCATCCCAGGAGGTTTACATCACCGGGGTCTCCGAAGGAGGACTGGTGGCCGCCAAACTGTCCGAGCAGAGCAACGTTTATAGCGGGGGCATCGCCGCCTGTGGACCCGTGGGCAGCTTTCAGAAGCAGATCGACTACTTCGGCGATGTCCGGGTTCTGTTCGATTACTTTTTCCCCGGCGTGCTGACGAGCGCGGGCGGCAGCGCTATCGATATTCCACAGACCCTGATGACCAATTGGTCTACGGTATACGAACCGGCGGTGATCAGCGCCTTGAGCGCCAATCCTTCGGCGACCGCGCAACTGATCACCACGGCAAACATCGAAATCGGGCAACCTTCGAACGCGGCCAATGCGATCACCGGCGCGCTTTGGTACAACGTTTTCGCCACGAACGATGCCACGACAACGCTTGGCGGAAATCCGTACGGGAATATCGGGCACATATACACCGGGTCGCTGGACGACGCCCGGCTCAATGCGGACGTGGCCCGTTTCTCCGCCAGTCCGACCGCGCTGGCGAGTGCCGTGCAATATGAGACGACCGGACTGCTGAGCATTCCCATGGTCACCCTGCACACGCTGGCCGATCCCATCGTTCCCTATTGGCAGGAGCCGCTCTATGCGGCAAAAGTGGCCGCCGCGGGCAGGTCGCTGAGGCTGACCGAAATTCCGGTCGCGGCCTATGGCCACTGCAATTTCACCACCGGGGACGTCGAGGCCGCCATCGCGACGCTGCTGCTCAAGGTGCTGCACTAACCCGGCAGGCAGATTTGTCAATCTGCGGCGGATTTGCAATCCCCCTGGTGTGACCGCGAAACTATCGCTGGCATTTCGGGCAGTAATGCGTCCCCCGCTGCGCCACTAAAATCCGTTTGATTTCCGCGCCACATTTAACGCACGGTTCGCCCGTCCGCCGGTAAACCCGGTGCGCCAGTTGGAAACTTCCCTTCCGGCCTTCGGCATCCACATAATTGGAGACGGAAGACCCCCGGCTTTCGATCGCCTCGGTCAGCACTTCGCGCATGGCGTTGTAGATGCGTTCGACGCGATCCCGCCGCAGCGAAGCAGCCACGCGCTTCGGATGCACTCCCGCGCGAAATAGCGCTTCATCGGCATAAATATTACCCACTCCGCGCACCACGGCCTGGTTGAGCAGCACGGCCTTGACCGGAGCATGTCGCGCTTTCAGCCGAGCCGCGAAATCGGCGAGCGAAATCTCCAGCGGCTCCGGACCCAGCGCCGCCACGCGTTCCGGCAGCTTCGCCCCATACTCGATGCGCCCGAACTGCCGTTGATCGTCGTAATGCAGAACGCCCCGATCCAGCGTGAAAATCGCGTGCGTCCATTTCGTCTGTGGCGCGTCGATCAGGAGCTTGCCGGTCATGCCAAGGTGCACCACCAGATAACCGCGGTCGAGCCGGATCGCGATGAATTTCCCGTACCGCTCGACTCCCTCGATCCGCCGCCCGGCCAGCGCCCTGGCGGTGGTCAGCGGCGATCCCAACAGCACGCGCAACTGGCTGAACTCGGCATTGAGGATACGGCAACCCACGATCGCCGGGCGCAGCGTCCGCACCACCGTTTCCACTTCCGGGAGTTCAGGCACGTCCCGGATCCAGCCCCGGATCCAGTGAAGCGATGTCCACGAAGATCTCACCCGCTTCCACGCGCACCGGATAAGTCGGAACCCGGATCGCGTCGTTGAAATCGCACGCCCCGGTGGCCGAATCGAATTGCCACGCGTGGTAGGGGCAGGTCACGAGCGGCCCCTCCATTGCGCCCTGGCCGAGCGGACCGCCCTGATGTGGGCAGACGCCGCTCAGCGCCCGCACTTCTCCATTCACATTGCACAGCGCGTACAGATCGTCGCCGCGAACGACCTCGAGAAGCGAACCGGGCGGCAAATCGGCGAGGGAAGCAAATTTTTCGAAGGCCATTTTTCAGTGTAGTTGTACCAGCCGTTCAGTAAAATGAATTGGTAGTGGATTTCCTCGCGGGTCTCAATCCCCAACAACGTGAAGCGGTAGCGACCACCGAAGGCCCGGTGCTGATCCTGGCCGGTGCGGGCAGCGGGAAGACGCGCGTCATCACGCATCGCATCGCGCATCTCATCAGCGCGAAGCACGTGCCTCCGTCGGCCGTCCTCGCGGTCACTTTTACCAACAAAGCCGCGGGAGAAATGCGTTCGCGCGTGACCGCGCTGCTCGAAGAGATGGCGCTCTCGTCCTCCCCGCTGATTTCGACATTCCATTCCTTCTGCGTGCGGTTGCTGCGCCGCGACGGCGATGCCCTGGCGTCCATCCGCCCCGGCTTCACCCGCTCCTTCTCCATCTACGACGACGAAGATCAGCTCTCGATCGTCAAGGCGGCTTACAAGCGCATGGGACTCGACGAAAAGCAGATGCCCTATCGCGCCACCCTCTCGCAGATCAGCCAGGCCAAGAGCCAGAAGAAAACCCCGCAGGAAATGTACAGCGAGTCCGCCGACCCGCGCGTGACAAAGATCGCCGCCGTCTACGAAGAATACGAAAAAGAGCTGCGCAAAGCCAACGCGCTCGATTTCGACGACCTTCTGCTGGAAAGCGTCCGCCTGCTCTTTCACGACGCCGACACCCGCAACGCCTGGAATCGCCGGTTGAGCTACATCATGATCGACGAGTATCAGGACACCAACCGCAGCCAGTACGAACTGATGCGACTGCTCACCCAGACCCACGACAACGTCTGCGTGGTGGGCGACGAAGACCAGTCGATCTACAGCTGGCGTGGCGCCGATATTCGCAACATTCTCGATTTTGAGAAGGATTATCCGAACGCCGCGGTCATCCGCCTCGAACAGAATTACCGCTCGACGAAGAATATCCTCGAAGCCGCCAGCGTCGTCGTTTCGAATAACAAGGAGCGCAAAGGCAAGTGGCTGTGGACGGACGCGGACGAAGGCGATCTGCTCAGCGTCTACACAGCTTACGACGCCGAAAACGAAGCGCTCTTCATCGCGGACACCATCGAGAAAATCCTGCGCCAGTATCCCGACCGGCGCGTGGCCGTTCTCTACCGCACCAACTCGCAGTCGCGGCAGATTGAAGAAGCGCTGCGCCGCTACAAGCGCCGCTATAACGTGGTCGGCGGCATCAGCTACTACCAGCGCGCCGAAGTCAAGGACGTCATCGCCTATCTCAAGCTCGCGCAGGCGCCGGAGGATTCGATCAGCCTCGAACGCATCATCAACGTTCCGGCGCGCGGCATCGGCCGCACCACTCTCGAGCAGGCGGAAAAATTCGCCGCCGAAAACGGCCTCGGGCTGTGGGCAGCGATCGGACGCATGCTCGACGAAAACCAGTTCGGCACCCGCGCCCACTCCGCCATGGCGGCGTTCCGCAACATGATCGGCGAACTGGCGGAGGCGGTGGCCACGCAGCCCCTCAACGACGCTCTCAAGTTCATCGAAGAACGCACCGGCTATCGCAAAATGCTCGAACAGGAGAATACGCCGGAATCGCAGGCGCGCATCGAGAACCTCAACGAACTGATGAACGCCGCGGCCGAGGCCGTCGAGCGCGGCGAGACCGTTCGCGACTTTCTGGATCACGCGGCTCTGGTGGCGCAGGCCGACGCGCTGGATGAATCGTCGCAGATCACCCTGATGACCATCCACAACGCCAAAGGCCTCGAATTTCCCGTGGTCTTCATGGCGGGCATGGAAGACGGGCTCTTCCCGCATAGCCGGTCGTTATTGAGCGAAGGCGCGATGGAAGAAGAGCGCCGCCTCTGCTATGTGGGCATGACGCGCGCGGAGAAGCGGCTGGTGCTGAGCTGGGCCCGCTACCGGCGGCGTTTCGGCGGCGGTGAACAGGAGCGCACGATGGCATCGCGTTTCCTGCAGGAAATCCCGTCGAACCTTGCCATCACTCTGGGTGTGGCCGAAGACGACGACGTGCCGCAGGTGGATCTCACGGCCGACCGCTGGCAGGTGCGTCAGGATTCGCGGCGCAATCTCTACACCGGCAAAGCGCTCAACTCCGTCGAAAACGTGCAGCAGTTCTTCAAGGATCGCGGTGTCCATGTGCCGGCTCGATCGGCGCCGCCGCCTCCTCCGCCGCCGCCGCAGTCCACGCGCCCGGCTGCTCCAGTCGCGCCGCGGGCGCCCTTGATTCCGCCGGTGCAATCCCGCGCGCCGCTGCCCCAGGCGCCCCCTCCGCCGAAGCATCCGGCACGAACAGGTACAGTAGTAGAACATCCCCGATACGGGACCGGAACCATCGTCCGCCGTGAGGGCGAAGGCGACGACGCGAAAATCGTAGTCGTCTTTCAGCGCCACGGGATGAAAAAATTAGTGGAGAAATACGCGGGTCTGAAGAAGGCCTGAATACAGCCAAATGAACACAAAGACCGTAGAAGCACCCGAAGAGCGAAAGAAGCTGAAACGCGCCGCGCGCAAGAAGGCAGCACCGAAGGCGAAACGCGCCGCGGGCGTCGCGCGTGGTTCGGAAAAGAAAAAGATCCGCCACGCATCGCAGGGCCAGCGGAAACGTTAACGCCGACAGGTTCCTGATTTGGGCAGCCTCCTTCGGACCCGCAGCATCGACGCGCTGATCGCCGACGCGGAAGCCCCGGAGCGGCAGTTGCGCAAATCCCTCGGACCCTGGAGCCTGACCGCGCTCGGTATCGGAGCGGTCATCGGCTCCGGCATTTTCATCCTGACCGGCACGGCGGCGGCCGGTCAGAACCTCGATTTCAAGTCGATCCTCAACGCGCCGATCCTCGATCTGCTGCTGAACGGCGGCAACGCCGTATCCACGATCGGCCGTCAGGGTGCGGGCCCGGGGATCTCGCTATCCTTTCTCGTCACCGCGTTCGTGTGCAGTTTTGCGGCGCTGTGCTATGCCGAGCTGGCGTCGATGATCCCGATCGCCGGCAGCGCGTACACCTACGCCTACGCTATTCTCGGCGAAATCATCGCCTGGATTATCGGCTGGGATCTTATCCTCGAATACGCCGTTTCCAACATGGCGGTCGCCGTGGGATTCTCCGCCTATTTCAACGATCTTCTGGACGGCGTTTTCCACATCCATCTGCCGAAGATTATTGCAAGCCCCGCCATTGTCGACGGCGCCCGCACGGGAAGCGTCTTCAACGTCACCGCGCTCGTCATCCTGCTCATCCTTACCTGGGTGCTGGTGCGCGGTGTGCGGGAGAGCGCGCAGACGAACAACATCATGGTCGCGATCAAAATCGCCGCCATTCTGATCTTCGTTATTGGCGCAGCCCACGCGGTGAACACGGCGAACTGGCATCCGTTTCTGCCGCACGGCTATTCGGGGATGCTGACGGGCGCGGCGATTGTCTTCTTTACCTATATCGGTTTCGATTCCGTCTCGACCGCGGCCGAGGAATGCCGCAACCCGCAGCGCGATCTGCCGGTAGGGATTATCTCCACCCTGATCGTCTGCGCCGCGCTCTACATCGCGGTCGCGCTGGTCCTGACCGGCATTGCGAACTGGAAAACCCTCAACAGCGCCGCACCGGTGGCCGACGCGTTAAAAGGCCTCGGCATGAATCGCATTCGCGGATGGGTCAACGTGGGCGCGCTGGTCGGCATGATTTCTTCGCTGATGGTCTTTCAGTACGGCCAGGCCCGCATCTGGTTCGCGATGTCGCGCGACGGGCTTCTGCCGAAGGCTTTCGCGAAGGTCCACACCCGCTATCGCACACCCTTCGTCAGCACATGGATCGCCGGGCTGGTGGTCGGTATTCCCGCCGGCATCTGGGACATTGGGACGTTTGCCGACCTCTCGAACATCGGCACGCTCTTCGCCTTCATCGTGGTGTCCGCGGGCGTGCTCGTGCTGCGCAAAACGAACCCGGAGCGCCCACGCGGATTCCGCGTACCCTGGTGTCCCGTGCTGCCGAGCCTCTCGATCCTGTTCTGCCTCGTTCTGATGCTGGCGCTGCCGCTCGAAACCTGGCTGCGGTTCTTTATCTGGCTGGCGATCGGCCTCGTGATTTATTTCCTCTTCGGCCGCCGCCACAGCGTACTGGAGACGGATGAGAACAGAGGGGGACGGGCTTTTACTGCAACATGAGGAGGTGATGTTGCCCTGCGGGCGTCGTCCTGTTCAAACAGGTTCCGCACGCCCAACTGTAAAACGTCGTTTACTTATTTTTCGACGGTGATCGACGTAGCGCGAATCGTATCGTGGCCCAGATCGAGGCCCACCGCCAACACTTGCGCGCCCTGTTTCAACTTCCCATCATCCGGATCGAATTCGGTACGGGAATCGAAAAGCACCGTCGTATGCCCGCGCACACCATGCTCCTTAACTACGATGCGGTCTGAACGCAGGGAGACAATTGTACCCTCGGCCTTCGCAACATTCGCTTCGACCTCTCCATCGGCCGTGAGCTCGCCGCCGGGGTAGCCGACTACGACCCGCGCGTCTACTTCGTCGCCAGGCCTGAGAACGCTCGTGTCGTGAAAAATTTCTCCGCGCCAGATCTTTGTATCGGGCTTGAGGCGTATGACGCAGATTCCGTCGTCGTTTTTCACGGACAGCGCGTCTTTGGCGATCGCGATCAGATGACCCGAGCACACGCGGATTTCGGCGATATGGTGCGGCACTAGATCGATGCCATCGTCTTTTTCCACCGCCGCCACTACCGACGCGACCACCTCGCGGCTGCCGGTGGCTCGCTTACATTTCAGGTAGATGTTATCGCCCACCACGAGTTGACTGAGGCTGTCGAGGTCCACTCCCCGTCGCCAGATCTCGGCATCGGGGGCCAGGCGCGTTGTTATTGTCTTCTCGTTGAACTTCAGGGTTATTGAATTCCGCTGGATCGACACCAGCCGGCCCCCGAGACATTGGTCCCCTGGAATTTCGTCGGGCAGCGACTGAGCCACGAGACTGACTTCGGAGCAGAGTCCGAGGCAGGCAAGAAGCAGCAACCTCACAGGTACACTCTATATCGAATTCTGATAATCAGATGCTACGGCGGGAAAGATGCTCTCCTGCGGCGGATTGGCAATCCGCCTGGCCGTTGGAGCGACAGAGCCTCTGCCTTCATCGGGCGGCTGCCGTGCCATATTGAACCGACGCCACCTGGCTCATGGGAATGATACGCTCTTCGCCGTTCGCGGCCCGCAGTGAAATCGAAGAGCTCGAACTGCTCGTTACGGTTCCGCTGACGCTTGAACCGTCGTTCAGTACGACCCTCGCCGCCTGACCCGATCCGGGTCCATGAAGCCTGGCGCAACTCGATATGGATATGGCAGCGCTCAAAACCATTGCCACGATAAAAACTCTCAAACCTGGTACTCCCAACAACCACGATACCGCCGGGCGGGGCGCGCGCTTCTTACAGCGCGGCCACAAAACCTTCCCAGGCACCCGTCGTGTTCTCGAACTGCAAACGCGCGTTCTGCGTGATCTCCATCATCATCTGGTCGTCGTGTTCCGGATCGTGATGGAACAGCACCAGTTGCTCCGCGCGCGCCTCGCGCGCCAGCAGCACCGCGTTCTGCCATGTGCTGTGTCCCCAGCCGCGATGCTTTTCGTACTCGGCCGGCGTGTACTGCGTGTCGCAGATCAGAATATTGGCATTCTGCGCGAACTCGCAAAGCGTCGCGTCCGACCCCGCCACGCCATGTTCGTAATCGGTCGCATAAACGATCGAAACGCCGTTGCACTCGATCCGGTAACCCGAAGCGCCCTGCGGATGATTCAGAGGAAACGGCCGGACCGTCAATCCGCCGACCTTCACCTCACCTCGATCTTCGATCTGGTGAAAATCCCGCTGCGCCGCGACCTGGCTGAAATCGATGGGGAAATAAGGCTTCGCCATCTGCCCTTCCAGCGTCTCCTGCAGCGGCCGTCCGCTCGATCCGGAAAGAAACGAGATATGGTTATTGGCTCCGTAAAGCGGCGCAAAAAAAGGGATTCCCTGAATGTGGTCCCAATGGAAATGCGTGAGAAAGATGCGCGCTTTGATGGGTGCTCCGCGCGCTTCCTCCATCAGCGCCTGGCCCAGCGCGCGGATGCCGCTGCCCGCATCGAAAACAACGCACTCGTTCTCTCCGTTGCGAATCTCGAGGCAGGAAGTGTTGCCGCCGAACTTCAGATTCTGGATTTGCGGAGTGGGTGTGGAACCGCGCACGCCCCAGAATTTGAGTCGTACCTGAGCCGCTGCCATTCAGAAAGCCATTTTCGTCTGAATGCGTTTACGGCCGCTCTTCTCGCTCTGGAGCTTCAACGCGGTGGCGTACGCTTCGCGGGCCGCATCCGCGCGATTCAGGGATTTCTCGGCATCGCCGATCTGTTCCCAAAGAGATGCATTCTGGGCGTCCAGCTTCGCCGCCGCACGCAACTGCTCGACGGCCTGGTCCGCCTGATTCGATTTCAGATACAACCCGGCGAGGGCCATGCGCGCGGCCACATAATCGGGCTTCACGCCGACCACAAAAGCATACTGCGCAATCGCGCCCGCGTTGTCGCCGGTCCGCGACAATAACTCCGCCAGACTCAGACGCGACGCCAGATAATCCGGACTCGCGGTCAGGTTCTGCTTCCATAAGTCGATCGCTTCGTTCTGGCGGCCCTTCAGCCCAGCCAGCAGAAGCCCAAGATTATGCCGCGTGGCGAGGAGCGTGTCGAGCGGCGGATTCTTCTGCAGCGCGTCCCGGTAAAACTTCTCCGCTTCCGCCGCCTTGCCCTCGGACGCCTTAAGCGAACCCAACGCATTCAGAGGCAGCGCCGAATCCGGCGCCAGCACCATGGCCCGGCGATACTGGGTCTCCGCATCCCGCCGCCGATTCAGCCGCTGATAAACCAACCCCAGCTGGTAAGCCAGATAGCTGAATTGCGGCGTCACCTTGATGGCCTGTTGATAGGTGCGGATCGCGTTCTGGTAATCGCCCGCTTCCTCATACGCGAGCGCCAGGTTGTGCAGCGGATAAGACCAGTTCGGCGCCCGCCGCGCCGCATCCCGGAATGCCGGCATCGCCTTGGCGAAATCGGCCTGCTCCAGATACGAGATGCCCAGCGCGTTATAGCCGTAAGCTTCGCCCGGATCGATGCGCACCGATTGCTCAAGCAGGTTCGACGCCTGGCCGTATTGTTTGTCGAAAAGCAGACCGCGCCCGCGGAAAAACGAATCGCGTCCTTCGAGATAAAGCGATTCGGGGGTCAGCCGCATCGCCGCTTCCATATACTTCGATCCGGCGTCGAATTCGCTCTTCGCCTGCGGCGTCTGATCGCCCGCCAGATACCGCAGAAGCACCTGCTGGGCCTGATCTTCGAGAGCCACCCGCAGCGCGTTCTCCTGCAGGAACATCTGCTCGGGGCTGAGTTCCGCGCGCAGCTTGTCGATCAGACCGAATGCGCTGTTCGCCTCGTCCGGAAGCAGCCGATGCGCGCGCACGTCGGCCTGAAACGCGTCCACATCCTGCTGAGCCTGGCCTGACAACACATCCTGCGGCGAGGCGGCGGCCAGCAGCAGCGGGCCGCCATTGCGCGAATCGTAAAGGCTGCGGAAGCGCGCCAGCGTGATGCCCTGCCGGCTGAGGTCCGAGAGCTTCGTGGTGTTTTCGATGCTGCCGAAATCGCGCGTGTGCTGTTTGTTGCCGGTGAGTTTGGGCACGCTGTCGCGGACGTAATCCTGCAGTTCGCCGGCGCTCACAAACCGATCGTCATCGTGATCGGCAAAACCCTGCAGGCCCTTCACCAGCGCGTAGGTAAATGCGCCGTGCCCACCGCCGAACTGCGCGCCTTCGATGGAAAGCTCTTTCGGCCGCGCCGCCATCAGGCCGAGCATTTCACCCTGCGCCTCGCCCAGCTTTTCCACGGCGCTCCCGATATTGGCCGTCTTCAGATTGCCGATGCTGGCCGCGCGGGCCACATCCGCCATCAGCACGACACGCCCGACCTTCGACAATTCGTCGTCCACCAGCGACTGGATCTCCGCCATCGGCAGCGCCGTCGTCGACAGATCCTGCGGATCGCTGTCGTACGTCAGGATGTACGAACCGCGGCTATCCACAATGCCATGAGCCGCGATCAGAATGAAGATCGTATCTTTCTTGCCCGCGCGGTTCCTTAAAACAGTCTGGAAAGCGTTCCGCACCGCCGCGGTAGTGGCTTCCTCGTTGGTGAGAACTTCCATCTGGTCCGCCGGAACCGCGCCGCCGCGCGCGCTCGCCAGATGCTGGCTGAACGTCTTCGCATCGGCGTCGGCGAATTGCAGCCACAGGTCCTTTGGCAGCTTTTCGTATTTCGAAATGCCCACCATCAACGCGTAGGTCTTCGCATCGGGAGAAATCGCCGCCGCCTTCAGGGCCGCCTGCGTCGCCAGCGATTCTTCCAGCTCGAAAATACGGCCGCGCACCCAGACCGCATCCGTCCAGGATGCGGCTATTTTTCGATAGGCCGCAAGTGAATTGGCGTCCAGATGATTCTGGTCAAAAACGGCCGCTTCCTCGACGAGCGCGGAAACGTCGCTCGGATTGGCCTTCAAAGCATTTTCAAACGGCTCGATCTGCGTCCGTACATTCGCAGCCAGCCGATCGAAGGAAACCACATCGCCTTCCGGCTTCGCCAGCCCGCGCGTCATGCTGACCCCGTAATGCTGCTGGCTTGCCACCGCGACCCGCACCAGCTGCGGCAGGAAGCACGCGTTCACCGGCTTCGGTGCGTCCAATTTACCGGTTTTCACCTTCAGTTGTTTCGCATCGAGGAGAACTTCCCCGCCCGCATCCAGCGTTTGCGAGGATTTTCCGGGGCAATAAAGAAAATTCGCCGGCGCCCCCACTGCTCGCAGCGAATCGCCGGAAAAAAGAATATCGCCCGAGCGGGCCGCCAGAGGGGTCTCCGTATTGGCGCGCAGCACCTTACCACCGGGCGCCGCAAGGATCAAGCCGACGGGTTCTTCCTTCATGTCGGCGGCCAGCGCCGTCACCGCCATGAGTCCTGCCAGTACCAGCACCTTCATATGGCCTTCCCCGCCATAGCCGGCTGATCGGCTTCGGCTGACTTCGGCATGAGCGATGCTGCGGTATAGAGCTTCATCGGTACACTTTTCCCTCGGACGGACACTGTCCCCAGATACACAGTGTCGACAGCCCCCCCGATCATTTCAAATGTCGCCTCGCTCAGCAGCAATTTCGTCTTGTGTTCTTTATTGAGGCTTTCCAGCCTCGATGCGAGATTCACGGTATCGCCCAGAACCGTGAATTCCATTTTGTCAGAGGATCCTACGTTCCCGATAACCACCTCCCCGGAATGCAGGCCAGTACCCGTCTTGAATTCGCCGGGCGCGTTCACCATATCGATCGCGCACAGCGCCGCGCGGCGCGCATGATCGCCGGGCCGTGCCCCTTCGTCATCGTCCGAGAAAACCGCCAGAATGCCGTCTCCGATGAATTTGTTGACGTGGCCGCCATGGCGCACGATGATCGCGCACATCGTAGCCATGTAATCGTTCAACAGATCGACCACTTCCGCCGGATCTTTCGACTCGCAAAACGCGGTAAAGCCGCGGATATCGGAAAACAGGATCGTGACCATCTGGCGCTTGCCCGTAAGCCCGATCTTCTGGTTCTGATCCAGCGAATGCGCCACCTGTTTACCCACGAAAAGAGCCACTGCGTTGCGGAAGAAGCTGCTCTTCTTTTCGGCGGTCAGGGAGCGGTAAACGATACCCCCGATCGAAGCCCACACAAACGCGAGCGTCAGCTCCATGCTCGAAAGCAGCCATCCGAACCGGAACGCGATGTGCGTGCCGATCAGCGCCAGTCCCAGCACAAGCAGCGCCCACAGGCTCATCTGCGCCCCCGCGAGCGCCACCACAACAGCCACCGTCGCCCCCGCCGTCAGAGCCAGCGAGCCGACGCGAACTCCTGCGGGGACCGGCTTGAGGAACGATCCTGTCAGGAGGGTATGCAGGACGTTCGCGTGTATCTCGACCCCCGGCGTCATCCACCTGTCGGTGAGGGAAAAAGCCGTGTAGAAAGGCGTCGCGTGCGTGTCGTCGACTTTGCTGTCGGGGCCCAGCAGAACGATCTTGCCTTTAACCCAGCGTTCCAGCTGCGCCTCGTTTCCGCCACGTACGGCGCGGATGAAATCCACCAGCGACACACGCGGAACGCTGCCCGCGGGTCCGGCATAGTTTATCGTCATATCCCGCGCATCACCCGTCGGGATCTCGCGTTTCCCCAGGTAAAGTTTGCCGTCCCGGAACCCGGCATCCTCGCCCAGAAACTTCTCAGCCGCGCGCAGAGCCATGCTGCGTTTCAAGTCCGCCGTGGGTTCGCCCTGTGCCGGGGCTTCGATCAATTCCTGCCGGCGCACGAAATTGTCCCGGTCCACCGTCAGATTGGCGAACGCCGCCGTGCCGAATGTGGATGACATCATATTGAGCGGCACCGCAAACGCGGCGTCTTTCTGATTGGCCTTCGACGCCACGAAAGCCGTTATAACCGGCATTTTCGGCGACGCTTCGGCAAACGCCTGCGCCAGTATGGCGTCGTCGTCGGGCTCATACCTGGCCACGGGAACCTCAAAGAAGTGGTCGAGCACGAACACCTTCGCGCCGGCCCCCGCCGCGCCGCGTATGGCATCGGCGTAATAGGGATGCCAGAACGATTCCAGTTCCGGAAAGGTATCTTCAGTCTTTTCGTCGATGCCGATGATAACGAGATCGTGCGTGGGCACCGCTCCGCGCAGGACGAAATGCGCGTCCTGCGCCTTCAGGTTCAGGCCCTGAAAGAACGGCACCGACGCCAGCAGGATCGTCACCATCACGCTGCCCACAGCGATCGCCGCGCAAATGGCCACGCGCTGCCAGTTCCGCTTCATCCGTTATCTGAATGGTACCCGAACGTATGGGCATGTGCGCCATCAGACAGTACACTGGATGAACCGACTATGCACAGGGTTCTTGTCCGGCTGGCCCTCCTTGGGGCCTGCGGAATCCCTTTTCTGGTTGCGCAAACCACACAGGGCCTCATTTCCGGCACGATTCTTAATTCAGTTACCGGCAAACCTGTCGCGGGAGCGTCTGTCACTTACGCAAACCCGGCGATCTCAGCCAACGGCAAATATCAAAGCGACGCCGGCGGCTATTTCTTTCTCCCGCTGCTTTCTACCGGAACCTACTCCATACGGGCGGAAGCGCCCGGCTACCAGGCCCAGGAGTTGCAACAGCTCGACCTTCCCGTGGCCGGCCGCGTCCAGATCGATTTCAAACTGCGTCCTCTGAGCGATGTGTGGGAAGCGGGCCAGTACCGCAGTGTGTTCCTTCCCGGAAGCAAAACCATCGTCACCTTTTACGGCCCCGACGTCGACACCAGCCGCTCCGGCACGTTCGAGGGTCTGCAGGGCACCCGCGGCACCCTGGACACTTCGATGTCGTATGTAATCGATCCCGAGCAGATCGAAGATCTGCCGCTGCAGGGCCGAGACGTCTACACCATGCTGGTGAGCCTTCCCGGCGTAACCGCCGACAACGGCACCGCGCGCGGGCTGGGCGTCAGCGTGGATGGCGCGCGCCCGTCCTCTTCCAATTACCTGCTCGACGGCGTCGAAAACAACAACTATCTCGTCACCGGGCCGCTGAATCCCGTGGCTCCCGAAGCCATCCAGGAATACCGCATTTCGACCAACAATTATTCCGCCGAGTATGGCCGCACCAGCGGATTCATCGCCAACGCCGTTACCCGCGCGGGAGGCAGCGAGTTCCACGGCGTCGCCTACGAATATCTGAAAAACGCCTTCCTCAATGCGTCCGATTTCGAGGACAACCTCACAGGGCTCGGACGCCGCCAGGACAATGAAAACCAGTTCGGCTACCAGGTTGGCGGACCGGTCCTGCGCAACCGGCTTTTTTTCTCGAGCGCCCTCGAACAACTCATCAGCCACAGCGCGCTGGCCCCGGCCACCTACCAACTGCCCACCACCAACTTCATTCCGGCGCTCAATATCCCCACAGACCGTATCGCCTACCAGTTGCTGACGCAGTATCCCGGCCCGAAGATCGTTTCCCCGACCGGCGCCATCGTCGCCCCCTACACCGTGTCGCAACCCGTGGTGGTCGATCGCCTCATCGCCCTCGAACGCGGCGATTACGTGACCAATGGCGGCCGCGATCACATCATGGCGAGGGTCAACATCGCCCGGCTCAACGAACCTGACTTCATCTGGTACCCCTACCAGGAATTCAACTCCGCGCTGCATGAGAACACCACCGGCGCCGCCGCCAACTGGATGCACACCTGGACGCCGCGCCTGACCAGCGAGTTCAAGCTCAGCTACAACGACGACGATCTCTGGTGGAACCGCGCGCACTCCAACATCCCCACGCTTGCTTCGGCCGACGGTACTCTCCTCCCCGGCGCGCCCAATTTCTACGCCTACCGCAATCACAACCGCTCGCCCGAAGTCATCTACAGCGCCGTCTGGACGCGCAACCGCCACGTGATCACCGCCGGCGTGGGCGCGCTCTTTCGTTTCAACAGCGGCTATCTCACGGCGCTGGGCGACGGCGAATACATCTTCCCCAACGTCATCGATTTCGCCTTCGACCAGCCGAGCGAGTTTTATGTCGCCACCAGCCGCCTGGCCGCGACACCCACCCAGCCCGACTTCAACCGCAGCTACGCCTGGACCCAAACCTATTACTTTGTGCAGGACAGCTACCGCTTTTCGTCCCGTCTCACCCTCAACTACGGACTCCGCTATGAACGCTTCGGCGCGCCGCGGAACACCGGCGCGGTGAAGGATGCTCTGGTCGAACTCGGGCCCGGAACCGATTTCAACTCGCGTCTGGCTTCCGCCACTTTGCAGGTTCCCGGCCCCGGCAACGAGCCAATCTACGGCGCCGACAACGGCGATTGGGCGCCGCGTCTCGGCTTCTCATACGACCTCTTCGGGAAGGGCAAGACCGTGCTCCGGGGCGGTTTCGGCCTGTTCTACGACCGGCCGTTCGACAACCTCTGGCAAAGCGTTCAGAGCAACGGTATTTCCCTGCCGCTCTATTCCGTCTCGGGGACCACCAACTACCTGGCGCCCATCGCTTCCGTGCTCCCCTCTTACGCCAATCAGCCGCAGGCGCCCGGAGGTTTTCCCCCGCTGATCCTGATGGATCCGAAGCTGAAGAACGGTTACGCCGAGAATTCGTTCATCGGCATCCAGCACTCCTTCAACGCCAATCTGACGCTCGAGGTCAATGGCACCAGTTCGCTCGGACGCGATCTGATCACCTCCGACATCGTGAACCGCCAGTTCACCACCACAGCGGGTTTCGATGGCCGTCCGAATGAGGATTTTCCCGATGTCGAATGGCGGTCGAGCCAGGGAATTTCCGATTACTATGCGCTTACCTCCCTGCTCCGCTACCGTCTGCGGACGTTCCAGTTCCAGGCGGCGTACACATGGAGCCATGCCATCGATAATCAAAGCGATCCGCTGGGTGCCGAGTTGTTCAACCTCGAATTCACCACCGTCAGCAACGGTGCGGCTTCCACCGAACGTTCTTCCTTCGCGCAGCAGTTCGACAGCAACGGCGACCGGGGCAATTCCGACTTCGATCAGCGCCAGAACCTGTTCCTCCTCGGTATCTGGCAATCCGACGGCCGCCGGCTGCTGACGCGGGGCTGGCAGGCGTCGTGGATGGCCGCTTTCCGCACCGGGTTTCCCTACTCGATTGAAGCGCCGCAGACCGGAATCGTGCCTGGAATCGCCGCCATCGAGAATCAGCGCGGCAGCCTGATCGACCCCTCGGCAGCCGTCTATTCCAACCCGCAACCTGCAACCGGAGGCGTCCTGCTGCTCAACCAGGCGGCTTTCGCTATTCCCCCGGCAGGAGTCGTCGGTAACATCGGACGGAACGCGTTCCGTGGACCCGGCCTCTATAACGTAGATCTTTCACTCGCTCGCTCGTTCCAGGTACCCCGCCTCCGCGAAGGCACCCTTCTGACGATCCGCGCCGACGCCTTCAACCTCCTCAATCATGCCAATCTCAACAATCCCAACAGCTTGCTCGGTTCGCCGGATTTTGGCGTCGCGACATATGGGCGTGAGGGTACGGCTTCCGGCTTTCCCTCGGTGTCCCCAGTGAACGAAACCGCACGGCAGGTTCAGGTACTGGTACGGTTCCAGTTTTAGGTTTGAAGCAAACCATGGTCTGATATCAATAGCTAATCAGGTATACTCTCGTGATGCCGTCGTGCACTATGGCCCGGGCATCTTATTACCCGAACCATGAACCTTGCGGCGGCGCGATTTCTACTTTCGGTAATGTTTTTGGCCTTCGCGAGAATCGCCGTGGCTGACACGCTGCCTCCAATCTGGACGTCGGCGGTGGGTACGCCGATCACGTCGTGGAATACCGGCAATGCCGACGGCGGTCTGGCTACCATCTATTTTCCCAATACTTTCGTGTTCCCCCTGTTCGGGCAGGATTACACTTCTGTAACGGTTTCGAGCGACGGATCACTCTATTTCGGTGGCGCACCCAATAATTCGCAGCCGGATGCCACGGTACCCCTGCTGCTGCAGGGTCTGCCGCGTATCGCGCCCGCCTGGTATGACATAGCCGGGATTGAA
>CAWBIS010000056.1:0-28485 GCA_963788485.1 Terriglobia bacterium
TCTGGCAGCATCTCGGTTCAAATAACTCAGACCTCCGCAACGCGCAGCAGATCGCCGCCATCATCGTCGACCCGAAGAACCCGAACCGCCTCTTCGTCGGCGCTATGGGACATCCTTTCAGTCCCAACCCCGAGCGCGGCGTCTTCCGCTCGCTCGATGGCGGCCAGACCTGGCAAAAGGTCCTCTATAAGAATGATGACATCGGCGCCACCAGCCTCGTCTTCGATCCCAGAAATTCGCAGATCATCTTCACCGCCCTGTGGGCCTCGCGCGTCCACCATGGACAACCGGAGGCGGCTACGACGGCCCCGGAAGCGGTCTCTACAAATCCACCGATGGCGGCGACACCTGGCGCCAAATTACAAAGGGTCTGCCCACCGAGGCTGACGGCGTAGGCCGCATCGGCATCGACGTCGCTCTCGCCGACCCCGAATCGCATGTACGCCTGGGTTGAGGCCTGAAAAAACGCCGGCATCTATCGCTCCGACGACGCCGAGGAAAGCCGGACGCTCGTCGACGCTGAAGAGCGCGTCGTCGGCCTTGTTACTTCCACATCTACTGGCTCAGTTCAGGTATTGCTCCGATTCGGCGTCGACTGCCTTCTCCAGATTCGCGGCCAGCGGGCCCACAACCCCGTAGGAAAGCAATATTCCGAGGAAGGTTCCGACAAGCGCCGCAGCGACCTTGTGGCCAATCTCTTCGGGCGGACCTCCGAGAGCACCCATGGTAATGACAATTCCAAGCACCGCCGCTACGATGCCGAGGCCCGGCAACGCATCCGCGACAGTCGTGAGCGACCGTACAGGCGCCGAGATCCCGTGATGGTGAATCTCGATATCGGCTTCGATGAGAGCGTCCAGATCATGCGGAGCCACCACACCCGCTACGGCTGTACGTAAGGTATCGCAAACGAAATGCAGAATATGGTGATCCTTGCTCATGTTCGGATACGTGGAGAGCAGAACGCTTTTCTCCGGGTTTTCGATATCCTCTTCGAGCTTCGCCATGCCGCTCTTCCGCGCGAACTGGAAGATATCGCTGAGCATCTTCAGACTTTCCAGGTAAAACGCTGAAGTAAAGCGGCTGGTTCCGAGGACTCCGACGAGACTCTTGAAAGTGCGGATTATCAGGGGCAAAGGGTTTGCCACCAGCAGAGTTCCGAGAGCCGATCCGCCAATGATCAGCAGTTCGGCGGGCTGGACCAGCACCGGCATTTTCCCCTTTTCCATGAGAAAACCGCCAATGATGGCGCCGAACACCACCACAATCCCGATGATTGAAAACATGTCCTGCCCTTTAATCGGCAGAACGGTGTCACAACTTCAGGAGAGGTTACTGGGGCCGCATGTCATGAACTTCGAAATGAAAGCGGTTGGGAGGCAGATGCGCGGTCGAATCGGGCGAGAGGCGAGCCCATGTTTCATACGCCGTACCGGCCAGACGGGAGTTCAGAAAGAAGAGGAACTGGTCCGAGCAGCAGTCTATCGGGGGCGGCTGCCGGAACGTCAGCCGCATTCCGACCGCCCTGTCGATGGCGACCCCGTGCGTGGGGACGTGTTTGTCGACCAGCAGTTCGACGAAGCTGCTACGCGCGGCATGAGGCCACACATCGGGGCTCAGCAGATGGCGCAACGCGCTGGTGGCGTCGAACGTGATTTCGCACTGGCGTATCCATTCCAGTACCGAGTCTCCCCATGCCCAGTGCGAAAGCAGGCGGAAATACTGGTCCGTCAGATTCAGCGCAAGGTCCATCTTCCGCTGATCGACCATGTTGGGCGGTGCGTCCTCGATCATGTCCTCAATGTCGATCATCGCGGATGCCCGCTGGAACAGATCCTCCCGGCTCGTTTCCTCCGGGATGCTTCGTACCAGGAGTGGCGGCAGTTCGTGCATGCCAGCTCCCGGGACTTCAATATACGACCGGTTCATAAAGAATCCTGCCATGTGGTTTGACGTACATAACGCGACTCTGTTTCGTGTATAGCACGAACCGCAAAACGCGGTGTATCAAACTTGTAATGCGGTTTATAACCGTCCCTTATCGGAACAGGATGCTATGATGACGCGAGCCATGCCGGGATCCATGCAATTGACGGGCAATTTCAGCATCGGCGTCGATCTCGGTGGTACGAACCTGCGCGCTGCCGCGGTCGATCATACGGGAAAGCTGCTCGACAGCGTATCCGGAAAGACAGCCAGAGCCGCAGGACGCGAAGCGATCCTCGAAGAAATCACGGACGCGGTAGCGACTCTGCGGGAGCGGTGGGGCGCCAAAAATCTGTCGGGAATCGGCATCGCCGTGCCAGGTTTCATCCTCTTGAAAGAGGGGGTCATCCGGAATTCGAACAACCTGGCGTCGCTCGAAAACTTCCCTATTCGGGACGAATTGAGCCAGCGCCTCGGAACACCGGTTATCCTCGAAAACGACGCCAACGCCGCTGCGTTGGGCGAAAAATGGATTGGGGCGGGGCGCAATGTCGACGACCTGGTGTTGCTTACGCTCGGAACCGGCATCGGTGGCGGTATTATCAGCAACGGAAAGGTGCTGCGCGGTTCGCTCGGCATGGCGGGCGAACTGGGCCATATCACGGTTGTTCCCAACGGAAACCCCTGTGGCTGTGGCAATCGCGGATGCGTTGAAAAACACGCCTCCGCTACGGCAATCACAGCGATGGCAAGATTGCTGGGGCTCGGCGACACGCTGACCGCAAAGCAGGTGTACGACCTTGCGGTCGCGGGCAGCGAGAAGGCACGGACTATTTTCATTTCGATGGGCGAAGCGCTGGGCGTGACGCTGGCGATGCTGGTCAATACTTTCAACTTTCCGCTCTATCTGCTGAGCGGTGGCGTCCTTGGCGCATGGGATCTGTTCGCGCCCGCAATGCTTGAGGAAACGCGGCGCCGATCCTTCACCTTTCGCTCCACAGAGACGCGGATTGAGAAGGCCGAGCTCGGCAACGAAGCCGGGCTTTATGGCGCGGCTTACCTGCCGTGGTCCTCTGATTAGCCGCCGCACTATGGAGTTCGATCGCCGTTCGTGCTAAGGTAGACACCGAGGCAAACAAAAGGCGAATGTCCGAGTTCCTTTCGCTGGCATTTCCAGAATTGCCGCCGAAGCCGCGCAGGGGCGATCTCGGCCTCGTTCTGCATAAATTCGAACGTATCGCACAGGATGAACGGGGGCCGATCCGGGCCATCCGCCGCACACCAGCGCGACCGGCCGATTACGCCGACTTCGCGCCGAATCTGAATACCGGATTGCGGGAGGTGCTCGCCGGGCGCGGAATCGCGAGGCCTTACTCCCACCAGGCCGAGACCTGGCAGCGTCTCGCCGCGGGCGCCAACACGGTGATTGTCACTCCCACCGCGAGCGGGAAGACGCTCTGTTACAACCTCCCGGTGCTGAATCGTCTGATCGGCGAGCCGGGCGCCCGCGCCCTCTATCTGTTTCCCACCAAGGCACTCGCCGAAGACCAACTCGACGAACTGCACGGTCTGATCGAAGCGATGGCCTCCGACATCCGTGCCTTCACGTACGACGGAGATACACCGCAGGACGCCCGCCGCGCCATCAGGCAGCGCGCCAATATCGTGCTCACGAATCCGGATATGCTTCACACCGGGCTCCTGCCGCACCATACGAAATGGGCCAAGCTGTTCGAAAACCTGCGGTACATCGTAATCGATGAGCTGCATTATTATCGCGGCGTCTATGGCAGTCATTTCGCCAACATCATGCGCCGGCTGCGGAGGCTTTGCGAATTCTACGGTTCAAAGCCGCAGTTCATCGCCTGTTCCGCCACCATCGCCAATCCGAAGGAACTGGCCGAGACCCTGACGGAAGCGCCGTTCGATCTGATCGATCGCAATGGAGCGCCCGCGGGCGAGAAGGTCTTCATCTGTTACAACCCGCCGGTGGTGAACCGGCAACTCGGAATCCGGCGCAGTTACATCGGTGAAACCCGCCGCATCGCTCTGGAATTACTGGATGCCGACCAGCAGACTCTGGTCTTCGCCAATAATCGCCTCGCCACCGAGATACTCGTGACTTACCTCAAGGAGGCCTGCGACAACGGCCGTCTGCCCACGGAATCGGTGCGCGGTTATCGCGGCGGCTACCTTCCCCGGGAGCGACGGGAGATCGAGAAGCGCCTGCGTTCCGGCGACACCCGGGCCGTCGTCGCCACCAATGCATTGGAACTCGGCATCGATGTGGGGTCGCTGGACGCGGTGATAATGGCCGGCTATCCGGGAACCATAGCCTCCACCTGGCAGCGCGCGGGACGCGCGGGACGGCGCAATGCGGGATCTCTCGCCATCATGGTGGCGTCGAGCGCGCCGATCGATCAATACGTCGTCGAACATCCCGAATACCTGTTCGATCGATCGCCGGAACACGCGCATGTGAATCCGGATAATCTCGAGATACTGCTCAGCCATCTGAAATGCGCGACGTTCGAGTTACCGGTGCGAAAGAACGAGTTATTCGGCCCACACGATGTTACCGAGTTATGCGAATTTCTCGCCGATTCCGGGTTACTCCACTTATCGGCCGATAACTGGCACTGGACGTCGGATACTTACCCGGCCGACGCGGTGAGCCTGAGATCCGTATCGAGCGATAACTTCGTCGTTGTCGATATTACGGGGGAGGCGAAGATCATCGGCGAAGTTTCCTATACCGCGGCGCTGACGACCCTGCACGAAAAGGCCATCTACCTGCACGAAGCGAAGCAATTCCACGTTGAACGCTTCGATTACAAGGAGCGCAAGGCTTATGTGAAACGCGTCGATTGCGACTACTATACGGACGCGATCGATTACACGCAGGTGAAACCCCTGCGCGAATTCGAGAAAGGCATGGTCGAGGACGGCGTCGCGCGAGTACACGGCGATGTCCGCATCAACCGCCAGATCGTCGGCTTCAAGAAGATCAAATTCTATACAAACGAAAACGTGGGCGCGGGCAAGCTCTCGATGCCCGAACAGGAAATGCACACGACCGCGTTCTGGCTGCACTTCCCCGCCCCGTTCCTCGCGAAGCTGGAGGAATACACGCCGGTGGAACGTCAGAACGGCCTGACAGGCCTGGCCAATGCGTTTCGCACCATCGCTTCCCTGCTGCTGATGTGCGATCCGCGCGACCTCGGTACGTCTCTGACCGAAGACATTTCCGGCGGGCTCACCTGGGAACCCAACCTTTATCTCTATGATGCCTATCCTGGCGGGGTGGGTCTGAGCGCTCCGCTGTTCCGCCTCACCGGGCGTCTCGTGAAACAGACTCGCGAACTGATCGACGGCTGTGAGTGTGAAGCCGGCTGCCCGGCATGCGTGGGACCCGTGGGTGAGATCGGCGAACGCGGGAAAAAAGCGGCGCTGGATATCCTGTACCGGCTGGGCAGCCAGCCACAGGATCTGGCGCCGGCGTAGCGCAGGCACGGTGGATGCGCTACGCCGGCAGTTATTTCGTTTTCGTCAGATGCGGCAGATCAGCAGCTCGCGCTCGTAAATAATTTCCGAAGGCAGATGGTCGTGCAGGTCGATGAACAGCTCTTCGTGCCCGATCACTTCCTCGCGCCAGGCCTTGCTGTCGAACGCCTGCAGTTGCTCGAACTTCTCGCGCGGGAAATCGAGGCCCTTCCATTCGATATCTTCATAATGAGGCTGCCAGCCGATGGGCGTCTCCATGCCAACCCCGCGGCCGTGCGCGCGGTCCACGATCCACTTCAGTACGCGCATATTCTCACTGAAGCCCGGCCAGATAAACTTGCCGTCGGCATCCTTGCGGAACCAGTTCACATGGAAGATGCGCGGGGTCTCGCTCAGTTGCCGGCGCATTTTGATCCAGTGCCGGAAATAGTCGGCCATGTGGTATCCGCAGAAGGGCAACATCGCCATGGGATCGCGGCGGACCTTGCCGATCGTACCCGCGGCGGCCGCCGTCATCTCCGAGCCCATGGTCGCGCCCACGTACACACCCGCAGTCCAGTTGAACGCCTGGAATACCAGCGGCATGGTGGTGGCGCGGCGCCCGCCGAAAATGAACGCGCTGATCGGCACGCCGTGCGGATCTTCCCACGCCGGGTCGATCGTGGGGCATTGAGAAGCCGGCATGGTGAAGCGGGAATTCGGATGCGCGGCCTTGGCTCCGGTGGCTTTGGCGATTTCCGGAGTCCACAACCTGCCCTGCCAGTCGAGGCATTCGGCCGGCGGTTTTTCGGTCATCCCCTCCCACCAGACTCCGCCTTCGGGAGTGAGCGCGACGTTGGTGAAGATGGTGTTCTTCGCCAGCGTTTTCATGGCATTCGGGTTCGTCTTTTCGGATGTGCCCGGCGCCACTCCGAAAAAGCCCGCCTCAGGATTAATCGCATAAAGGCGACCGTTGGCGTCCGGCTTGATCCAGGCGATGTCGTCGCCGACCGTCCAGACTTTCCAGCCATCGAAGCCCTCGGGGGGCACCAGCATGGAGAAGTTGGTCTTGCCGCAGGCACTGGGGAACGCAGCCGCGACATAGGTCTTTTCCCCCTGCGGATTTTCGACGCCCAGAATGAGCATGTGCTCGGCCATCCAGCCCTCATCGCGCGCGATGTTCGATGCGATGCGCAGAGCAAAACACTTCTTGCCGAGCAGAGCATTGCCGCCGTAGCCGGAACCATACGACCAGATCTCGCGCGTTTCCGGGAAATGGACAATGTACTTTTCCTTGTTGGAAGGCCAGGGCACGTCGGCCTGGCCGGGCGCCAGCGGCGCGCCGACAGTATGCATGCACGGCACGACGCGCTTGAAATCCTTGTCGATTTCGCGGAAGACCGGCACGCCGATGCGCGCCATAATACGCATGTTGACCACCACGTACGGCGAGTCCGTCAACTGCACGCCAATCTGCGACATGGGCGAACCCACCGGGCCCATGCTGAACGGCAGCACATACATCCTGCGTCCGCGCATGGAGCCGCTGAAGAGCCCTTTCAGCTTTCGCCGCATGTCGAACGGGTTCTCCCAGTTGTTGGTCGGTCCGGCGGCGTCCTTCGAAAGCGAACAGATGAAGGTCCGATCTTCCACACGAGCCACATCGCTCGCATCGGAACGGGCGTAGTAACAGCCCGGCCACAACTTTTCGTTCAGCTTGATGAACGTGCCGCCCGCGACCATTTCGGCGCAGAGCTGGTCGTATTCCTCCTGCGAACCATCCACCCAGTGAATCTCGGCCGGCTCGGTAAGCTCGGCCATCTTCTCAACCCACTTCTGCAGGTGTTCATTGCTGCTGAGGGGGATCGATGCATCGCGTTTCTTGACGGTGATTGTTGTTGACATATAGACGCCCTGAAGTTCGAAAGCCCGCGGGCTCCAGGAACGCCCGCGGGCTTAAGTATATGCGGCGGATCAGGCGGCCGCAACGCCAGCTTTTCGTTTCCAGGACACCGCTGAAGCAATGGCCTGATTGACGGCCTGGATGTTCTTCACTCCCTCGGTGGAGAGGAAGTCTTCCAGGGCTTTCAAACCTTTCGTGGCATAGATCGGCATGCCGTCTTTCCAGGTGGCGCGCCCGCACAGGACGCCCGAATAATCCGTTCCGCTCTCGGCAGCCATGGCCAGGGATTCGATGAACTGCGGATTGCTCACACCCGCGCTTAGATAGATAAACGGCTTGCTCGCCACGGAGGCGGAATCGCGGAAATGGTCGAGCGCTTCGGCGCGCGAATAGGCGGCTTGCCCTTTGAACACGCTGCTGCCTTCGACGAAATTCGCATTCACCGGGACCTCGACCTTCAGCACATCCACTTTGTACTGCGGCTTCGAAAACTCTTCCATGCTGCCCTTGACGATGGCCGGCTTCTTCTTCGCGTATTCGAAACCTTTTTCATCGCCGCCCTGCGGATCGTAACCGACAAACTCGAGGAAGAACGGAATCTCGTATGTCTCGCACTCGGCGCCGATACGCTCGATGAAGGCATGCTTTATATCGTTGACTTTCGGATCGTCGAAAGGCGTGTAATAAATCAGAATCTTGACGGCATCGGCGCCCATATCTTCCTTGATGCGCTTCACCGAAACATGCGGCAGCAGATCGGGCAGGCGGCCGGGCTGCGTATTGTCGTAGCCGCTGTGCTCGTAAGCCAGCAGCAGGCCGGCGTTTTTCGCTCTCGCTTTGGAAGCGGGCAGGCCCCACTCAGGGTCGAGCAGAATGGCGCTGGCATAAGGAGTCAGAACCCGCGTAACAGCGGTCTTGAACTCCTGCATCATTTCATCGGTGATGTCCTTCTGCGGAACACCTTTGGCGGTAGCGAGCGACTTGGCCAGGCTTCCGCGCTGATCCATCGCGGCCGCTGCGATGACGCCGTCCTTGTTGGACAGCGCGTTCATGTGCTTCACCTTGCCGGCGGATAGACTCACGAGTCTTACTCCTTTTTTTAAATCAAATTATCCCACGCTAAGCTTCGCGAGCCGCCGATGAAGCCGCGTGGCTACGTCGACATCCTTCAGAATGCGGGCTTTCAGGGCTTCGGGGGTGTCGAACTTGCGTTCGTCGCGAACGAATGTGAGGAAACTCAGTTCAATCCGGTGAGGCGTTTCGTTCCCGATCGGTTCCAGCAGGAACGTTTCGACTGTAAGATCCCGGCCGTCAAAGGTGGGACGATAGCCGACATTGGTGATGGAGGGCCATACTCGCCCGGAATCGAGGTCGCGTGTTCGAGTCACATATACGCCGGTCTTCGGCAGCACCTCATTCAGAGGCGCCAGGTTGAGCGTCGGGACAGTCTGTTTCGAACCGATCCCCTTCCCGCGGACAACCCCACCTTCGAGGGCGAAGGGCGCGCCCAGCATGCGGCAGGCGAGGGATACGCGTCCGGCTTCGACCAGATTCCGGATCGCGGTGCTGCTGACTCGCACTCCACGGCGGGCAATACCGGGAACGGCCTCGAGCTGAAATCCAAATGCGTCTCCGAGGGTCCGCAAAGTTTCGATATTCCCGGCCTGTTTGTACCCGAACCGGAAATCTTCGCCGACCAGAACAATGCGGGCGCCCAACGCGTGCGCGAGGACCTGTACGGCAAATTCTTTCGGCGCCAGCTTCGCAAACTCAAGCGAAAAAGGCAGCAACAGGACCGCCTCGATGCCTTCCCGTTCCATGTTGCGCAAGCGCTGATCGATCGTCATTAACAGCTTTGGCGCGCGGTCGGGCGCAAGCACGCGAGCGGGATGAGGATCAAACGTCAGCACTGCGGCCGAATATCCGTTGGCGCGAGCCAGTGCCGCGACGCGACGCATAATTTGCCGATGGCCGGCGTGAACGCCATCGAAGTTGCCGATGGCGATGACGGACGGCCCGAAAGCGGCGTGGATTTCGCCCAGGGAACGAAAGACCTTCATTGGACGGGTACGTCGATCTCGAGTCCGTCCCAGGCGAGAAAGATTCCAGGAGGAAGCGTCGCCTCGGTCGCGGCGTGACTGACGTCGTGGCACATATGGGTGAAATAAGTCCGCTTCGGTTGCAGCAGCCGGGCGGTCTCGATGGATCGTTCAACGGTCGAGTGGGTCGGATGAGGCCTGTGCCGCAAGGCATCGAGGAACAGCACTTCGAGACCGCGCAAACGATCGAGCGACGATGCGGGAATTTCGTTGTGGTCGGTCAGATATGCAACGTCGCCAAAACGATACCCAAAGATGGTGTCTTTGCCATGTATGAGAGGGATCGGCTGGAATTCCAGCCCGAGGACGTCGAATGGATTCTCGTCGATGAGATGGACATCGAGTTTCGGAACATTCGTGGAGCGTTCCTGATTGTCGAAGACATACTGGAAGACTCGCTCGATGGTGGCAAACGCGGGGCGCGAAACGTAAATCGGAATGCGGCCTTTCTGGCGGTAATTGAACGGGCGAACATCGTCGAGACCGAAGATGTGGTCGGCATGCGCGTGGGTGTAAACGATCGCATCCAGGTGCTGGGTCCCCGCCCGCAGCACCTGCGCGCGGAAATCGGGAGTGGTGTCGATGATTATGTTGCTGTCGAAGTGCCGAACCAGGATTGACGGGCGCAGCCGCGTGTCGCGCGGGTCGGTTGAGCGGCACACTTCGCAGGAACAACCGATGGTCGGAACGCCCGAGCTGGTGCCGGAACCGAGCACCCTGATCTTCAGGCCCATTACCCGACTTTCGACTGCTCCTGTGCCTGCACGAAGCGGAAGCGCAACTCCGTGACGGAATTATCGAGGGCCAGCTGCTCTTCGGCCGTGAGGTTTCCCTTCGTCTTCTCCTGCAGCATTCCAAGGAGATCGATGTTATGCCGCGCCAGCTCGAAATCGGGTTCCTGATTCTCCTCGCCCGGCTCGCCCATAGGAAGCAAACCGAGGTTCAATTCGGTTTGCAGTCGCAATGAGTAAACAAGAAAATCGAAATCCGCGGGAGGCAATTCCGGACGCGAGTCAGGCTCGTCGGCGTCCAGATCCTCGAATTCCCGCTCAACGTCGTCGCTCATTCAACCTCTTGGCTCATCAAAACCAGTCTACAACCCGGCCATTGAAGCAGACGCTCAATGCTACATTGGAGTCGTCCCCCAAAGATCGCCGAATGCACGACGAGAGCTCCAACGCCACTGGTGCAAAGTTTCAGCGGCTGGTCGATATCATGGCTCGCCTGCGGGCTCCCGGAGGCTGTCCATGGGACCGCGAGCAAACCTTCGAATCGATCAAGCCTTATACGCTCGAAGAGACCTACGAGGTGCTCGACGCCATCGATCGCCACGATTGGGATGAACTGCGGTCGGAGCTGGGGGACTTCCTGTTCCAGGCCGTTTTCTACGCGCAAATGGCGGCGGAAGAGAAGCTGTTCGATATCGGCGATTCGCTGGATGCGATTACCGAGAAGATGATCCGGCGCCATCCGCATGTTTTCGCGGACGGAACTGCGCGAACCGGGGATGAGGTGCTGAAGCGCTGGGACGAGATCAAGAAAGAGGAGCGGAGAGCGAAAGCGGAAGCCCCGCAGAGCATGATCGCCAGCGTACCGCGCGCGCTGCCGGCGCTGGTGGAGGCGCAGCAGATCACTTCACGCGCGGCGCGCGCCGGATTCGACTGGCGCAATGCGGGCGAAGTTCTGGACAAGCTGGATGAAGAACGGCGGGAGTTCGCCGAGGCGTGCGAGCGCGGATCCCAGGATCAGATCGAAGACGAATTGGGCGATCTTCTGTTTGTGCTGGTGAATCTGGCGCGGTTTGTGAAGGTGGATCCGGAACAGGCGCTGCGCCGCACGAATGCGAAGTTCCGCCAGCGTTTCGGCCATGTGGAACGGCGACTGGCGGCGCAGGGCAAAGAGGTCGCGGGCACGCCGATCGAGGAACTGGAGGCCCTTTGGCAGGAGGCCAAAGGGTGATGATCCGCGAACTCTCGGGCCAGCAGGAACTGCGCGAGGTCGTGGTGCTGCAGAAGACGATCTGGGGATTCGACGACGCCGACCTGCTGCCGTTCCGCATGATGGTGGTGGCGACGAAGATCGGCGGCCAGTTGCTGGGGGCATTCGATGGCGAAAGGATGGTTGCGTTCTGTCTGGCGATCCCGGGTTTGAAACCGCCGAACAAGCCCTATTTGCACAGCCATATGCTGGGCGTTTTACCCGGGTTTCGCAACGCGGGTCTCGGGCGGCAATTGAAACTGCGGCAGCGGGAGGATGCGCTGGCGCGCGGCCTCGATCTGATCGAGTGGACGTTCGACCCGCTCGAACTCAAGAACGCTTATTTCAATATCGAGCGGCTGGGGGCTATTGTGCGGCGCTATGTGCGGAATCAGTATGGGATGTCATCGAGCCACCTGCATGGCGGGATTCCGACGGATCGCTGCGTGGCGGAATGGTGGATACGAAAGCCGCATGAACGCGGCGAGATCCTCGAGAGGATTTGCGTTCCGGCGCATATCGATGAAGCGCGGACGAGGCAACGGGAGATTGCGGATCAGTTCGAGCAATGCTTTGCGCGAGGTCTCGCGGTGATCGGAATGGAAGGGGAATGCTATTTATTGGGGCCGTGGAACGGATGACGGACCCTCGGAACGCGACGGAAGAGGCGGATTGCCAATCCGCCGCAGGTTGCCAGGCTGCTCGACTGGTTCGAGGAGTGCTGAGTTGAAAATCGAACGCATCGTGCTGCGGCAGCTGCGGATGCCGCTGGTTCATTTTTTCGAGACCAGCTTCAGCCGCACCTACGAGCGGCAGATTGTGATCGTTGAGGTCGTCTCCGAAGGGGTTTCCGGCTGGGGCGAGATCACCGCGGGCGAACATCCTTTTTATAACGAGGAGTGGACGGAATCGGCGTGGTGGATCGCGCGCGATTATGTGGCGCCGCGTCTGGTCGGGCGGGATATTGGCAGCGCCGGCGAAGTCGATTCGCTGACCCGGCATATTCGCGGCCACAACATGGCGCGCGGGGGAGTCGAAGCCGCGGTTTGGGATCTGCAGGCGCGGCGAAATGGAAATCCTCTGTGGAAAGAGATCGGCGGCGGTGCCCGCCGGGAGATTCCGTGCGGGGTCTCGATCGGCATTCAGGATTCGGTCGAGCAGCTGATCGATAAGATTGAGCGCGAACTGGCCGACGGCTATCAACGCATCAAGATGAAGATCAAGCCGGGTTGGGATGTGGATGTGGTGCGCCGCATCCGCGAGCGATTTCCGGCCATTCGGTTGATGGCCGACGCGAACTCGGCGTATACGCTTGACGACGCCGCGCGGCTGAAGCATCTCGACGATTTCTACCTGATGATGATCGAACAGCCGCTGGCGCACGACGACATCATCGATCACGCGGCGTTGCAGCCGCAACTGCACACGCCGATCTGTCTCGATGAGTGCATCCGCTCCGCGCACCACGCCGAACAGGCGATTGCCATGAAAGCCTGCGGGATCGTCAATATCAAGCTTGGGCGCGTGGGCGGGTTCGCGGAGGCGAAGCGTCTGCACGATGTTTGCGAAGCGAAGGGCATTCCGGTGTGGTGCGGAGGGATGCTGGAAGCCGGCATCGGGCGCGCACACAACATCGCGCTGGCGACCTTGCCGAATTTCATCCTTCCCGGCGACGTTTCGGCGAGCAACCGGTACTGGAAACAGGACATCATTTCGCCGGCAGTGGAGATCACGCCTTCCGGAACCATCGCTATTCGCGACCAACCGGGATTCGGCTACGCGATCGACGACGACTTCATGCGCCACGTCACCGTGCGCACGGAAGAGGTTCATTGAGCGCATTCACCCAACTGCTCCGGAGAAATCGGAATTACCGGTTTCTCTGGTGCGGACAGGTGGTGAGCGAAGTGGGCGACCACTTCAACAACATCGCGGTGATGAGCCTCGCGATGACGCACAAAGACCCGGGGCTGGTGGTGACCGGTGTCTTCCTGTCGCGCGCCGTGCCCATGCTGGCGGCGGGCCCCATCGCGGGCGTGCTGCTCGACCGCATGAACCGCAAGCGAATCATGATCGCGAGCGACCTGACGCGTATGCTGATCGCGGGCGCGTTCATGCTCTGCATCCATCGGAGCGCGCCGACGTTGCTCTTCGTGCTGAGCGCGATGCTGATGTTTGCGTCGCCGTTTTTCACCGCGGGACGCAACGCGATTCTGCCCGGCATCACCACAGCCGAAGAACTGCACACGGCGAATACGATGACGCAGACCACGTCGTGGGCGAGCCTCACCATCGGGGCGTTTCTGGGCGCGATGGGCGCGCAGTTCGGATTCGTGGTGGCGTTCGGGTTCAATGCTTTCTCGTTCGTGGTGTCGGCGCTGTGCGTATCCCGGCTGCGGCGGGCCGATGGATTCCGCCCGTTTCAGAGCAACCGGAAGCGGCAGACCGGAGCGGTGCAATACGGCGAGGGTCTGCGTTACATTCGCGGCACACCTCTGGTATTCGGAATTCTGATGCTCGGCATCGGCTGGGCGAGCGGCGGCGGCGCGGCGCAGATCCTCTTCAGCCTGTTCGGCGAGAAGGTGTTCAACGACGGGCCGCTGGGTATCGGGGTGATCTGGGGATTCGCGGGAATCGGGCTGCTGATCGGCGGGGCGATCGCATACCGGCTGGGCAAAGTGCTTTCGTTCACGGCCTACAAGCGCACGATCGCGATCGCCTACGTGATCCACGGCGGCGCTTATGTGCTCTTCAGTCAGATGCCGACGCTCGCGCTGGCATGCGTGTTTATCATGGTCTCGCGCGCCGCGATCGCGGTCAGTTCGGTGCTGAACACATCGCAACTTCTGCATCATGTGGAAGACCGGTACCGCGGCCGGGTATTCGCGACCAACGAATCGCTGACATGGTCGGTGATGATGCTTTCGATGATGGCGACGGGCGCTGCCACGATTTCATACAGCCCGCGGACAATCGGTTTGTGGGCGGGAGTGATCAGCTCGACGACGGCGATCTTCTGGACCTGGGCGAGCCTGACCGGTCGATTGCCGGAACCGGCACGGCAGGTGGTTCGCGCTGATGAAGAAGAGGAACTGACGGCGGAACCGCCGGTGGCATCATAGGGCGAGGAGGTAAGCGCTTGTCGATTTCAACTTTCCCCTACGATACTCGTTTGAACATCCTCCATGCGCCGCTGGAACTGATCGATATCGATGCGGCCGCGGCACAGTCGGCGCATCCCTGGTTCAACCAGACGCTGTGCGCGGTGAATCAATCGGTGGTGCGGTTGGGTGTCATTGAGGGCGAATACCATTGGCACAAACACGACGCCGACGATGAGTTTTTCTATGTTGTCGATGGTTGTTTATTGATCGATCTGGAAGGCCGTACGGTGGAGCTGGCGCCGCGGCAGGGTTTCGTGGTGCCGAAGGGAATCATGCACCGGACGCGCGCGCCGCAGCGAACAGTGATCCTGATGGTCGAGAACGCGGGGATTGTGCCGACCGGCGATGAGTGAGAGCCTCGAGGGAAAGATCATCCTGGTTACCGGCGCGGCGAAACGCATCGGCCGTTCGATCGCGCTACGGCTGGCCGCGGAGGGCGCGCGTGTGGCGATCCACTACAACGGGTCGGAGCGCGAGGCGCGAGCCACCGCCGAGGAGTGCGGCGGCGCGCCCATCTTCCAGGCGAACCTGGAGAGCGTCCGCGAGACTCGAGACCTGTTCGAACGCGTGGGCCGCATCGACGGGTTGGTGAACAACGCCGCGCGATTCACACGCTTCAATCCTCTCGACATCGAAGAAGCGGATTGGGATTTCATCCATTCGGTGAATCTGAAGTCGGTGTTCTTCTGCTGCCAGGCGGCGGCGCGGATCATGCTGGCGCACGAGGGCGGGCACATCGTGAACATCAGCTCGCTCGGCGCGCTGAAGCCGTGGGCCGACCATGCGCACTACTGTGCATCGAAGGCCGGCGTGGTGATGCTGACGCGCGCGCTGGCCAAGGCCTGGGCGCCGAAGATTGCGGTCAACAGCGTGGCGCCGGGCGTGATTCCTTTCGGCGAGACGGATGAGCGGATCGAGCGGTTCATCGCGGCTACGCCCGCCGGCCGCGCGGGCACCGGGGACGAAGTTGCCGAAGCGGTGCTCTTTTTTTTGAAAAGCACTCGGTTCATTACGGGTCAGGTCGTGGCGGTCGATGGCGGACTGAGCCAGAGGTGATTTCGCTGGCACGACCGGCCGGCTGCCAGCCCTGGGCAGGGTATCACCCTGCCCACCGAAGACTTGTTATTGGAGCGTCAGACTGCCCTGATCGTCGTCGCCGTTGGGTTTGGGCTCGCCTTCGGGGATCAGGCAGGCCGCGGCGACCTGATCGTTTTCTTCCATGCGCACCAGACGTACGCCCTGCGTGGAGCGTCCGGCCTGGCGGATTTCGCCGGAATCGATACGAATCATTTTGCCGTCCTTGGTGACGATCATCAGCTCGGAATCTTCCTTTACCGAAAGGATTCCCACCACCTTGCCGGTCTTGTTGGTGGTCTTCATGTTGATGACGCCTTTGGCCCCGCGGTTGGTCAGACGGTAATCGCTGAGCCGGGTCCGCTTGCCATAGCCGTTATCGGAGATTGACAGTATCAGGCCTTCCTCGCCAATAACCTCCGCGCCAACGATGTAATCGTGACTTTCCTCGTCGAGATCCATGGCGCGGACGCCACGGGCGGGCCGACCCATCGGCCGCACTTTGTCCTCGGAGAAACGGATCGCCATGCCTTCGCGCGAGCCGAGGAAGATGTAATCCTTGCCGGAACTGAGACGTGCGGCAATCAGTTCGTCGCCGTCGTCGACGCCAATGGCGATGATGCCGCGTTGCAACGGGTTGTTGAATTCGGTCAGCTCGGATTTCTTGATCACACCGTACTTCGTGACCATGACGATGAACTGGTCTTCGACGAACTTGTGCACGGGAAGAAAAGCCTTCACGGTTTCGTCCGGCTGCAGGTTAATCAGATTTGAAATGTGTTTGCCCTTGCCCACGGTTGTGGCGTCGGGGATCTCGTAAATCTTCAGCCAATAGACGCGGCCTTTATTGGTGAAGACGAGCAGATAGTTGTGCGTGGAGGCGACGAGGAAGTATTCGACGAAATCCTCGGTACGCGTGCCCATGCCGATGCGGCCCTTGCCGCCGCGCGTCTGCCTGCGGTAGGTATCGACAGCGGTGCGCTTGAGGTAGCCGCCGTGGGTGACGGTGACGGCCATGTCTTCGACCGCGACGAGATCTTCGAGCCGGATATCGCCGGGATCGTCGATGATCTGCGTGCGGCGGTCGTCGCCGTGCTCCTTTTGGACTTCGCGCAGTTCCTTGATCATGAGATCGCGAAGAACTTTTTCAGAGCCGAGAATTTCCAGGTATTCACCGATGCGCCGCTGGATGTCGGCCAGTTCGTTGGCGATCTTCTCGCGCTCCATGCCCGTAAGGCGCTGCAACTGGAGTTCGATGATGGCCTGGGCTTGTTTTTCGGAAAGCTGGGTCAGGGGTTCGGTGGCGCCGGCAGCCATCAGATACACGCGATCGAAACGGAACCGGGTGGACGCGGCGACGAGAGATTCACGCGCTTCCTTCGGCGAGCCGGAGGCGCGGATGAGGCGGATCACCTCGTCGATATTGTCGAGCGCCAGACGGAAGCCGATCAGGATGTGCTCGCGCTCGCGGGCTTTGCGCAGTTCGTAGTCCGTGCGCCGGCGAATGACGTCGGCGCGATGCTCGATGAAATATTTGATGGTCGAGATCAGGCCGAGTTCGCGCGGCTGGCCGTTGACGATGGAGAGATTGATGATGCCGAAGCTGATCTGCAGTTGCGTGTTCTTGTAAAGGTTGTTGAGAATTACGTCGGCCTGTTCGCCGCGCTTCAGTTCGAACACAATGCGCATGCCGTCGCGGTCGCTCTCGTCGCGAATTTCGGAAATGCCTTCGATCTTCTTCTCATTTACCAGCGCCGCTGCGTTTTCGATGAGGCGCGACTTATTGACCTGGTAAGGAATCTCGGTGACGACGATGTGCTCGCGGTCGCCCTTTCTCATGGGCTCGATGGTGGCTTTGGCGCGGATTTTGAGGCTGCCGCGGCCGGTGCGGAAGGCGTCGAGGATTCCCTGGCGCCCGAGGATGAAGCCACCGGTGGGAAAGTCGGGACCCTGAACGTCCTCCATAATCTCTTCGAGGGATGAGGCGGGTTTGCGGATCAACCGAATGGTGGCGTCGATGATTTCGCGCAGATTGTGCGGCGGAATATTGGTCGCCATGCCGACAGCGATGCCGGACGAGCCGTTGACCAGAAGGTTGGGGACGCGGGTAGGAAGAACCTCGGGCTCGAATTCGCTTTCGTCGTAATTGGGACGAAAATCGACGGTTTCCTTGTCGATGTCCTCGAGCAGGCCAGTGGCGATGCGAGAGAGGCGGGCTTCGGTGTACCGCATGGCCGCGGGCGGATCGCCATCGACGGAGCCGAAGTTTCCCTGACCGTCCACAAGCGGATAGCGCATGGAAAAATCCTGCGCCATGCGCACGAGCGAATCGTAGACGGAAGCGTCGCCATGCGGGTGGAATTTGCCGAGGACTTCGCCGACGATTTTGGCGCACTTGCGGGTGGGGCGGTTGGGCGCCAGACCCATTTCGCTCATGCCAAACAGAATGCGGCGATGAACCGGTTTGAGACCGTCGCGAATGTCGGGAAGGGCGCGTCCCACGATTACGCTCATGGCGTAATCCATGTACGAGCTCTTCATCTCGTCTTCGATGTTGATGTTGATATTGCGTTCGTTATTGTCGCCGCCTCCACCCGTTGGAAGCGGGATTTGAGGAGGCGCGGGTGGCCCTTGCGGAGGATTGCCCTGATCAGCCATATTTTGGGATTAAATCCAATTATAGCACTGGTTTAGCTGGCTCACAGGAGCACGGGCGCAGCGCACCGGGCGGCCGGGCATGTCGCGCGACGATATCTGCAGCCGCTTTGGAATGCTCAAATGGTCTCAAGGATTGTTTTCGAGATCTCCAGTGTTATTGGCTGGCGGGAGGGCCTGTGGATATTCCATTCACGACACAAATCTTCAAAGGCCGAGAAAATGTGTACGCTCGATCGGTGCTTCGAACTTGCGGGACGATCCTGAGCCCGACGGGAAAAGATGACCGGGAATCCCGTTTTGCTGGTTCATGGCATCAATGACACGGACCGCGTGTTTCATCGTATGGGTGCCTGGCTCCGCGCAAAGGGACTGGATGTGCACTCGCTGAACCTTCGCCCGAATAACGGGGACGCCGGACTGGATGAACTCGCGGCGCAGCTTGCCGACTGGATCGAACGCCGATTTGGACCGCGCGGGGTCATCGACATTGTCGGATTCAGCATGGGTGGGCTGGTGTCGCGTTATTATCTGCAGCCGTTGGGCGGCATCGAGCGGGTGAGTCGGTTCATTACGATCGCATCGCCCCATAGCGGGACCTGGGTGGCGTTTCTGCGATGGAATCGGGGCGCGCGGCAGATGCGTCCCGGCAGCGAGTTTCTGCGGGATCTGAACCGCGACGCGGCGATTCTGGAGCGGGTTCGGATGACCGCAATCTGGACGCCGCTGGATTTGATGATCGTGCCCGCGAACAGCTGCGGGCGCTGCCCGGGGCGGTCCATACGCGTCAACGTGGCGGCGCATCCACTGATGGTGCGCGACCGCCGCGTGCTGAAGCTCGTTCATCAGGCTCTGGCTGACGCGACTCCCTGACGGGCAGCCACAAAATCCAGAACAGCGCGAGGGCGACAGCAGCTGCGCCGGCGATGTACCAGGGCCATGGTCCCATTCGATCGAGCAGGGATGGGGCTGTGGGCTTGCTGAGAAGGAACATGTAATCGGCGCCGGACCGCCAGTCTATTGCGCCAACGATCGCCGCGTAAGCCAGAAGCAGCGCAAACGAGCGCCAGACCGCCATCCGGCTAAACTTCCGGCGCGCGCCGAATATGGCTACTGCCACGCAGATTACGATTCCGCCGTGCGCCAGAAAAAAGTAGACGTCCGGATAGCTGGGCCATGGCGCGGTCAGATCGGGCGTGAGCAACGCCATGGCCGCGCCCGAAATTCCGATGAAGTACGCCGTTTGGAGGATTGCCGGCGCGTTCGTGAAGCTGGCAAGCACCCCCAGCCAGACTGCAACGTCGCAGAGCTGCAGGGGAAGATTGCCCGCGTGGACGCCTTCCTGCGAATAGCGCCAGATCCACCAGATGAGTTCGTTGATGGCCAGAGCCGCTCCCAGACTCCGGCGGAGAGGGTTCAACGCAAGAACGTTCTTCCGGCAGAGCAGAACCAGGGCAGCGGCTATGGCGACGATGATCGCGACAATGGCGAGATGGAGCGGACCCAGGAGTCTCATGGCTCAATACGCGGGTTCGAGTTGCTCACTGGCTAAAGCCCGGACGGCCATGAGATCCACCTTACCCGTACCGAGAGTGGGGATGGCATCGACCCGGCGGAATTGCGCTCGCTTGGGGATCCAGAGGGCGGGGAATCCTTTGGCTTCGAGTTGTTGAAGCATCCGCGCCGGAGTAGCGGAATCGCCGGTGTAGAGCACTGCGAGTCTCTCGCCGCGGCGTTCGTCGGGGATGCCGGTGACGACACATGCGCCGCTGCCGAGAATTTCGTTCAAAGCCTCTTCGATTTTCCGGTGCGATACCATTTCGCCGCCGATCTTGCTGAAGCGCGCGAGACGGTCGACGATATAAAGGAAACCATCCGAGTCCACATAGCCGATGTCACCGGTGACGTAATAGCCGTCCTGAAGCGAAGCGGCGGTTCGTTCGGATTCGTTTAAGTAGCCCACCATTCGGCCCGGTCCATTTGCGAGTATGAGGCCCGTTTCACCTTCCTCGACGGGTTCCATCGTATCCGCGTTGACGATGCGCACGGCAACGCGCGGCAGCGGCCGGCCCACGCTTCCCGATTTGTAAGCACTGTGTTCCGGGTCGCTCGAAGCAACGTTCACCGATATCGCCGGGCCCATTTCGGTGCATCCATAGCCTTCAAGGAGCGTAATGCCAAATTTTGCCTGAAAGGCGGCCGCCAACCGTGGCTGTAGCTTCTCCGCGCCGACGAGCAGATGCCGGATGCTCGCGAACTGCTCAGGCGTGCATTTGCGCAGATACCCCTGGCAGAAGGTGGGGGTTGAGAGGAAAAGCGTTGGATGGTGTACCCCAGCCAGTTCGCCGATTCCGGCCGCATCGAGAGGATTCGCATGGAATAAGGCTTTGAAGCCATTCAGCAATGGAAACCAGAGGGTGTAGGTGTAGCCGAACGCATGAAAGAATGGCAGCGCGCCGAGTATGCAGTCGTTCGTGTCGACGGAATAAGCGTCCGCGGCGCATTCGGCGTTCGAGGCCAGATTCCAGTGAGAAAGCATTACGCCTTTGGGCGTTCCGGTGCTTCCGCTGGAGAAGATAATTGCAGCTGTGTCCGCGGGATGGGCTGCGCCCGCAAGCCTCTGCGCGGGAAAGAACCGGGCGGCCATCATCGCCGCGAATTTGCGCGAGGTGGTGAAACTCGCCAGCACGTCTTCCAGAAAAACAACGCCGGGCAGTTGCGGGATTTTCGCCTTTTCCATAAATTCGCGCGAGGAGAAAATCGTGCGGATTTCACATGTCCGGACAGCATGGCGCAAATGCTCCTCGCCCGCGGTGAAATTCAGGTTGACGGCTATCTTGCCTGCGAGCGTCACGCCGAGGTTCGCGACCGCGCCGCCCACCGATGCCGGGAATATAAGGCCGACGGAATCCGATTCGCGGCAATTCGACCGAATCCATCCCTTCAGAAGCAGGGAGGCGGTGAGCGCCTCTCCGAAGCTCAGCTTTGTCCCGGTTGAATCGGCGAGCGCGGTCGCCGACCAGTTGCGCTTTGCCGCCCGGACGAAACCGTGGGAGAGCGTCGCGGCGGAGCGCTGGTCCGCCGGCGCAGCTTCGGCGCCGAGTTCGATAATTCGCTGGCGCATCTGCCGGGCGGAAACTCCTGCCGGAAGCGGCTCGCCGATGCGAATAGTCACCGGGTATCGCAGCTTCGAGAGCGATGCAAAGGGGCAGCCGCCTTTCAGACTGAGCGGATGTCCCCACAGCCCGTCGAGATAGATCGGAATCACCGGCAGGGATTCGACTCTGCGCGCGATCAGTTCGACGCCCCGCTCAAATGGGTGCACGTGCGCGGTCCGCGTGAGTTGGCCTTCGGGGAAGATCGCGACCAGTTCGCCGCTTTCAAGCGCAGAGCGCGCGTGCCGGAGTGGCCGGATCGCTTCCTTTGCCGAGCCCTGGGCGAGCGGGATGGTGTCGAACAAACGGCAAATGGGCTTGAGCCAGCGGTTCTCATACATCGGCTGCCACATCAGAAACCGGATCGGCCGCGGGGTCAGACAGCCGATGAGAACGGCATCGGCGTAGCTTACATGGTTCGCCACAATGAGCCCGCCGCCGGACTTCGGGATGTTCTCCGCGCCGATTACGCGCACGCGGAAGAATAAACGCGTCGCCGACCAGACTACGAACCTGATGAACGCCGAGGGCACCGTCCAGGCGATGACGACGGTGGCGATGAGCGTGAGAAAACCGATCGCAATAAGGACGCGGGATGAATGCCAGTGAAGGAGGTCGTGGAGAAGCCACAGCGCGGCGGAGGCGAGCAGGATGGCGATCGAGTTGATAAAGCCGTTGGTGGCCAGCAGTCGGCCTTTCTCACGCGGAGCCGCAGCCTCCTGCAGCCAGGCGTTGAGTGGAACGATGAAGAGTCCGCCGGCGAATCCGGAAGCCGCGAGGCAGAAAGCCGCATGGGAGAAGGAATGCGCCAGGCCGGTCAGGATGGAGAACACGCCGAGCAGCGCGGCGCCGCAGGGCACCAGACCGATCTCCACGGTGTCACCCGAGAGCCGTCCAGCGGCGACGCTGCCGACTCCGATTCCAAACGCGAGGGCGGTTACCAGCAGACCGGTTTGCGTCTCGGGCAGATGCAGCGTTTCCGAGCCGAAGAGAATGACCGTGAGCTGGAACAGGGCGCCAATGAACCAGAAGTACGAGATGCCGGCAACGGTGAGCCAGAGAGGCCGGTCTCCGAAAATCCTTTTGCTTCCCGACAAGACTTCGCGAAAGGGATTCCAGCGGAACGGTTCGTGGGCACCGGAGGCCGGCACGCGACGAATGAACAGGCTCGTGGCGGAGCCCAGAATTGCGATGGCGAGCAGCGTTCCACCCATCAACAGAGGCTGATTGCTCCAGCGCGCGAACAGAAGTGTTCCGCCGCTGGTTCCGAGGATGATGGCCGCGAAGGTAGAGAATTCGAGCAGGCCGTTGGCGCGGCTGATCTGCGCTTCGCTGAGCATCTCTGGCAGAATCCCGTATTTCGCGGGACTGAACATATTCGCCTGCATGGCGAGGAGAAAGAGAACCACGAGAAGCAGGTTCACGCTGCGCGCGTACAAGGCCGCGATGCCCGCGATCATGATGACGATTTCAAATGCCTTGGTGACCTGGAGAACGCGTGTTTTGCTGAAGCGGTCGGCAATCTGGCCGGCGTAACCGGCGAACAGCAGGAATGGCAGAACGAAAACCGCGCCTGCGAGGGCGAGATAGCGGGCGCCGAGGATTCGGTCGGCCGTCAGTTCCACGGCGCCAACCGAGACAATCATCTTGTAAACGTTATCGTTGAAAGCGCCGAGGAACTGGGTCCAGAGGAACGCCTGAAATCCGCCGTCGCGAAGCAGCGCGCCGTATCCGTTCGCCGGCTGCTGAAGTTGAGCTTCTTGTGTCATACCTGCTGAAAGGCAGTCTGCCTGCCACGCGCCAGATCCTTGTTCGCCAATGGGTTAGCTTTATCCAATGGATCAAAGCTATACATCTGACGTGTATGAATGTACATTTTGTGTATGCCCATCTTCGCGGCTCAGGACCGCCGTTTTCTCGAGTCGGTCGCGAGTCTCGGTTATGCCAACCCGTTTCTGCCGGAGCGAATCACCTTCGAGAAAGCCGCGCTGGGGCGTGAATTCGAGGCAGCGGGACCGGTCTGGAGCGTGTCGGTCGCCGATCCGGACGCCACGCCGCCGAACGTGTCGGCCATTTACCGGAAGCTGAACGGAAGGATCGATCGGCTGCGCGAGGCGATTGCCGCCGCGCCCGAGGCGGACGAGCGGGAACTGGCGATCTATGAAGAGAGCGTCCATTACCTGCTTTACCAGCGCTATTACGGGGAGTTTTCATCCGGCGCCGGCAAGTGGCATTTTTACCGGGAGTTTCTGGCCGATTGGAATCGCCTGTTGCACATCGATGGGAAACGCTTCGAGAGCGCCGCCGAACCGGCGCATGTGTTCGCCTGTTTCCGGCAGATTGAACGCGCGTTTCACCACGTTTACGACAACATCGTCGGCAATTCGATGCCGGCTGCGCGGCTGCGGGCGAGCGTCTGGCAATCGATTTTCACGCAGGACATGCGGCGCTACCGGCGCACCATGTATCGCCGGCTCGGCGAGTTCCCCACGCTCATCACGGGACCGTCCGGCACGGGGAAAGAACTGATCGCGCGCGCCATTGCCGGTTCACGGTATGTGGCATTCGACGCCCAGCGAATGGAGTTCGCCGATCCGAAAACGGAAACTTTTCTCCCGATCAACATTGCGGCTCTTTCGCCCGCGCTGGTGGAGTCGGAGTTATTCGGCCATCGCCGCGGATCCTTCACGGGCGCCATTGCCGACCGCAAGGGCTGGCTTGAGATCTGCCCGGTCTCGGGTTGCGTGTTTCTGGACGAACTCGCCGAGATGGATCTCGCGATCGAGGTGAAGCTGCTGCGTGTGATCGAGACGCGGCGGTTCTCTCCCGTTGGAGATACTACGCTGCGCGAGTTTCATGGAAAGCTGATCGCCGCCACCAATCGCGACTTGCCGTCGGAGATCCGGGCTGGCCGGTTCCGCGAGGATCTGTACTATCGCCTCTGCGCCGATCAGATTCACACGCCGTCGCTGGCGGAGCAGATCGAGGATACGCCCGGCGTGCTGCGGGAACTGCTGCATTATATGGTTCTGCGCACGGTCGGCCAGGAGGCTGCGCGCTGTCTGCCCGAAGTGGAGAAGTGGATTGCCGCGCATCTGCCGCGCGATTACAACTGGCCGGGGAATTATCGCGAGCTGGAGCAGTGCGTGAGGAACGTGATCATCCGGAGTTCGTATCGTCCGCTGGAGCAGGCGAGATCAGTGCGGGAGGAGGCATGGATCCGCAGGTTTCGGGCGGGTGAGTTTACTGCCGACGAGCTTCTGGCGAGGTATGCGGCCGAGGTCTACAAGATAACAGGGAGTTACGAAGAGGCGGCGCGGCGCATGGCTCTCGACCGTCGCACCGTAAAGGCCAGGGTGGAAAGATATCTGGCCGAGACGACCGCGCGGCGGGATGAAGCGGGCTGAAACACTGTTGATATGGATCCGACCATCGATCAGGAACGGCTCGACCGCGAACTGCACGCCCTTGGCACGATTTCGGCGGAGCCCGCGCCGGTAGTTACGCGCGTCGTCTTTTCGGAAGCCGATCTGCGCGCACGGCGGTTTGTCAGAGATCTGTGTGTCGAGGCCGGGCTGGATGTGCGTGAAGATCCGGTTGGCAACACGTTCGTGCGATGGAGCGGGTCGGAACCGGAGTTACCGCCGGTTGGAACCGGCTCGCACATCGATGCCATTCCGAATGCAGGTTTGTTCGATGGCTGCGTGGGTGTGCTGGGAGGTCTCGAAGCGATTCGGGCGCTGCAACGCGTCGGCTTTCGGCCTCGCCGCTCCATTGAGCTCGTGGTCTTCACTTCCGAGGAGCCCACGCGGTTTGGCATTGGATGCCTCGGCAGCCGAATGCTTTCGGGAGCGCTGCCTCCGGCGGCGGCTGAGAAACTACGCGACGCGGATGCCAGGTCGTTCGAAGAGGTTCGCCGGGCAGCGGGCTTCGGCGGCACACTTTCCGAGGTTCGGTTGCCGCGAGGTTATTTCTCCGGGTTCGTCGAGCTTCATATCGAACAGGGACCGGTGCTCGAAGAGAAGCATCTGGATATCGGCATCGTGACTGCCATTGCGGCGCCGTCGACGTTGCGGATCGAAATCGAAGGCGAGGGAGGCCATGCGGGGGCTGTGCTGATGCCGCAGCGGCGCGACGCTTTTCTGGCCGGTGCCGAGATCGCGCTGGCTGTCGAAGCGGCGGCGAAAAGTACCGGCGCGGCGGATACCGTGGGCACAACGGGGATCTGCGATATCTTTCCGCGGGCGGTCAACAGCATTCCGAGCCACGTCCACATGGAGATCGATGTGCGAGATATCGATGGCACCCGGCGCGATGGGGTGATGGCACGAATTCACCGAGCCGCGGACGAGATTGCGGCGAGGCGCGGGGTGGGGATTCGGCGGGAAGTGATCAATGCCGATCCGCCCGCCCAGTGCGATGCCGCGCTGATCGAGGCTATTGAGCGGGCGTGCGGCATTCATGGCTTGAGCCGTCAGCGGATGATCAGCCGGGCTTATCACGATTCGCTCTTCGTTTCGCTGCTCGCACCGGTGGCGATGATCTTTATCCCCAGCCGTGGTGGCGTGAGTCATCGGCCAGACGAGTATTCTTCACCTGAAGCCGTTGCGCGCGGCGCTCTGGTGCTTGCAGAAACGCTGGCCGCGTTGTCATTGTAAAATTCGGCATGGGGCGCGAACGGACCGACTTTGAGTTCACACTCAACGGTCAACCGGTCAGAGTCGACGCGATAGCGCCGCAAATCACGCTACTCGATTACATCCGCGGCATCGGCCTGACAGGCGCGAAAGAAGGCTGCGCCGAAGGCGAATGCGGCGCGTGTGCGGTTCTCTTCGTCCAGAACGGACTGGAGGGCACGAAATACACGCCTGTCAACAGTTGCCTCGTGCCGTTGCCGGCAGCCGCGGGTCAGGAAATTCTCACTGTCGAGGCACTGGCATCGGACGGGGGGCTTTCGGAAGTTCAACACGCGATGGCGAATGGCGGCGGCTCGCAGTGCGGGTACTGCACGCCTGGGTTCGTCGTCAGCATGTTTGCGGAACATTACCGGCGCAGCGCGCGCCCGGCGGATGTCGAGTCGCTGGGCGGGAATCTCTGCCGATGTACCGGATATCGTCCGATTCGGGACGCCCTTCTGTCGCTTGGCACACCGACCGAAGGACCGTATCGCGCACGGCTGGATCTGCCCGCGCCCAAGCCCCAACCTTTACGTTACAAGGCAGGATCAGAGAGCTTCTCGCGGCCTGAGACGCTGGCGGAGTGCATCCATATTCTGAGCGCCGATCCGGACGCCCGCCTCGTCGCCGGGAACACCGATCTCGGCGTGCTGACAAACCTCAACGGCGAGAGATTTTCTCATCTGGTGAGCGTCGAGAATCTGGCCGAGCTTCGCGCGTTTCGCGATGATGCCTATTCTGTCGAGATCGGCGCGGGGCTCACGTTGTCGGAAATCGGCGAGCGCTGGAACAGCGCGCCGCCGGTGTTTCACGAATGGCTGAAGCTGTTCGCCTCGCGGTTGATCCGTAATCGCGCGACGCTTGGCGGGAATCTCGCGACGGCTTCTCCAATCGGTGATTCGGCTCCGTTGTTATTGGCGTTGGACGCTGAAGTAAGCACCGAGAGGCGAAGAATCCCGCTCGCATCGTTCTTCACCGGATATCGCCGCACTGTGCTGGAACCCGGCGAAGTTCTGGTATCGATACGGATCCCCAAGCCGCTGCCGGACCGGATCAGCTTCTACAAAATCGCCAAAAGGTCATGCGATGACATCAGCACCGTCGCGGCGGGTATGGCGCTCTGGCAGGACCGCGACGAAAGGATCACGCGCGCGAGGCTGGCCTTCGGTGGTGTCGGTCCCACTCCGCTGCGCGCGCGGGGCGCCGAAGAGGCTCTGGTGGGCTCGAGGATCGACGGATGCCCGACAATTCAAGGCCTGAGCCCGATCAGCGATCATCGCGGCTCGGCCGCGTATCGATCGGCCATTGCGCAAAGTCTGCTGGAGAAATTCTGCGACGAGGTTGCGGCATGAAGATCGCCGGCGAGCGGATGCCGCATGAGAGTGCGCGCGGGCACGTCACGGGCGAAGCTCTTTATACGGATGATGTGGCGGCGCGTCTTCCCGGCGTGCTGCATGCGTGGCCTGTAATGGCACCGCACGCGCACGCGCTGGTGACGCGCCTAGAGGTCGAACCGGCGCTCGAAGAACCCGGCGTCGTCGCCACGCTCGCGGCGGCCGATGTTCCCGGCGAAGGCGACTCAGGTTCCAATCGACACGACGAGCCCTTGTTTCCGATCGAGGTCGCTTATCATTCGCAGCCCGTAGCGTGGGTTTTGGGCGAATCGCTCGAAGCGGCGCGGGTTGGGGCTCGCCGGGTGATCGCCGAATATCGGGCCTTGCCGGCGAACGTGAGTATCGAAGACGCGATTGCCGGATCCAGCTTTCACGCAGGGCCGTTTCGTATTGCGCGCGGCGATGCCGCGGCGGAACTTGCCGCCAGCCCGCACCGGATTGAAGGCGAGTTGTTCATCGGAGGGCAGGAGCATTTCTATCTGGAGACGCAGGCCGCGCTCGCGCGCATGGACGATTCAGGCGGGGTGATCGTCGAATCTTCTACACAGCATCCGAGCGAGACGCAGGAGATCGTGGCGCGTGTGCTGGGGCTCGCGCGCAATCAGGTCACGGTGGAATGCCTGCGTATGGGAGGGGCGTTCGGCGGCAAGGAAGTGCAGGCGAATCCATGGGCGGCAGTGGCGGCGCTGGGCGCATGGAAGACGAAGCGGCCGGTGCGCGTACGCCTGCCGCGAAAGCTGGATATGGCTCTCACGGGGAAGCGCCATCCTTTTCTCGCGCGCTTCGCCGCCGGTTTCGAAAGCGATGGAAGGCTGCGCGCGGTGCGGCTGGAGCTTTATTCTGATGGCGGCTGGAGCCTGGATCTTTCCAGTCCCGTGCTCTGGCGCGCGCTGTTCCACTGTGATAACGCGTATATGATTCCCGCGCTTGAAGCGAACGGCTGGGTGGCGAAAACGCACAAGACTTCGCAGACGGCGTT
>CAWBIS010000057.1:0-10848 GCA_963788485.1 Terriglobia bacterium
CGCCACCAGATCGCTGCAGCTTTCTCACCATGGCGGGGATAGCTTGGGGCATCGCCTCGATCGTTCTTATCGTCGCCATGGGAGACGGTTTCAAAGCCGGCCAGCAGAACAACATGAAGGAGCTCGGCGACAATATCGTGATCCTGTTCGGCGGGCGCACGGAACTGCAGGCAGGCGGCGAGCGCGCGGGCCGCAGCATCCGGCTCAACTATTCCGACGTGGAAAATATCCGCCGAGAAGCTTACCTGGTGAAGAAGACGGCGGCCGAACTGGAGGGAAACGTCCACGCCACCAGCTCTTATAACAGCGGCTTGTTCGACGTCAGCGGCGTCGAGTCTTTCTTCCCCGAACTGCGCACCATACCGATTGGCGACGGCAGGTTCTTCAACGAGCAGGACGAGAAGAACGCGGAGCGCGTTTGCGTGATCGGCGTCGACGTGAAGAAGCAGTTGTTCGGCAACCGGAACGATGTGGTGGGCCGGCAGATCGCGATCAACTCCCTGCCGTACCGGGTCATCGGCGTGATGGCGGACAAGCAGCAGAACAGCAGTTATTCCGGCCTCGACGAAAAGAAGATCTGGCTGCCTTATACATCGATGACCCGGGACGCGCCACCCACAAAGAACTACGATCCCGGCAACCTGAGCGAAATCCTCTACCAGCCCGCATCGCTCGAGCAGTTCGAGGAAGCGCGCAGGCAGGTGTTGCGAATCATCGCGCGCGTTCACGATTTCGATCCCGCCGACAAGAGCGCGGTCGGGGTTTGGGATACCGTCGAGAACCAGAAGATGACCGCCGGGATCTTCGATTCGATGACCGTGTTCCTCGCCTTCATCGGCTTCGTCACGCTCTCGCTGGGGGGAATCGGTGTGATGAACATCATGCTGGTAACGGTTTCCGAGCGGACCCGGGAGATCGGATTGCGCAAGGCCCTGGGCGCGACTCGGTTGCGCATCATGATCGACTTCCTGGTCGAAGGCTGCGTGCTCGCGTTTGTCAGCGGAACGGCGGGTTGGAGTGTCGCATTCGGCCTTTCAAGCGCGCTCAAACTGGTGAAGATGCCGGACATGTTTCCCGGCCTGCCGGTCAGCATGACCACCAGCGCGATGGCGTTCGCCGCGCTTTCGATCATCGCGATTGCGTCGGCCCTGTTTCCCGCATGGCGCGCCGCCTCGCTGACTCCCGTGGAGGCGCTCCGCTATGACCGCTAGCAGCCCGTGGTGGAACTCGCGCGAGGCCGCCCAAAGGGTTGCGGCGGCGCCCGTCTCCAGCTTTGTAGCAACTCCTGTCCAATGTCCCGCATTGCCTGCGTCGTTGCCTCGCGCTGGCGCCCGGGCGCCGCTCGCAACGCGGCCCGCGGGAGTTCCACCACGGGCTGCTGGCGCAGGGCAGGGCGGCAACCTGCGGCCGATTGGCAATCGGCCTGTACTGGCGTGCGAAACAGGTGAGAGATGACCGCCAAAGGTGTACTGGCCGAAGCCGCCGCAGCCCTCAATTTCAACCGCCATCGCAGCTTGCTGACCATGACCAGCCTTGCCTGGGGCGTCGCCTGCTTCGTCATTCTCTACGCCTACGGTGAAGGCTTCGGTTCCGCGCTGCGCATTTCATTCCAGGCCGTGGGCCAGGATCTCGTGCTCATGTTCGGCGGTCAGACGTCCACGCAGGCCGGCGGCGAGCGCTCCGGACGCGCCATCAAGCTCGAACTCACCGACTCCGGACTGATTCGGGACAACGTCCCGCTGGTAGCCGCAGTCTCCGCCGAACTCATGCTGCGCGACGCAACCGTCGTGCATGGCTACCGGCAGCAGAACATGTCGGTGCGCGCCGTCGAAGTGCCCTACGGCAAGATCCGCAATATGACGATGAGTGCGGGACGATGGATCTCGGGCGAGGACTACCAGAACAAGGAACGCGTCGCCATCCTCGGCTCCAAGGCCGCCGAGAAACTCTTCGGCGAGGCTCCGCCCGACGGCGAGATCATTTCCATCAACGGCCTGCAGTTTCAAATCATCGGTGAGCTGATGACCAAAACGCAGATCTCGAACTACAACACGCCGGACAACGAATGCGTCTTCATTCCGCTCTCGACCGCGTCGCTCCTGCACGACATCAAATATCCGGACGATATCGTCTGGATGCCCGCCAATCCGTTGTTCCGCCAGCAGGCACTGAAAGAAGTGAGGGCGCTGCTGGGGCGCGTGCACAACTTTTCGGCCACAGACGAACGCGCGATAACGGTAATCGTATTCAACGAATTCATGAAGATCATCGATGTCATGTCGGACGCCCTGCAGGTGCTTCTGGGGCTGATCGGGGCGTTGACGCTGGCGATCGGCGGCATCGGGCTCGCCAATATCATGCTGGTATCGGTCTCGCAGCGGACGCGAGAGATCGGGGTGCTCAAATCCATCGGTGCCACCCGCGGGAACATCCTCCTTCAGTTTCTTGCGGAAGCCATGGCGATCGTAACCTTCGGCGGATTGATTGGCGTATTGATCGGCTGGGGCGTGACAGCGGGGATCCAGACGCTGCCCTTGCTCGGCCCTCTTTTCAAGGACACGACTGGCACGGGCGATATCCATCTGCACATCTCGCGTTTCGCGGTCATCGCGTCAACGACCGTGCTTGAAGTGATCGGCCTGGTCGCCGGCTTATTGCCGGCGCTGAAGGCGTCGCGTCTCGATCCGATCGAAGCATTACGCTACGAGTAATGAATCCACGAATCAACTTCTACAAAGCTGCGCCCGCGGCTATGCAGGCAATGCGCGGGTTGGAACACTACATCAATCAATCGTCCGGACTCGAGCCTTCGCTGCGCGAACTGGTGAAAATGCGGGCCTCGCAGATCAACGGCTGCGCTTACTGCATCGATATGCACAGTAAAGATGCGCGCGCCGCCGGGGAATCCGAACAGCGCCTGTATGCGCTGGACGCGTGGCGCGAAACGCCGTTCTACTCCGAGCGCGAACGCGCCGCGCTCGAATGGACCGAGTCCCTCACGCTGATCGCCGATAGCCATGCCCCCGACGACGTCTTTGAACGCGTGCACCGGCATTTCAGCGACGAAGAGATGGTGGACCTGACGCTCGCCATCGTGGCCATCAACGGCTGGAACCGGTTCGCTATCGGTTTCCGTTCCGTGCCCGGCAGTTACCAGCCGAGCGGCTTGAGATCCCCCAGCAGCGTCGGCACCAGTTCCGAAACCGTGGGATGAATGTGCATCGCGCGCTGAATCACGGTATACGGCGCCTTCGCATACATCACGTCGAGAATGGAGTGAATCACCTCGTCGCCATTCAGGCCGAGAATCGCGGCCCCGAGGATCTGCCGCGTTTCCGCATCGACCATGATCTTCATAAACCCGAGCGCCTCGTTCTTCTCCACCGCGCGCCCTACCTTCGTCATCGGCCGCGTGGCGAAAAGCGCCTTTCTGCCCGACTGGCGCACCTGCGCCTCCGTCATTCCCGCGCGCCCCAGCGGAGGATCAATGTAGAGCGCGTAGGCCGTGATGCGATCGCTGACCCTTCGTGGGTCGTTGTCCAATAGGTTCGCCGCCACGATCTCGTAATCGTTGTACGACGTATGCGTGAACCCGCCTTTGCCGTTGCAATCGCCGAGAGCCCAGATACCATGCGTGCTCGTTTGCAACTGGTCGTCAATGGCGATGTATCCATGGTCGTCCATCAGCACGCCGGCGTTTTCCAGGCCGAGATCATCGGTGTTGGGCGTGCGCCCGACCGCCATCAGCAAATGCGAACCAACGATCTCGGGCGACCCGGTGTCACACTGCGCCCGCACCACGATCTCCTCGCCGCGCTTCGCCAGCGCAATGCATTCCGCGTTCAACCGGATGTGAATACCTTCCCCTTCAAGGATGTCCTTGATGCACGCGGATATGTCCTCGTCTTCCCTTGCAATCAGGCGCGGGCCTTTCTCGACGATCGTTACTTCGCTCCCGAATCGCCGGAACATTTGCGCGAACTCGAGCCCTATATAGCTCCCGCCCACGATTACCAGATGCCGCGGCAGGAAATCGACCTGCATCATGGAGCTGTTTGTGAGAAATGGAACCTCGTGGATCCCCGGCATCTCCGGCACTGTCGCCCGTCCGCCGACGTTGATGAAAATTCGCGGAGCAGTCAGTTCCGTTGGCCCGACGGTAACCACGTTCTTCGATTGGAAGCGCGCGTGTCCTTCGTACACCGTGCAGTTCGTCAGATTCTTCAGCCAACTCTCGACGCCCGTCCGGGACTTCCCGGAAATCTCGTCCTTGCGCGCCTTCACGCGTTTCATATCCACGCCGACCGCGCCTTCGATCTCGACTCCGAAATCAGCCGCGCGCCGCGCCATGTGGGCGGCATAGGCGCTCGCAACCATCGTCTTGGTCGGGATGCAGCCGGTATTTACGCACGTCCCGCCGAAGAGCTTGCGCTCGACGATAGCGACTTTCTTTCCCGCGTTCGCGAGGCGCGCTGCGAGACTGGGCCCCGCCTGCCCGGTTCCGATAATGATGGCGTCGAACTGTACAGGCATGTCTTTCAGTCATGATAATCTCGGGGTTCGCGGTGCGGCATGACAATGAAGTTTCTATGGCGTTTCGGATTGGGCCTTGCCGTCCTCAGCGTGCTGTATGCCTTCCAGCGACCCTTCCGCGAATATCCCGGAATCGAATACAACACATTCCCGCTGCCGTCGGATTATCAGGAAAAAACCGAATGGGCGTTCGCCCGGTTGATGTACCCGCAGGCCTACGGTTACGGAGGCGGTTTCCGTTCTCGCCGCGGCGGCGACTGGCGCGAAGGCAACTCGATGTGGACCCAGGATTATCCTCGCGCGGATCGTCATTTCTCCCAGGCCATGCGCCGCCTGACGCGGGTTCACGTGCGCTCGGCGGAGCAGCCGGTCAATCTCGAGGACGGCGACGATGTGTACAACTGGCCCTGGCTTTACGCCGTGCAGACCGGCCAGTGGAAACTCACGGACGAACAGGCGAAGAAGATGCGCGAGTACCTGCTGCGCGGCGGCTTTTTCATGTGCGACGATTTCTGGGGCGAGTCGCAGTGGGTGAACTTCATGGAGAGCATGCGCCGCGTGTTTCCGGACCGGCCCGTGGTCGACATCCCGAACGACGATCCCATCTTCCATGTGGTTTACGATCTGAGCGACCGTTATCAGGTGCCCGGCGCGCGCTATATCCAGACCGGTGTCACGGAGAAGTGCGAAGGCTGTCCGTCCCGCTGGCGCGGCATCTACGACGACCGCGGCAGGTTAGTGGTCGCGATGACCTTTCAGTCGGATCTCGGCGACTCGTGGGAGTGGGCCGACGATCCGGGTTACGACGAGAAGTTCTCGGCGCTGGGAATCCGGATCGGAGTCAACTACATCGTCTATTCGATGACGCATTAGAAAGCTGTATGCATCTTACGATTCCTTGGCCTCGCCCCGCGTCTCGGGCATGCGGAACTGATACAGCAACCTCCGGCCACCGCCGCCGACAGCCCCGCGAAGCTCACATTGAACCCCGCCGTTTTCGCCACAAATCCAAACGCCAGATTGCTGAGAAATCCACCCAACCCCATGGCCGGTTGAATGGCTCCCTGCAGGAATTAAATCGCCCGGTGCCCTTCGCGAGGTCCGCTGTGACCAGCGAAAGCCCGCCCGAGCCGCGATTCATCCTCTCTGCCACCGTGCGGATCAGGCCATCGGCTCCATTGTGAATACAGCGACCGGCAAGGCCTCGAACACAAGATCGATTCCGGCTTCGATGTCGCGGGCGCACAGCCGTGTTCCATCGAAGATATTGCGGAACGTTCCACAGGCCAGTCGCGGGGGTAGCCCCAGCGTCGTTCCATGCCAGTCCGCGTCCATCTCCCGGTGCGCCGGAAAGCGCGCGGCGACCACCACCAGAGCCCGGTCGTCCTGAATTCGAGCGAAGCCGCAGATGGAATCCGCCTTCGACCCCGCGCTCAGCAACGGCTCATACGTCCCGTGCTCGAACAGATCGGGATCGCCGGCGCGAAACCGCAGGATCCGGGATGTCACGAATAGCTTGATCGCGCCATCCTCCCAACGGTCTTTTAACTCGCGCAACGATGGTTCTCTCGCGTCCAGTTCTTCCAGCAGCCGCATACGCCGCTCGTAGTCGACGGGCCTGCGGTTATCCGGATCGACCAGGCTGAGGTCCCACAACTCGGCGCCCTGGTAGATATCCGGCACCCCGGGTGCGGTCAGCTTCAACACCGTCTGCACAAGGCTGTTTTCCATCCCCAGTCGAGCGATCTGTTGCTGGAATGGAAGGAAGGCGGCGAAGAACGCCTGCGATTCACCCGCATCCAGTGCGCCGTCGATGAACGTCATGACCGCATCCTCGTATTCCAGATTGGGCGCCGCCCAGGTGGAATGCAGCTTCGCTTCGCGAATGGACTTCCGCATCGTCTGCTTCAGCCGCTCCGCGTAGTCGCGCAAAGCCGCCGTATCGATACCGTCGTTCGTTGCCACCCCGACCGGCCATGAGCCGACTAAAAGCTGGTAGAAAAGATACTCGTCGTTTGCGTCCGGCGGGGCGGTTGCTTCGATATCGCCTCGCCGCGCGCGCAACACCCGGCTCCATAATCGGACCTGCTTGCCCCACTGCTCCGGCATCTCCGAAATCACCGCGAGCCGCGCCCGTGTGTCCTCGCCTCGCTTGGTGTCGTGCGTCGCGGTAGCCAGCATCGAATACGGCCAGTAGCGCGCCCGCTGCGCCACGGTTTTGTGGAAGTGCGCAATCGTCGTCCCGAAGTGGTCAGGATAGCCTCCCACTTCATTGAGGGCGACGAAACGGTTGTAACGATAAAACGCGGTGTCTTCGAGGCCCTTTGCCATCACCGGGCCGCTGTACTGCTGCAGCTTCATGGCGCAGCGCAGAACTGAGTGGCGACTGAACCCGCTGCGGCCCTTTGCCACCAGATCCCCGGACAGCACCGCTTCGAGGAAATCGAACACAGTCGGGTCGATGTAGGTCTGGTTCGCCCGCGCCTGCTTCATCGCCCAGGTGAGATCGCGCCGATCGTCCGCCGTAGCGCCGCACCGTTCATCCACATAGGTTCGATAAACGGGGAAGCAGGCAACTATCTCGCGGATCGCGCGGCGCAGCACGTTCCACGTGAAGTCCGCGGTCTCGGGGCGCTGGAAAGCGACGCGCGCCGCTTCCCGCGCGAGCACGTTCAGTTCGCTCGCCATCTCATTCGCCATGATCCGCAGCTTCGATTCCCTGACGACGTCGGCGAAGGTGCGCCGCTCGCCCGCGAAGTCGATGTAGATTGACGTCAGCCCGCTTTCTCCCGCGGGGTCAACCAGCAGTCCGAGCACGAGGTTCAGAAACTCGTATCCCGTGGTGCCGTCCACCGGCCAGTCTTCGCGCAGGCTCTCGTGATACGCAAGAATCTTCTCGACCACCAGATAGAATTCGTCGCCGGCGGCGCAGCGCAGCCTGCCGCAGATATTGCTTCGGATCGAGCAGACCGTCGATATGATCGATGCGAAGTCCGTTCAGTTTGCCATCGCGCAGAAGCCGGAACACCAGCGAGTGGGCGTGCTCGAAAACATCCGGCAGCTCCATGCGCAACCCCGCGAGGTCGTTGTTATCGAAGAACCGCCGGTAGTTGATATCGTCTCCGGCCACGCGGAAATGGGCCGCGCGCCAGTGCTGATCCTGAATCAGCTGGTTGAGATTCGTCCAGCTCACTTTCAGGCCCTGAATGCCGTTGAACTGTCGAACGGCAGATTCGATCGCGCCGCGGAGATCCGGCCGCTCGCGCGCCGCCGCCGCCAGCGCAGCCTTCAGGTCCTGCGCGCGCCGCGACATCTGCGGATGCCATTCCGGAATGGCCGCGAAGGAATCTCCCAGGCGCTCGAGCTCCGGATGCGCATCCCCCATGATGCGCTGGTAATGCAGCGGGCAGATCGGAAGCTTGTGCGTATCATAAGCCCAGACCGCGAACGATCCCTCGTCGGCATCGAACTTCAGCGCGAGTTTGCCGTCGTAGAGCTCGATCCCGTACTGCTTTCCCAGCAGAGGCACCAGAATCTTGTCCGCCAGGGAGAAGCGGTCGGGCATCCAGTCGATATCAAACCACCCGGCGTAATTTGAATCCCGCCCCCATTCCAGCGTGTCGAGCCATAAAGGATTGTCCGCGCCTCCTACGCCCATGTGATTGGGTACGAAATCCAGAATGCGGCCGATCGCGTTGGCCTCGAGCGCCCCGATCATGCGCTCGAACGAAGCTTCGTCGCCCAGTTCGGGATTCAGGCTGTGATGATCGACGATGTCGTAGCCGTGCAGACTCCCGGGCCTCGCCTTCAGCCAGGGCGACGCGTAGATGTGGCTGACGCCGAGCCGCGCCAGATATTCGGCCATACGCCCGATGTCTTCAAAGCCAAAATCCTTGTGACACTGGAGGCGATAGGTGGCGCGCGGCTTCATGCCTTCCGGTCCGGCGCGGCACCTTTCGCATCGCATTCGAGAACCAGCACCGCGAGCGAGCGTGGACCGACCTCGCATTTCTCGCCGGGACGTGACGGAGGCTTTTGCGGGAGTTCGTCGGAGCTGGTGTCGACGACCAGCCGCCATCCTCCCCCGCCATTGCATTTGGGAAGAATGCACTCCGTTTTGTCGGGATTCCCGTTGAAGACGAGGAGGAGCGTGGCTTCGTGGCCACGCTGCCGTATCGCGGAAGCGGGCGCGCGCCCGTCGAGAAGCATGCCGAAGCATCGAAGCTCGGCTCTGTTCCAGTCCTGCTCCGACATTTGCTCACCGGCGTCATTAATCCAGGTGACGTCGCGAATTCCCAGATCCTCGACGAATTGTCCATTCAGAAAAACGTTGCGCCGCAAAATCGGATACTTGTGCCGCAGCTCCGTCAGCTGTCGGACGAATCGCACCTGCGTGGCGTTTTTCTCGCACAGCGTCCAGTCGATCCAACTGATCTCGTTATCCTGGCAGTATGCGTTGTTGTTTCCCTCTTGCGTGCGCGCGAACTCATCGCCGGCGAGGAGCATTGGCGTGCCCTGGGAAAGCAAAAGCGTGGCCAGCATGTTTCGCATCTGCCGCTGCCGCAGCGCAATGATGACGGTATCGTCCGTCGGCCCTTCGGCTCCGCAATTCCAGGACTTGTTGTTGGAAGTGCCGTCGCGGTTTCCTTCGCCGTTGGCTTCGTTATGTTTTTCGTTGTAAGAGACGACGTCGTTCAATGTGAAGCCGTCGTGCGCCGTGATGAAGTTGATGCAGGCCCAGGGCTTTCTGCCGCTGCGATTGAAGAAATCCTCGGAGGCGCACAGCCGGTCGGCCAGTCTCCTGGCGGAAAGTTCGCCCCGCCAGAAGTCGCGCACGTCGTCGCGAAACTTGTCGTTCCATTCGGCCCAGCCCGGAGGAAAAGCTCCCACCTGATATCCGCCGGGTCCACAATCCCACGGCTCCGCGATGAGCTTCACGGTCTGCAACAGGGGATCCTGGCGGCAGGCTTTCAGGAAGCCGCTCTCCTTGTCAAAGCCGTTCCGCTCGCGTGCCAGGATGGTTCCCAAATCGAAGCGGAACCCATCCACGCGCGTCTGCTGCACCCAATAGCGCAGGCTGTCCGTCACCATCTGGATCACGCGGGCGTGGCTGAGGTTTAAGGTATTTCCGGTCCCCGTATCGTTGATGTAGAAACGTTCTTTTCCCGGGACCAGACGGTAATAACTGGCATTATCCATGCCTTTGAACGAAAGCGTCGGACCCAGCTCATTGCCCTCCGCCGTATGGTTGTAAACCACGTCGAGGATGACTTCCATACCCGCATCGTGGATGCGCGCGACCATCTCCTTGAACTCGCGCAGACTGTCGAGGCCGTAGGCCGCGTAGCGCGGGTCGGGGTCAGGTAGAGCCATGCGAGCCTATGTATACCTTTTGTAATTTCTCCGAATGTCGCCGCATCATTTAGCCCTATATGCCGCGTCCGATTCATCCACCTGAATACTGTGACGGGTGTCCGGTTCACTTTTGCGGCAAGAGACTTAATCTCGTCAATCCTGTTCATCTAATATGCTCCTGATTGAATTTAAGGCGGACATTACCACGTCGGTAATGTATTCGTCACGTTAAATAATATGGAAATATCTATTTGACACAATATTACCACGCTGGTAATATCCGCCTCACAGTGCCCGACACTGACCCGACTCGACAGCGACCTGGCAGCGCCAAACGGCATCGGCGGGAGTGGTGAGGAAACGGCAACGGGAAATAAAACTCTATCATCAGGCAGGAGATTTAAAATGAACCTTAACGACCTTTCTTACGGACAAATCAAAGAGTTGATCAGTGTCTTCGGAGCGGCCAGCCCACCACCAGCAGCACCGCACCCGATGCTGGGCAAAAGATGCTTGGTGCGAACGTATAGCGCGGGCGTCCATGTCGGGAATGTCGTGTTTGTGAACGAAATGGAGTGCAAACTTGAAAATGCGCTCCGGCTGTGGAAATGGGAAGGAGGAGGACTCTCTTTATCGGCTGTAGCCCTGAACGGAATTAAGGGAGGACGCCTCAATAGAACCGGAACCGTTTATCTTACCAATGCCATTGAGTTTATTCTCACAACCGCGTCAGCCGAGGCCACCTATGAACGATTCATTGAGGACTAGAAAAAAAAGGCACCATCGCTCCTGGCGATGGCGATGGCTATGGCGCTGGCTCTGGCGCTGGCGATGGCGATGGCTCTGGCTATGGCGATGGCGCTGGCGCTGGCGCTGGCGATGGCTCCTGGCTCTGGCTCTGGCTCTGGCTATGGCGATGGCGCTGGCGCTGGCTCTGGCGATGGCGCTGGCGCTCGTGCT
>CAWBIS010000058.1:0-8259 GCA_963788485.1 Terriglobia bacterium
TTCGCCCGGATTCAGGATTTTGGCGTCCCCCGGCTTCAACAGATGCTGGACGGCGACGGAACCCTCCTCGTCGACAACGAGGGTAGTGGCATCCTGATCTTCAACGTCGACGTCGAAAATGGTGCCGCGAACGGAGATGACGGCTGTGGGAGTTCTGACCTTGTTGTTGTTCGGCAATCCGCCAAAATGCTCGATCTGCACCCGAACTTTGCCCAGCCAGACTTCGAGCAAATCCCTCCAGTCACCGCGGTTGGCACGAAAAACCACACGCGCTTTGGGGAAAACCTCGAACTGGCTGCCGTCGGCGACCTGGAATACGCCATAGCCATCGGCTCCAGTCACGATTACCTGCTCCGGCTGAACCTGATCTCCGAGGTTCAGCGCCCAGGCGTAGTTATCTTTCAGGACGGAAATCTGCCCGGTGAACGAAACCAGTTTCGCCGCTCCGCTGCCCGGACCAAGGCCCGGAACTTGCCCGCGCGCGCTCCAGCTGGCCGAAAAGAGAAGTAGTGCCAGCGAAAAAAGCGCTTTTGTATGCAGGCGTACGAATGACACGAAACTTTACCAGAATAGCACTCGGGGTGCAAAGGAAAGTCTATGGCCACCGATTTTTAATGAACAACCTGCGCGGAATCAGCAATTTCCATATTTGGTCCCGTCTTGAATGGGGTAGAATTAGGACACGTCGATGTGTCTCGCGGATACAAGTGTGCGTGAACGGATACTGATCGCGCGCATTTTCGCCCTGGCTTTGGGCGTTCTCTCAGCCGGCGCGGCCTCCGCGCAAAGCGGCGCGGCCCAGACTGCGTCCACGCAAACTGTGACCATTTGGAAGCGCGTTGCCGGAACCACCCTGAACGAAGGTCTGGCTGGACCTGCTTCCGGTCCAATCGGTACCATCTGGTACGCCGCGGGTTCACGCGGACTTCTCGCCCGCACTGAATCCGGCCGCATCTTCGAAACAAACGACTTTGTTCACTGGCGATTGAACACGTTGGCTGCGTCGCCCACGCAGCCGAGCGGGAATACGGCAGTCGCCGATTCGCTGCCGGAGCCGGATGCGAAAGTGCAGAGCGCGGGCGGACGCCTCTACGCCGAGGGTGCGTCGAATCTCTACGCCTCAGAAGACAGTGGCGGGACATGGGTTAATCTGACCGGTTTCAATAACCGTTCGGTGATCGGCGGCGGGTTCACCGGGCTCGCGATTTCTCCATCCAATCCGCAGGAGATATCGGCGGCGAATCAATTCGGCGTCTGGCGCTCGCTCGACGGCGGCCTGTCCTGGCAGAGTCTGAATGAGGATCTGCCGAATCTGGTGGTACGCAGGCTGATTGACCGGAGAACGGTGGCATTGGCGGACGGCACCCTGGCCGCCGTGAATCTCGGCGCGTGGGCTCCCGCGGAAGGCACGGACCCCGAGCTTGCAATGCGCGCTCGCTTCGGCGCGGCCGCGCAGGCAGACCTCAGCGCCGCGGCTCAGTCAAACACGGTAGCGTATGCGGGTACCACCGATGGCCGACTGCTGGTCTCGCGCGACAACGGCTCCACCTGGAGCGAATCGGGCGCGGCCGGCGCTCCGGTTACGCGGATCTGGGTGGATGGCGAGCGGCCCGACGTGGCGTTGGCCGCCGCCGGTTCGAGGCTCTTCCGCACCGTAAACGGCGGGCTGTTCTGGGACGAAGTCACGGGCTCTCTATCGGCCGGTCAGATTCACGGTATTACGGCGGATCGCTCCGCGGGGGTGGTCTACGTGGCGACAGATGGCGGCGTTTACGGCGCGAGCTTGTCCCTGAACGACGCGGGCGCCGCCGCACCCGCCTGGACTTCGATTTCGCGCGATCTGCCTGCCGGGCCTGCCTGGGACGTTCTTCTGAATGCGGATAACACCTTGACCGCAGCCCTTGATGGCTACGGTGTTTTCGAAACGCCGGCGCCGTTCCGCACCCGCAATGTTCGTCTGGTGAGCGGGGCCGATCTGACGGAGAGAGCGGCCGCTCCCGGTTCGCTGGTAAGCGTCCTCGGAGCAAACGTCGAAACAGTGAAGAACGACGGTGTTTCCTATCCGATACTCGCCGCATCGGAAGACAGTTCCCAGTTGCAGGTTCCTTTCGAAGCTGCTCCCGGCACTTTCGCGCTTTCCCTCCAGGGAACGAACGACCGCTGGACGGTGCCGTTGACCGTGAAAGACGCTGCGCCCGCCATCTTCGTCGACGCAGACGGCTCGCCCCTGGTGCTGGACGCGTCGAGTGGACTGGTGCTGGATCCGAAAGTCCCTGTTTATGCAGGTTCCACCGTACAGATCCTGACTACCGGCCTCGGAAAAGTCACGCCGGAGTGGCCCACGGGGGTTCCGGCGCCGCTCGATTCGCCGCCCGCCGTCAACGGGACGGTGACGGCATTTCTCGATGGACGTCAGATCGACGTCACCCGCGCCGTTCTGGCGCCGGGATACGTGGGCTATTATCTGATCCAGTTGCAAATCCCGTCGATCGTTAATCGCGGCGCGAATGAGTTCCGCATCGTCATGAATGGGGAGGAGAGCAACAAAGTGAAGCTGTATCTGGAACCGAATCCACCGTCGCAGTAGCGGGGTCGGCCGTGCCAAACATCACATACGCGCAGTAACACACCTTACGGATAGCGCGCCTAACCGATACAGCGTACCCGGAATAATGCGGCTGCTTACGAATCGATTGCCAACTGATGAATAACCCGCCATCCGAGCTCGCGCCGCCCGAGCAGCCACAGGCGCTGCTCCCTCCTCCTCCCGGTACCGCACCACCACCACCGAAACCGGAACCGCCCAGGGCGGCGAGCCCTCCCCGGGCATCCGCGGGGCGCAAGCGCCCCTGGGTCTACCTCGTGGCGCTCATTTTTGTGGCGCTGCTGGCTCTTTACTTCTACTCGCGAGGGCATGGCGGATCGACCGCGCAGAAAACCGCAAGCGGAAAATCCGGGGGGCGCGCCGGCGCACCGGCTCTGATTCCCGTGGTCGGCGTCCAGGCCGTTAAGGGCAATATCGGAGTTTACGTGAACAGCCTCGGCGCCATCACACCCATTTACACGGTCAGCGTACGCAGCCGCGTCGACGGGCAATTGATGAAGATCTATTTCAAGGAAGGCGACCTGGTGAAAGAGGGCGATCCGCTGATCGAGATCGATCCACGGCCGTACGAAGCCGCGGTGATACAAGCTGCGGGACAGTTGACGCGGGATCAAGCTCTGCTGGAGAACGCACGCGTCGATCTGGCCCGCTACACTACTTTGGTCGCTCAGGATGCGATTCCCGAACAGCAGCTTGCCACCCAGCGAGCGCTGGTTACGCAGTACGAGGGCACGATCGCCAACGATCAGGGAGTGCTCGACGCGGCCAAACTGAACGTCACGTACTCCCATATCGCCGCACCGATAACCGGAATCGTCGGTTTGCGCCTGGTCGATCCTGGAAATATCGTTCACGCGACGGATAGCAACGGGATGATCGTGATCACGCAGATCCAGCCGATCAGCGCGATCTTTCCGATTGCGGAAGACCAGCTTCAGCCGATTATGCAAAAGTTTCGCGCGGGCCAGACGCTCACGGTGGAGGCCTGGGACCGGCAGCTGAAAAACAAACTCGCAACCGGTACGCTTTCGACCGTCGATAACCAGATCGATCAGACCACGGGCACACTCAAGCTGCGGGCCACATTCCAGAACGAAAATCGCACGCTGTTTCCGAACCAGTTCGTGAATACCAAATTGCTGCAGCAGGAGAAGACCGGCGTCACGCTCCTGCCCTCAGCGGCGATTCAGCGCAATACCACCGACACGTTCGTTTATCTGATCCAGCCCGACAGCACGGTTACGGTCCGCAAAATATCGGTGGGAACGACGGAAGGGGATCAGTCGGAGATCACCTCCGGGCTGAATCCGGGGGATAAGGTCGTGATGACCGGCGTCGACAAGCTTGAGGAAGGCACTAAAGTGGCCGCCACGATGAATACGCAGAAGTAGGGAACCAGGGCCGTCAGACCTGAATGAGTCCGTCGAGAACCTTCATCCTCCGCCCCGTCGCGACCTCGCTGCTGATGGTCGGCATTCTTCTTGCCGGGGCAGCGGCATTCCGGCAGCTGCCCATATCCGCTTTGCCGGAAGTGGATTATCCGATCATCCAGGTCATTACGTTTTATCCCGGCGCGAGTCCCGACGTAATGGCTTCTTCGGTGACCGCGCCGCTCGAACGCCAGTTCGGCCAGGTGCCCGGCCTGCAGCAGATGACATCCGTCAGTTCAGACGGCAGTTCGGTCATTACGCTGCAGTTCAACCTGAGTCTGGATATCGATATCGCCGAGCAGGAAGTGCAGCAGTCGATCAACGCGTCCGGCACGTACCTGCCGCCGGATCTCCCGGTGCCGCCGGTTTACACCAAAACCAATCCAGCCGACGCCCCGGTCCTGACGCTGGCCCTGACATCGAAGGAAACGCCGCTCTCGCAGGTGGAAGATCTCGCCGATACGCGTCTGGCGCCAAAGATCTCGCAGCTCTCCGGCGTGGGTCTTGTGAGTATCAGCGGGGGTCAGAAACCCGCGGTCCGCATTCAGGCCAATCCGACGCAGCTCTCCTCCTACGGGATGAATCTGGAGGACCTGCGCACTGCGCTGGTCGCCGCGAATGTGAACCAGGCCAAAGGAAACTTCGACGGCCCGCGGCAGTCTTATCAGATCGGAGCCAACGATCAGCTGCTTTCAAGCCAGGATTACTCGGGGCTGGTGATCGCTTACAAGAACGGAGCGCCGGTCAGGCTGACCGACGTTGCCACCGTCAAGGACGATATCGAGAACATCCGCCAGGCCGCCTGGATGAACGAAGTCCCGGCGGTCATTCTGAATATCCAGCGGCAACCGGGCGCCAACACAATCGCGGTGGTGAATCAGATTCAAAAGCTCCTGCCGCAGCTGACTTCCACTCTGCCCGCTTCGGTGAAGGTGAGCACCCTGACGGACATGACGACGACCATCCGGGCCTCCGTCCAGGACGTCGAATTCGAGCTGCTGCTGACGATCGCGCTGGTGGTGATGGTGATCTTCATATTCCTGCGGAGCTTTTCGGCCACCATTATTCCGAGCGTCGCCGTGCCGTTGTCTCTGGTCGGGACCTTCGGCGTGATGTATCTGCTCGGCTACAGCCTCAACAACCTGACGCTGATGGCTCTGACGATATCGACGGGTTTCGTGGTCGACGACGCCATCGTGATGATCGAGAACATCACCCGCTATGTCGAGGAGGGCGCGACACCGCTGGATGCGGCTCTCAAAGGCTCGGCGCAGATCGGATTCACGATCATTTCGCTGACCATCTCGCTGATCGCTGTTCTCATTCCCCTGCTCTTTATGGGCGACATCGTGGGCCGGCTGTTCCGCGAGTTCGCCGTAACGCTCAGCGTAACCATTCTCGTTTCGGCCGTGGTGTCGCTGACGCTCACGCCGATGATGTCGGCGCGCCTGCTGAAGCATACGCCGGAATCCGAGCAGGGGCGTCTGTTCCGCGCGTCGGAAAAAGCCTTCGATACGGTGATTGCGTGGTACGGAAAAACGCTGAAGTTCGTGCTGCGCTTCCAGACCATCACGCTGCTGGTTGCGGCAGGCACGCTGATTCTGACGGTCTACCTGTATTACGAGATCCCGAAAGGTTTCTTCCCCATTCAGGATACCGGCGTGATTCAAGGCGTCACGGAAGCCGCGCAGTCGGTTTCGTTCGGTGAAATGTCGCGGTTGCAGCAGGCGGTCACCAGGATCATCCTGCAGGACCCGGCGGTCGACAGCCTTTCTTCGTTCATCGGCGTCGACGGCACTAATACGACGTTGAACAGCGGGCGTGTCCAGATTAATCTCAAACCGCTTGCCCAGCGCAAGATCAGCGCTACCGACATCATCCGCCGGATGCAGCCGGCTCTGGCTGGAATCACCGGCATCACGCTCTACATGCAGCCGGTGCAGGATCTGACGGTGGACGATCGCGTCAGCCGCACGCAGTTTCAATACACGCTGGAGGACCCGAATGCGGACGAACTGAACTCGTTCGCGCCGAAGATGCTGGCCAGGCTCAAGCAACTGCCGGAGCTGAACGATGTCGCCAGCGATCAGCAAACGCAGGGCATTCAGGCGAAGCTGGTGTACGACCGCGCCACCGCATCGAGACTCGGCATTACCGCTTCGACGATCGATGAGACGCTCTACGACGCCTACGGCCAGCGCCAGGTGTCGACGATGTTCACGCAGTTGAATCAATACCACGTGGTGCTGGAAGTGCTGCCGAATTTCGGTCAGCGGCCACTCAATCTGAGCGACCTTTATATCCGTACGGGCATGACGAGCGCATCGGCCGGAACGGTTTCGGGAGGGTCGGCTTCGACCGCTTCCTTCGGACCCTCGAGCAGCGCGACCAGCCCCTCCGCGGTTGCGGCGCAGACCGGCTCGAGCGGCGTCATCGCCGGCGGAACGCAGGCGAGCGCGCCGCCTTCTCCGGTTCAATCGGGTCCCATACAATCGACCTCCGCGTTTCCCAACGGCGGGCAGGTGCCGCTGAGTGCGTTCACGCAACTGCAGACGACTTCGGTGCCGATCACCATCAATCACCAGGGACAGTTCCCGGTCATCACGCTTTCCTTCAATCTGGCGCCGAACGCGTCGCTCGGTGATGCGATCGACTCCGTTAACAAGGTGAAGGACAGCCTGGGCATGCCGGCCAGTATCCAGGGCGCTTTCCAGGGAACGGCCGCGGCGTTCGAGAGTTCGCTGTCGAACCAGCCGGTGCTGATCCTCGCCGCATTGATTACGGTTTATATCGTGCTGGGCGTGCTTTACGAGAGCTACATCCACCCGGTCACGATTCTCTCGACGCTGCCCTCGGCGGGAGTGGGTGCGCTGCTTGCCCTGATACTCACCGGGAACGATTTCAGTATTATTGCCCTGATTGGAATCGTGCTGCTGATCGGAATCGTGAAAAAGAACGCCATCATGATGATCGATTTTGCGCTGGAGGGCGAGCGCGTACACCGCATGACGCCGGAAGACGCGATCTATCAGGCGTGTCTGCTCCGCTTCCGGCCGATCATGATGACCACGATGGCGGCGCTGCTGGGCGGCCTGCCGCTCGCGCTGCTTTCAGGCACCGGGGCGGAATTGCGGCGGCCGCTTGGCATCACGATTGTGGGCGGGTTGATCCTGAGCCAATTGCTGACGCTGTACACCACGCCCGTGATCTATCTGTTCTTCGATCGGATCGGGACGAGATCGCCGCGCGCGCCTGAACCGCCGCCCGCGGGTTAGTCATGCAAACCTCTTTCAGGTCGAAGCCTTGTTACCGCTGCGACGGCCAGGCGGATTGCCAATCCGCCGCAGGTAAACAACCTGCTCTGCGATGAATATCTCAGAAACATTCATCCGCAAACCGACCGCGACCACGCTCCTCACGCTGGCCATCGCGCTCGCCGGCGCCGTGGCCTTCCGGCTGCTTCCCGTGTCGCCGCTGCCCCAGGTTGATTTTCCGACCATCTCGGTCTCCGCCGCCCTCCCCGGCGCGAGCCCCGAGACCATGGCTTCTTCCGTGGCTACCCCGCTCGAACGGCAATTCGGCCACATCGCCGCAGTCACCGAGATGACTTCTTCGAGCAGTCTCGGATCCACCAGCATCACCCTCCAGTTCGATCTTAATCGCAATATCGACGCCGCAGCGCGTGACGTGGAGGCTGCCATCAATGCGGCCCGCAGTTATCTGCCCGCGAATCTTCCCGGAAATCCGACCTACAGGAAGGTGAATCCGGCCGACTCGCCTATCTTCATCCTCGCGCTCACGTCGAAGGTGCTCTCGAAAGGGCAGATGTACGACGCGGCCTCCACCGTTATGGCGCAGAAGCTTTCGCAGATCAGCGGCGTGGGCCAGGTCACGGTCGGCGGCAGCGCTCTGCCGGGCGTTCGCGTGGAGCTCAATCCCACGCAGCTGAACAAATACGGCATCAGCTTCGAATCCGTGCGCAGCGTCCTCGGCGGATCCAACGCGAACGTGCCCAAAGGCCATTTCTCCAATGGCCTCAATATGTGGGAAGTCGGCGCCAACGATCAGATCCTGCACGCGATCGATTACGAACCCCTGGTGATCGCCTATCGCAATGGAGTCGCGGTGCGCGTCAGCGATGTCGGCTACGCGGTCGATTCGGTCGAAGACGTCCGTCAGGCCGGCTATCCAGCAATACGTACGAGTCAAGGAACAAATAAAATA
>CAWBIS010000059.1:0-9611 GCA_963788485.1 Terriglobia bacterium
AGGTTTCCATGGTGGAGTTGGTCAGATATATGGGCACCATCTCGCCCGGCATCTTGCGGATGATACTGTCGGGCGCGCTGCCCATGCCGTTTGGCATGCCTCCCGGCACGGCGGGCGCTTTGGGATGCTTGGGCCACTGGGTGCCGTTCAGCTCGTAATAGCGCAGCACGGAACCTTTTGAACCCAGAAACCGTTGCGCGAGAACGTTGATCTCGTCGGTACCCTGCGGCGGCGGAACCAGGCGGAGAACTTCCACCGGAGACATCGGCTTGCTTTCGTCCCAGTCGCTCGGAGGCATTCCGGGGGGCGCCGTGGCGTTATAGGGAGGAAGCACGTTGGCGCCGACAAGTGCGTTGGGGTTATTCGGATTTGCGAGGCTCGGATGTGCGGGCAGCGGGTGCATCGCATCGCCGGACGCGAGATCGAGGCGAGTGTTATCGATCTGCTCGAAGGTGGCCCAGATCCATTGGGGCGAGGAACGCGTGCGCATGGAGATGTGCATCCCGATCAGGCCGAGGGTTTCCGTTTGATCCGTCGTGCCCGGATTGTCACTAGTCTTGCCCGAGAGGTGAGCGGGAGGCACGGCGGCAAGCGCCGCGGATGCAGGGCGATATTCGACTACCGGCAGACGCTTCACCACAAAACGATTGCTGGCTATCTCGGCTGGGCTAAGAAACTTCCATGCCAGCTTGATCTCGATCGCGCCGTAAGTCGTGTCGTTCCCCTGCGGAAAGTCGATCGTGTGATTGCGAAGATAGTCGGCCTGACCTTCCAGGTTGTAGAGTTCTTTGCCGACGGTCAGGTAATCGAACTCGACACGATTCATGTAAGAGATGTAATGTACCCAGTGGCCGTTCTGATCCACAAGAGGACCGGAGAAGGCCTGCAGGCCTTCGTTCACCGGCGCCGTCTGACGCCATCCCGCTTTGAAATGATCGATCGGCTGGTTGAGAGAGGGCGACCACGTCGGCTTCGCGCCGTTGGCCAGGAAAACGTTTGCCGTCGGCTCCCAGAACTCCCAGACGAGAGCAGTGGTCTGGCTGATGCCATTGAAGCCCTTCGACGGATCGGGATTGCCATTGGCCATGGCCGGCCAGTTCAGCGCCACGAAGGCGCGCCAGGCGAAGACGTCGAAATCCCGCTGAGCTTCGGGCAGGTTGGTATCGCTGAGGCCTTCAAGATAAGCCTCCGCCGCCGGCTCGTCAAACCTGCCGCCCGCGCGGAAGCGAGCGAACTCGGGGAGATCGAAGACATCTTTGGGAAGTTCGTAAGGACGCGCGAACCACTGCGCCGGCTGGCTACCGGTCTGGTTCTGGCCGAAGGCCGTGATGGCGATCAACAGAGTCGCCACGAGTAATAAAGCGGCACACGCAATTGCGGTGGCGCCCTGAATTTCGGACAGAACTCTCCCCCAGCGTCGATTTCGAAGCATGAGCTTTCCTTTTTTATTCGCGCGTAGTTCGCGGAACTGACGGGATTATTATGCCACCTGTTTGCCCGGTAACTTCCATGAATATTGAGGGTAATGGGCGATTTTAATGTGACGGTCGAAAGATTGGATCCGGGTTATAGGACGCGAAACAGGCTGGCGGCCAGACGTGTGGACATCTCGACGTTTACATGGACTTTGAAGGCCATGCAACCCTGCCGCGCGGCGAGCGGGAGGAGGAAACCTTGTCTTCCCCCCCGCACAACTTCTGAGCACTAATCCGTTTCCGCGGGCAGCGCGTCGAGATCGGCAAACGCGGACTCCGACGAGCGTGACCGCATGCTGCAGATGGTTGAGCCGGCGACGCCCGCGGACAACAATCCGGCGTAAAGCCAGGGGAGGTAGGAGTAGGGCGCTTCCGGAACCGGATAAAGATTGCCAACAAGTGCGACGCACATCGCGATGATGGCGAGAACGGAGATCGCGAGCGCGTACGGGGTCAGCCGGCCCCGCGCGCGCAGATAGAGAGGCGCGGCGACGGAAACCAGAATGTAGGCGGTAACGAAGCCGAATGTGGCCAGCGTGCCGAGCAGCCCATAGATATCGAACAGGTTCATTCCGCGCACGGTCATGATTTCGGCCGGCAGAAAGGCGGCGATGGAACTTATGAGAACGGCGCGGTGCGGCGTCTGATTTTCCGCATGAGTTTCGCCCAGCATGGAGTGCAGCGTTCCGTGACGTCCCATCAGAAAAAGGACGCGAGCCGAAGCGGTGATGCAGGCGAGAAAACAGCAGAAAAACGTCACGAGCGCACCGAGATCGGTGAGCATGCCGACCAGTGGAGGCAGGCCGAGACGCGCCACAAGCAGATGCAGCGGGGCGGGGTTCTGGCCGAGACTTTGCGTTTCGCCGCGAAATCCCAGCACTTCGGCATAGGCGCACAGAAAGAAGAACAATCCGGCCAGCAGGGCACTCCATTTCACGGCGCGCGGGATGCTGGTGAGCGGATTTCGCGCTTCCGATCCGAGCGACGTTGCGCTTTCAAATCCGACCGAACTGAAAATGGCGAGCACGAGACCGAGCCGAAGCTTCTCGGGGGTGACTCCGCGAAGGGCGAGCTGACCCATATCCAGACGCCATCCGTTGCGGACGATAATGCCGACTGCAATGCATGAGATCAGGGCCACTGACGCAGCCTGCAGCCACAACATGAGCCGGGCGGAGATCTGCACGTCGCGATACGCCAGCCAGCAGGCAATGACCGTGACGAGTGCGGTTAACAGAAGCGGAAAGCCCTCGATGCCGAAACGTTCCCGCAGAATCACGTTGGCATAGTTGGTGACCCCGGCGCTGACCGACGCGGCTGTTCCGATATAGGCAATGGCAAGCGCCCAACCTGCGAGCACGCCCCAGCGCGGGTGCATATGTTCGGCGATGTAGGTGTACAAAGAGCCGGGCGAGGCCGAGCGCCTGGCGAATTGATTGATGTTGAGCGCGACGAGCAGAACGCCGAGGGTCGCGATCAGAAAAGCCATGGCGCAACCCTGGCCGGCGAGCGCGAAGACGAGCGGGACTGTCATCACCGGAGCACCGGTGGGCGCGATGGCCGCGATCGACTGGGCCAGTGTCTCGACCGGCGAAAGGGAGCCGGATTTCAGGCCCCAGGATGGGTTGTTTGCCGGCAACTCAGGCGCTGACGGGGCGGCAGGGTTAACCAACCTTACCGAAATATTGCCAGCTTCCATCCACATATACTAGCATCAGATTTACCGGACTGTGCCGATCCGCAACTGCGGATGTGGCACAGGCTGAAGGCCGCGCCAGCCCAGTTGCTGAGACTCTTCAAGCGAGAAACGAGGTAGCAACATGGCACTCCCCACCGAAATCCTTACCGAGGCGGCCGCGTCACGCGATGCGCTCGAACACCCACTCGATCCGCTGACAACCGATGAACTCGAACAAACGGTGCGGATTCTTGCACGCGAAAAGTATCTGAGCGACAGCGTGCGAATCGGATCGATCAATCTGGCGGAACCAGCGAAGCACCTGATGGAGACGTGGGCGCCGGGCGCGCCGTTCGAGCGGAAGGCCCTCGTTGTGCTGCTCGACCGGGGCGGGCGCACATCCTTTGAAGCGGAGGTGGATCTGATCGCGGAATCCGTCGCATCGGTGCGGGAGCTGCCGAGCGGCCTCCAGCCATCCATCATGCTGGATGAGTTCATCGAAGTCGAACAGATGGTGCACCGGTCGCCGCTGTTTCACGAAGCGCTGAAAAAGCGCGGCGTGACGGATCCCGATCTGGTGATGGTGGAACCGTGGTCGGCTGGATTGTACGGCAACGAATTGCCGGGAGAAGGCGGACTGCGGCGGATGCGCGCGCTGTGCTTCGTGCGCTCCGAGCCGCGGGACAACGGCTACGCGCGGCCGATCGACAGCATGGTCATCGTGGTGGATCTTTACAGGATGGAAGTGGTTCGAATCGAAGAGTATCCGATTGCGCCGCTGCCGCCGGAGCCGGGAAACTGGGCGCGCGAATACATTCCTCAGATGCGCCAGGATCTGCGGCCGATTGAAATCACGCAGCCCGAAGGTACGAGTTTCACGGTGAGCGGCAACCAGTTGGAATGGCAGAAATGGAAGTTTCGGGTGGGGTTCACGTCGCGCGAAGGCCTGGTGCTGCACACGATCAGTTACAACGACGACGGCGTGGAGCGGCCGATTCTCTATCGCGCTTCGATTTGCGAAATGGTCGTGCCGTATGGCGATCCGGGCGAGCAGTACTATCGCAAGAACGCCTTCGACATTGGCGAATACGGGCTGGGCATGCTGGCCAATTCGCTGGCGCTTGGCTGCGATTGCCTCGGCGTCATTTATTACTTTGATTTTCCGCTGGTGGACAGCCGTGGCAACGTGACGCCACTGAAGAACGCCGTGTGCCTGCACGAGGAAGACTTCGGGATTTTGTGGAAGCACACGGATTGGCGCACGGGCCAATCGGAAGTGCGACGGTCGCGACGGCTGTCGGTGTCTTTCATCGCTACTGTCGGCAATTACGAATATGGATTTTACTGGTACTTCTACCAGGACGGATCCATCCAGTGCGAAATCAAGCTGACGGGAATCATGAACACAACCGCGCTGGCGCCCGGCGAGAAATCGGCGCACGGCGTGGAGATCGCGCCGCAGTTGAACGCGCCATTCCATCAGCATATTTTTGCGGCGCGGCTGGTGCCGACGCTCGATGGTCCCAATAATTCGGTTGTCGAAGTCAACAGCGTGGGCCTTCCCACGAGCGCGACCAACCCGCACGGGAACGCCATTGTCGCCGAGGAGACTCTTCTCAAGAGCGAACAGGAAGCGCAGCGCCGCGTGAATGCGGCAACGGCGCGTTTCTGGCGCGTGGTGAATCCGGCGAAGAAGAACCGCCTGGGGCAGCCCGTGGGATATCGTCTTGTTCCCGGCGAAAACTGCCCCGTATTTGCGCAGCCCGACGCGCCCATCATGCGCCGCGCCGGGTTCACGGCCAACAATGTCTGGGTGACTCCGTACGATGCGCGGGAGCGTTACGCCGCGGGCGAGTATCCCAATCAGCATCCGACCGGCGACGGCTTGCCGGTCTGGACCAAAGCCAATCGAAACGTGGAGAATACCGAGCTTTCGTTGTGGTATGTATTCGGGCACAACCATGTGCCGCGTCCCGAGGATTGGCCGGTGATGCCTGTGGCCATGCTGGGATTTCAGTTCCGTCCGGACGGTTTCTTTGAGCGCAGTCCGGCGATGGACGTGCCGCCGCCACCGCCGAAGAATCACTGCTGCCATTAGCGTATATGTATGTACCGGAGGTATTCGCGGTCGAGGATGTGCCGCGGCTCCAGGATTTCATGGAGCAATTCAATTTCGCCACGCTGGTGACGCAACACGCAGGCGAACTTACGGCGTCGCACCTGCCGTTCGTTCTGGATCGCGCCACGGCTCCGTTCGGCATTCTGCGGGCACATGTGGCGGCGCGCAACCATCAACTCGAAGACCTGCGCTCCGGCGCGCAGGCGCTGGTGATTTTTCAGGGCCCGCACACCTATATCTCACCGTCCTGGTATGCGCAGCCGCAGAATGTGCCGACGTGGAACTATACGGCGGTCCATGCGTACGGAGTTCCGAAGATTCTCGACAGCGATGGGATGGTGGCGCTGCTGAAGGATCTCACGACGAAACAGGAACGTGGATTCGAGCGGCCGTGGGACTTCGATCCCGAGGACGCGTGGATTCGCAAGCTGCTTCCTCATATAGCGGGTTTCGAGATCCGGATCGATAAATTGCAGGGGAAATTCAAACTGAATCAGAATCGCGCGGCGGTTGATCGTGCGAGCGCGATCGAGAAACTCTCGCAGAGCGACGACGCGGTGGAGCGCGCCGTCGCCGCGTTGATGACTCAGGCGGATGGCGCGCGGTCGTAGAGAACCCGGCCGCCCACGATTGTCATATCCACTTTCAGATCGAGCAGCTTGTCCGGTGAGAGGCTTAGCGGGTCCGATGGCAGTACGATCATGTCGGCCAGTTTGCCCGCTTCGAGCGTGCCTTTGAGCTTTTCTTCACGCGTGAGAAACGCGCCGTTGCGCGTGTACATCGTAATCGCTTCGCGGATGCTGACGGCTTCCCCGGGTCCGAACACCCTGCCACTTTCGCCTTTGCGCGTGACGGCCGCGTAAAGGCCGACCATGGGTCCAATCGGCAGGTTGTCGCTGCCGAATGCCATGAAGATGCCCCGCTTCACGGGCGTGGCGATGGCGTTATTGGTCTCGAGGCGCTTGCCTTCGAGCGTCTCGACGTAGCGGCCTTCGAGGTTGTAAGTGAAATTGGGCTGCTGCGCGATGAGGATCTTATCCTGGACCATCTGCCGCTGCGTGCGCTCGGGCGGCAGAACGGTGAAGTGACAGAGATAATGCCGGTGGTCGTTGCGCGGATAATCGTGCAGCACGCGATCGAGGGCATCGACTGTCATGGCGATGGCCGCATCGCCGATGGCATGAATGCCGAACTGCCAGCCGAGCTTATGGCCTTCTTCGATGTTGGCGTGGATCTGCTCGGGCGTAAAAAACGCGCGGCCGCGGAATCCAGGCTGGCCTTTGTAATCGACCAGCGACCATGCCGTGGGTCCGGTAAATCCGCCGTCGGCGGGCATCTCGCCGATGGATCCCACGCGCAGGCGTTCGTTGCCGTCGCCGGTCTTGCGGCCGAACTCCTTCAGCTTCGCCGCGCCTTCTTTAGCCTGTCCCGCTGGAGACGGATAGCCGATTTGAATGGACGCGCGCGGCAGTTCCGTGCCGTGATTCTGATAGAGAATCTCCCATTCACGCCAGGAGCCGACCACCCCGGATCCACCGACGCACCGGCTTCGATCACGCTGGTAATGCCGAGCTGGAGCTGATCCTTGACGTTGAAGAGCAGACTGTCGCGCACGTCCGCGGGCTTGTCGCGCGGAACCAGGCGGGTATAGAGATCGTTGCGCTCGCGAATGACTCCGTTCGGCTGACCGCTCGCATCCTTCTCGATCAGGCCGCGCGCGGGGTCGGGCGTCGATTTGTTGATGTCAGCGGCATCGAGAGCCTTGCTGTTGCCGACGATGCTGTGGCCGCCCGCGCGGGTCAGCGCCACCGGGTTGTTGGGCGCGGCTTCGTCGAGGTCCACGCGCAGAGGTTTTCGCTGTTCGGTGAAATGATATTCGTCCCAATCGCCACCGGTGATCCATTCGCCCGGGCCGAGTTCTTTGGCTTTGTCGCTGACTTGTTGCTTCAGCTGGGCCAGGGACGTTGTCTTGCGGAAATCGATGAAACGGCGCGAATGTCCGGCAAGGTGGATGTGGGTATCCATGAATCCAGGCATTACGGTGCGTCCGCCCAGATCGATGGTGCGAGCGGCCGTGTAGCGGTTGCGCAGTTCGTTTGCGCCGACAGCGAGGATGCGGCCATCGCGGACGGCAATCGCCTGGCGGATGGAAAATGCGTCGTCGACGGTAATGATTCTGCCGTTGAACAGCACGAGATCAGCGGGTTCGCCGGCGGCCTGCCCCCGGAGAACCGGAACCTCCGTCAGCATGAGCGCGCCGGTGGCGCCAAGAAACTGCCTGCGCGACCATTCCATTTATCAACATTACAATAATCATGAAAGCTTTGAACAGGCCGCCGGAGTGAAAATATTCGGGAGCACCACAGAAGTCAGTCTGAGTTGCACCGGCTGTTATACTCAACCTGGAAAATATAGTCCCGTCCACGTGCCACGTAAAAAAGACCCGATCCAGGGTGCCTCCAATTCGAAATCGCACAGCAAAATCCGAATGACCAGCCGGAAAGTCGGTGAGGCGCTGAAAGTTGGTGCGGTGGCACAGCGTCTGGGCGTTTCCGCTTCCATGGTGCGCTCGTGGGAAAAGCTCGGGCTGGCTTCACCCGCCCGCAGCCGAAGCCGGTACCGTCTGTATACGAACGACGATCTGCGGATTCTGCGCCGCGCCATTTATCTGCGTCGCGTCCAGGGATTGAACGCGCCGGCCATCCTGAATCAACTGCGGCAGGAAGGGCTGCTGAACCATCGCGAAGCCCCGCCGACGGAACAATCGCCCATCGGCCCGCGATTTCGCAAGCTGCGGCTGCAGCGAGGCGAGTCGCTCGCCACCGTGGCGAATGCCGTTGGGGTGTCCATCGGCTTTCTGAGCAACCTCGAACGCTCGCAAAGCGGGGCGTCCATCGGCATCATGCGCAAGCTGGCGCAGTATTACGGGCTGAACATTCTCGACCTGTTTCATCCGATCGACGTCTCCGGACCGCTGGTGAGGCCGGAGGACCGCAAGAGTCTGGAAGGCGGCCCGGGCGTGCGCATGGAATTGCTGGCATCCGGCAAGATTACGATGGAGCCGCACTTGTTTCGGGTCGCTCCCGGCGCGGGCAGTGGCGATGCCTACGCCCATGAGGGCGAGGAATTTCTTTACCTCATACTCGGCAAGCTGGACATCGAGCTCTCGGGCGAGAAATACCAGCTTCGCGCGGGCGACAGCTTCTATTTCAACAGCCGGGCGGAGCATCGCTGGTCGAACCCCGGCAGTTGTGAAACGCTGATCCTCTGGATCAATACTCCGCCGACGTTTTAGCCGGCGAGCGCAGGAACCGGCGCCGTCTTAAGCAGCCCGCGCTTCGAGACCATTTCGAGCGTATCGTCGAGCGCGAGCGCAAAGCGTTCCAACATAAGGTGGATTTCGTCTTCGGTAATGATCAAAGGCGGACAGAACGCGATGGAATCGCCGAGCGCGCGCAGAATCAGCCCGTGGTGCTGGCAGCGTTTGGCCAGAAAGGCCCCGACGGCGGCGGCCGGATCGAACGGCGCTTTGGTGGCTTTATCGGCCACCAGTTCCACTGCGCCAATCAGGCCAATACCTCGCACTTCGCCCACCAGCGGGTGATCCGCAAACCGCCGCAGTCCCTGCTGCATGCGCGGGGCGACTGTGTGGACATGAGCGAAAATGTTGTCCGACTCGTAGATCCGGAGCGTCTCGAGAGCCACGGCTGCGCTCACCGGATGGCCGCCATAAGTGAACCCATGGCTGAACACGCCGATCTTTTCGGACTGGCTTACAAGCGCCTGATAGATCGTCTCAGAAACCATCACCGCGCCAATCGGCGCGTAGCCGGACGAAAGCGCCTTGGCGCTGGTTATGATATCGGGTTTCAACCCATAGGTTCTCGATCCCCAGATCTCGCCGGTGCGGCCAAACCCGCAGATGACTTCGTCCGCGATAAGTAGTACGTCATATCTTCTTAGCACGGTCTGCACCTTCTCGAAGTAGGTGGCGGGAGGGAGGATAACGCCGCCGGCGCCCATGATGGGTTCGGCGATCATCGCGGCAACGGTCTCGGCGCCTTCATGCAGTATGCGTTGCTCGAGGGATTCGGCCAGGCGCGTGGCGAAGGCCTCTTCGGATTCGCCAGGCAGCCCGAATCGATAGTAATGCGGGCACTCGACATGAAGAATGTTGGCGATGGGAAGGTCGAAATCGCGATGATTGTTGGCAAGCCCGGTCAGGCTGGCGGCCGCTATCGTCACGCCGTGATAAGCCTTCGTACGGCTCAGGATCTTCTTGCGGCGCTGCAAGCCGATGGCGTTGTTGTAATACCAAACGAGCTTCACGGCGGTGTCA
>CAWBIS010000060.1:0-10252 GCA_963788485.1 Terriglobia bacterium
TGTTCCTGGGCGAGGTTTCGGGAATCGATGAGCCGGTGATGATCGTGGGCCTGAACCGTGAGCTCGAGTGGAGATCAGGCTCCATTATTCCGCACGAGCGCCGCGTGATCGAACTCCCCGTCGCGGTGAACGACAGCAGGCCGGTTGCTTCCAGTTCCGCGCGGCTGGCGCCGGTGATCAACATTCGTCTGGAGCCGAAGGCCGAAACGCGCACCTGGAAGTGGATTGGCGTAGCGGTTGTCCTCGGCGCCGTCGCAGCCACGATTCTCGCCAATATTGCGTGGCAATCGCAACTGCATACGCGCGCCGATCTCTTTCGCAGCTATCGGCCCTGGCTGCAGCTGACCGCGGACAACGATTACGCTTCGACAGTCCATAAAATGGGCGTCCCCGGCGCCGTCCGTTCCAGAGAAATGGGGGGCGAGTTCTACCAGTTACTGGTCTATCCGTCCCGGCGCTACTCCGTAGTCCTGATGGGAACCGATTCTCAACAAACCCGCTACATCGGGACAGTGGATACGCGCGGCCGTGTGCTTGACGCCATCCGGTTGCGGGACGGGTCGAACAGCGAATCTCTTCTGCGCTCGCCTGAATTGCGCTAAGCTGCAATCGACTGGCAGGCGGCGTGCTCCACACAGCAACGTACGAATGCAAAGCATTCTGCGGTCTTTCGCACTTTTCTTCTTCTCGCTGGGCGGCTTTGGATTGCTCCTGCTCGGGACGCTCGATTCCTCGTTCCTGTTCATGCCGCTCGGCAACGATCTGCTGGTAATCGCCCTGACTGCCGCACATCATACCCGAATGCCGTACTACGTGGCGATGGCGACAGCCGGATCCGTGCTCGGCGTGGCGTTCACCCATTGGGGGTCGGTCAAGGGCGGAGAAAAGGCGATCGAAGGCGATCGCAAGGGCAGGCGCGTTTCGTATATCGAACGAAAGATGAAGGAGCGTGGAGGAGCAGCGCTCGCGTTCGCGGCTTTGATGCCTCCGCCGTTTCCCTTCACGGGTTTCGTCATCGTTGCCGGGGCATTGCAATACCCGCTCAGGAAAATGCTGTGGATTATTGCCGGGTGCAGAGTTCTCCGGTTTACCATCGAGAGCCTGCTCGCTTTAATCTATGGCCGGCGCATCATCGAAATGGCTAAAGCGCCGTGGCTGCAGCACCTGGTTCTGGCGCTGGTGGCGATATCCATTGCTGGCAGCGCCTGGTCGATCTTCGGCTGGATCAAAAAAAGCAGAACCAGAGCCTGAAACTTTGCCACTCGAGTAAAAGTCGACGGCATTCGAGCAACGGAGGGCCGGCTGCATCGGGAACCAGGAACGGATGCGAGTTGGAGCGGTAAGATGACAGAGGCCATCCGGTGGAATCCGCCTCTGCATTAATCGACCAGAGAATCAAGGAACTGGGGGATTGGCGCGGAAAAATGCTCGCGAGGGTACGCGCGATCATCCACGAGGCAGACCCTGAGATCGTCGAGGAATGGAAGTGGATGGGCACTCCTGTGTGGTCACACAGTGGCATCGTCTGCACGGGAGAGACCTATAAGAACGTCGTCAAGATGACCTTCGCCAGGGGAGCCGCGTTGAAGGAGCATTCCAGCCTGTTCAACTCCAGCCTCGAAGGTAATGTCAGGCGGGCCATCGACATCCACGAAGGCGAAAAGGTCGATGTGGCGGCGCTGAAGGATCTGATCCGCGCGGCAGTCGCGCTCAACATTGAAGTCAAAAGCAAGCCGAAGACTCGGCGAGCGAGCAGTAAGCCGGCCAGCTCTTCGGCATCCCGCGGGCGCGATTAGATCGAAATCTCCCGAGCGCTGTGAGGCGAATTCTCAGCCTCGGCGGCTTATTCCACGCGCAACTCAACCCATCCGGGCAAAGTCGCGGGTTTGTTCTTCAAAAAAACGATTCGCCGCGTCTTCGGGAACGGCAGTCCCGATTTAATCGCGCGTTCGTAATAAGGTAAAGCGCCGAGGACCTTTCGATAGTCCTCATCGTCGGCGCCGATCGCCGCCGACTTGCTGAGGAATCCCGCGCCCCAGCCGACCGCGAGCAGACATCCGCCGTCCTGCTGAACCGCTTCCAGTTTCCGCTGCAGTTCGCCGATGGATGCGGCAAGCGCGTCCAGCCCGGTCGAGCCGGCGTACTGCGCGTGCAACGCGAGTTGTTTCGCCGCATAACGATTGGCCGCTTCGAACAACCGCTCGCGTGTAACGGGCGTGCTCCAGCGCAAGGACTGCCGCACTTCCTCCCGATTCAGAAACGCGTTCTCCCGCCAGATGCCCTCGAATGCCGTTCCGGGAGGCGCCATCTCGGCGAAGCTGGGGGTTCCGTCTTCGGGACGCTTGCCGTCAACGGCGCCGCGGCCCGTCTGTTTCCATCCGAGCCCGTATTGCTGGGGTCCGCGGCTCACCAGAGTTGCCAGGCGCAGCATGTATACGCGATACGATTCGCGCGAGACGTGCGCGGAATCGGCCACGGAAACCGCGCGCATGCGGTCCGATCCGCCGGAGCCGGCGGTCTGCTGTTCGATGTGGTCGGCAGGATGCCGCACCGGCCTGTCGCCCGTCAGCTTTGTAGAGAGGTCGCGCAGCGCGGCCGGTTTGAGATTGGCAAAAACGAACGCGGTCCGCAGCACGCCCTTGATCGCGGCACCGGGAAGAAACGGGCCATCCTTCGTGGCGGCAAACGTCGGGATGCTGAGACTCTCCGCCTGAGCGCGTTCCCAATACGGCGTGTACGCTGTGTCTTCGAAGGGAATGCGACGATCTGCATAGTTTTGCGCGAAACCGCCCCAGGATGCGAAATCGAGTTTTGTCGCCTTGTGCAACTGCGAGAGATAACCTTCGAGGCGCGGCCCCTTCGAGAGCAGTTTGAAAATGCGGGGCTGATCCAGCACATTTACCTGATCGCGCCAGACCATGTAATCGATGGGCGAAAGCTTTTCTCCATCGCCGACCAGCGTTGGCGTGAGTACGGTCACACGGTATTTCATGCCTCTACCTCGAGTGGCACGGGAACCGCGAGCGCAAACCCGGCGCGCCATGCGGGGTGCGGAAATCCCTCGGGCGCCACATCCACCGCGCGGCCGCGCAGCGCCGGAGCCATAAGCACCGAACCTTCCTCGATCATGCGAACCTGCTTCTTGCGCACCGAGCCCGCGGCGCTGTCGGTCCAGCCGGCGCGTGTCGTCGAGACGTAATCGCCGCGCGACCAATCGACCGCATCCTCGGCATGTGGCGAGTAGAGCGACAGCATCCACCAGGATCCGGAATGGCCCTCGCCGGTAAACATCGCGGCTTCGGAGAACTCCGGCTCGGCTGCCCGGCCCCACCCGAGCGAGCGTTCCCCGCCGAATCCGGAATCGGCCAGCAAACGCAAAGCGGAGCGGACGCGCGGCTCCCAAATCCCCCTGCCGGAGTCGTTGAATTCAACGAGTCCCCACCATCCCGCATTTGCCGCGAATTCGAGATACGCGGTTCGATGCGGTTCGGTCTGACCGGTCATGCGGTCGACCGCGGCGCCCGACCGCATTCCCACTTCGAAAGGCGCTGCCATGCCCGCGGGAAGCAGGCACTCGCTGGCGCCGTCCACCATCCAGCGGGATTCCTGCACCACACCCTGGCGCGCGACTTCCAGCGGGACCAGTCTTGCGGCTTTCACGTAAAGCTTCCCCGCCCCGGAGGGCGGCCACGACGTGCGCGGCGGCGCGATCAGACGGGTGTCGCCGATAAAGGGAAAAAGCGAGCTGAAACGAACGGCTGCGGCTTCAGACGAGCGCGCTGTCGCATCCAGCCACTCTTCCAGCCAGCCGAGAGAGTTCATCGCGTGCGTGACGGCGGAGTAGAGCGCGTCGCTGTGATAAACCGCGTCGACTCGCTCGCGATCGCCTGCATGATGACCCGCGCGCCACGGACCCGTGGGCCGCAGCCTGATCTCAATCAACGCCATCCGCTAAGCCGCAACCAGAGAATCGCCGATTTCCTGCACTTTCGCCTGGAGCCCGGACAAGTCCGCACCGGAGGCGATTTCGCGCTCCGCGGCGCCGGCAGCGTAGTAATCCTTGCCGCGCCAGGTGAGCTTGAGATTGTCGAAACGTACGCAGCCGTTACCGCGAGACCCGCCGCCGCCGAGAGCGTCGTCCTCGAGCAGCCGCAGCCCCTGCACGACGAGCGCGGGCAATACCGAATCCTCGGCACACAGAACATCCAGCACCAGACGCACGCGAAAACGCGCACCCGCCGGCACCCGTTCGAGCGTCCGGGGATTGGCCTGCGAGGTGATGCGATCGATCGCGTTCTCGCTTTTGACCTCGGTCAGTTCGTCGTCGAGATTCTCGCGCATCTGCGCCGTAATGCTCTCGGGTACGAGCGGCGCGTCGAAAACGCTCAGCCGCGCGGGCGTGGCGAAGCTGCTTTCGATATCCCCTCCGCCGACCTTTTCCATGCGCCCCGGGCTGCGTCCGAAAAGAATGCAGATCTCGTCGTCCGGCCGGTCGCTTTGATGAATGCGGACCTCCTGGCCCTTGCGTTTCGAAATGAAAACCAACTCGGAGGGAACGGCCATACCGGTAGCTTGCTCCAGCAGAGCGCGGATGCGGCCGCGCAGCGTGCTGCCGGGGACATAAGGACGGCCATGCGCATCCTTCACCACGGGATTGTCCGCTCCGCCGATTTCGAGCGAGCCCTTGCCCGCGCCGACGTGCAGACCCGTCTCGCAGCGCATCTCTCCTTCGAAGATCAGCTTCCCGATCAGCTTCAATTCCGTTTGTGCCGTGTGAGCGCTCATTGAATCCTTACTCGTTATAGGCCACGATGGCCTCGAAGAGATCGCGGAACCTTTCGTATCCGCGAGCGTCGTTCTTGCGGGTGACCTGCAGCAGCAGGCGCTCGATCTGGTCGAGACTGCGCAATCCATGCCGCGCGATCGTGTATGCGAGACGCGCCCGCAGCATGACGAACGCGTGCTGCCGTTCGTTTTCGGGCGTGCGCGTAGCGCGCCGCACCGCATTGTAGAGGCGCCGCAACTGACTGCGCGTGCCCGAATCCAGGTCGCGCATCCGGCTTACGACGACGTGCGCCTGGTTATCGAGATAGAGGCTGTCGCCGATGAGTTTGTCGAGGTCGATTTCGGGAGGACCCTCGGGCCTGCGGTCACCGCCCGGCCGCCTGTCGCCGCCCCGATCCCCTCCGCGATCGCCCGGTCCGCGACCCCGATCGTTCCCGCCCGGACGCCGATCGCCACGGTCTCCGCCGCCCGGCCCCGATTCGCGTGGAGGACGATTCTCGCGATTGCGATTGCCCTGTTGTGTTGGTGGCCCCTGCTCGTCTGCCATATTCCCTTAGATCTTATTCCTATGCTTCTGTTCGCGCTCAATCTTCCGAAAGCCGGGCCCACTCGAGAGCGATCAATCCCTCGGGGCGCAGCTTCAGGCGTCCGCGCAGATTTCGCCCCGCCATCTCTTTCATAAGGTGCGCGCGAAGTTTCTGAAACTCCCGTTCCCGGCGGCTCGCGGCTCGGGCAAAACGCCGCTGAAAACGCAAGGCCCGGGCCATCAGCCGCTCGTCATCGGTATAGATTCCGCGATCCGGCGCCTCGACCTTCCGATAGAGATTGCGCAACTGCGCCAGAAACTGGCGTCCCCCGCGAAACTCTTCGTTCAGGTGGACGATCGCTTCTTTCAACTCCGCGGCATCGTTCAACTGCTTCCACTCCAGCACCCGACCCAGAATATGCAGGCAATCCTTATCCGTGGCGCGCGCGATTTCCAGATCCCGGCCGCAGTCCTCATAAGTCCGCGCCAGTGAAGCCCCGGGTTCGGCGATGGTGAGCGCCATCGTTATCGTTTTGGCTTCGGCGCCTGGCAGTTCCTTGAGATTCTCCGAAGCGAATCGCGAAAACACACGTTCGAGTTCGCGCGCGAATTCCGCCAGCGCATCCCACGAACCGTATATCGCGAAGTTCGAGCCGCCGGCCTGCAGCACGGTGACGCGCTGGAAATATTCGCCCTGGGAACAGAGCAGATCGATCTCGCCGGCGAGGAACTGTTTGTAGAGCGTGGAAAGGTGCACGTGCTCTTCGACGCTTTGCAGGCGGCGCATGCGGGTTTCAAAGTCGTCGATCTCACCGCGCAGCACGCCCCACAATCTGAGCCCGCGCGCGCGCCGTGCCAACTCCTTCGTCGAAGCGAAAGCCTCGCCGTTGCGAGCGCCGTGGCGCGTAACCGGTATCTCCGCATCGCTGCCGACATCCCACCGGTACTCGCCGCCCTCGGCAGCGATCAAGGCCGGGAAATCGAAGCTCCAGCCGACCGACCGGACATCGCGCAAATCGCGGGGAATTCTGTCCGGACCGGCGCCCTGCGCGGGGAATGGATCGAAATATCCGGCTTCCATGGCGCGCGGCCGGTTCCCTTCCCGCATGCCATCCTGCAGACGTTTGCGGACGATCGTCCAATCGCCGAGATTCTCCGTGGCGCTCCACGCAAGGCCGAGTTTACCTGCGCTGATCTCACCCAGTTTGGCGGAAACGCGATCCAGAAACTGTCCCGCCGCGTCCGCTCTGGCCTGGTCGGGAAGGATAACGACAAAGCGGTCTCCTCCGGACGAACCGAGCATCAGCGGCGGCAGGCGCAGTTCGGCCAGCAGCGCGCGCGGCAGAACCTCGACGATAAGCACAAGCCATATCGAACGAGCCTCAAACGCACGGTTGTCCCTGTCCGCGGGCGGCGACACCAGAAAATCTTCGGCGCCGCGCAGCCTGCCTTGCAAAAGGATCTGGGCTGACATTCGGAATCTTTCGTTAGCCTAACAAACCGGCATCGGCGGCGTATGCTCCGCAATCAAACTTCCGCATACTGTTCTCGATCCCACATTGGTGTTATCGTTGCTGCCTGCAACCTCGAATTTCCCTCAGTGTTCTTGAATTATGGGCGGGAACCAAATTCCTTTTCCGGGTTTCGAAACGCTCGAATTTCACCGGACTTCCTGGACCCGTTGGGCCGGAAGTCTGGCATTGCACACAATCCTCGGCGTCCTGTTAATCGCGATTCCCTGGAGTGCGCGCGAGATTGTGCGGCCGCGCGAAACCGCGGTGGCCGTTCGTCTGATTGAGCCTTCCCCGCGTCCACCAACGCCGCATCTGCGAATGCCGCAGTCTGTTGTAAAGACAATTCCGCCGCCTCCCGTGAGCCATCCGGTTGCATTCCAAGCGCCCCCGAAACCGGTCATTGTTCCCAGACAGATAACGATCGCGGAGCTTGCTGCGCCAATCCCGCCGGCGCCTGAGCTGAAGACCGCGAAAGTGGAACTTCCCAAAATCGAGCCGGTCGCGATTACGCGTCCGGCGCCCGTTATAAAGACCGGAGGGTTTGGCAATCCGGAGGGCGCACTGCCTTCTTCTTCAACGGCTAAAGGCGTGGCTGCGCCAAAGCTCGGCGCGTTCGACATGCCAGCCGGGAACTCATTCGGACGCGGAAACGGCGCCACGCAGGTCGCATCGGCAGGCTTTGGCGATGTGTCAAACGGCTCGGGCACCGGGTCGGGAGGAAACAGCCGTGGGGCAGTAAGCACCGGCGGGTTCGGCGCATATGAAACGCCGGCACCGGCTGTCCATGCGTCGCGCCCGGCCGCCCCTGCGGAAACGCCGGTGGAAATTACGTTCAAGCCAAAACCCGCATATACAGCCGAAGCGAGAGAGAAGAAGATCGAGGGCGAAGTGCTCCTCGAGGTGCTTTTCTCAGCCGATGGGCAGATTCACGTTCTGCGCGTCATGCGGGGGCTCGGCTTCGGGCTGGATGAAAATGCGCGCGCGGCGGCGACGCAGATCCGCTTTCATCCAGGCACGCGCGGCGGCACGCCGGTCGACACGAAGGGCACGCTGCACATCGTCTTCGAACTCTCGTGAAAGGCTTCAAAATGCGTAAAATCGGCTTTATTCTGGCGCTGGCAATGGCGGGAGTTTCCGCCAGGGCGCAGAACGCTCCATCCTTTGACGAAGTCGTCGACCAGGCGATCGTGCAGGAGAATAATCTGCTGAAGATCCTCCACGGCGATCACCCGATGGCCGAAACCTATATTCAGGACATGGGACCCGACGCCGATTTTGGCGCCGTTCCCACAACTGATCACTATTTTCTCGGGAAGCTGGATTTTTCGCGCGGCGTGAATACGGATTCTTACCTGGCCAACGGAAAACCCCATGCACTCGACGCCTTCTCGCATCTGTTTTCGGCAACGTACTTTCCCCGCGGATTCGCGCAAACGCTCGTCATCGACGGCGCTGACTTCGATCGCGCCCACTACGATTTTCAGTTCGACCGCCGCGAGTTTCTGGGTGACGTGCGCACATACGTCGTCAACGTGTCGCCGAAGAAGACGGCCGGCCGCGGCCGGTTCCTGGGCAGAATCTGGGTTGAGGACAAGGAATTCAATATCGTTCGGTTCAACGGAACCTACGTGCAGGCGGCGCTGGGACAGGTCTACACGCATTTCGACAGCTGGCGCGTGAACTGCGGCCCCGACCTCTGGATGCCATTTGAGACTTACAGCGAAGAATCGGCGCTGGCCTACGAACTCCGTCTGCGCAAGCTTCGATTCAAAGCGGTGACGCGCGTGTGGGGCTACACCACTGCGGCCGATCGCCTGAATAACGAATTCACCAACATCACCGTGGATCTTCCGAACGTGCAGGACAAGAGCGATCAGGCTGCCGACAATTCGCCCGTCGAAAGCCTCCGCGCATGGGAGCGGCAAAGCGAAGACAATGTGCTCGACAAACTTGAAAGCGCCAACCTTCTCGCGCCGCGAGGGCCTCTCGAAAAAATCCTCGACACGGTGGTAAACAACCTGGTCGTGACCAACGATCTTCAGATCACTCCGGAAGTCCGCACCCGGGTCATTCTCACCCTGCCGCTCGAAACCTTTACCGTCGGGCACACCATCGTGATCAGCCGGGGCCTTCTCAATACGCTTCCGGACGAAGCCTCACTCGCGGCAATCTTATCCCACGAACTCGCGCATATTGCGCTCGGGCAGGTGATCGATACCAAATTCGCCTTCAGCGATCGCACCATTTTCGACGACGATGCGATCCTGAAGAGATTCCGCTTCACCCGTTCCGAGGCCGATGAGGACGCGGCCAATGCGAAGGCCCTTGCTCTGCTCCAAAAATCCCCTTACGCCGATAAGCTCCGCCAGCCTGGATTATTCCTGAAAGCGCTGGCGGCGGAGGCCGGCCGGCTGCCGAATCTCATCACGCCCCTTTTTGGCAGCCGGATGGCGCAGGGCAACAACGTCCTGAGGCTTTCGGTTTTGCTTCAGAATGCGCCGGAACTGCAGCGCGCGCGAACCGACCAGGTGGCCGCGCTGCCGCTGGGCGCCAGGACCAGCCTCGATCCCTGGACCAACCGCCTGCGGATGGCGACGGCGCGAGCGGTTCCTCTGCTCTCCGGCCGCGAGAAGATGCCGTTTGAGATCACGCCCATTTATCTGCATCTGCGCTATGAAAATCCGGCCGGAGAACAGGCGGCGGACGAAGAACCGACGCGCGTAGCCGCGCAGCAATAGACAACCGGCGGCGAAGGGCCAGCGCCAGCGGTGAACGCTGCGGCTGAAATTCGGACGAATTATTACCCTTTGCTATCCTTAGGGGTGAATCCCCCGGTAACAGCCTTAATCTGAAGGAGAAACCCCTCATCCATGTCTGTCAAAGTAGGCATCAACGGATTTGGCCGCATTACGCAATGAGCTAGTTGTTGCGACCCGACATCCCGAACATCCATTTTGTCAATGATTTTATTGCACGAACTCCGCTCACAGTGAGTTGAAGGAGGATTTGTCCTCGTGCTACTTGCCGAGAAGACGATGAAATTGACGGGTCATATTGTTGTTGTCATGTACTACAACATTTTTGCGGTGAAAGATCTAGCGCTGAATTGGCATGGAGCTTCCGGTGAGGTCGTGATTCGAATCGACGGCGGTTCACCAGGGTGAATATGAGGGATAGATGGCTCGTGAGTGGAAGAAGTCATCATCCTCGTCTTGTTAAGAATTAGTAATGACAATGTTGCTTTGGGTGTTATGATATGGCGCTCATAACCCTGTGAATCAAGCAATATCACTTGAAGGATCTGGATGATGAATTGCGGGTTGTGAAGGAATGCATGTTCAATCACCGAAACATCAGCAATACGAAAATTAAACTTGAGCGAGGTGTTAGAACAAAAAAAAAAAAAAAAATGTAACAAGAGTTAAAA
>CAWBIS010000061.1:0-4121 GCA_963788485.1 Terriglobia bacterium
GCGGAACGGACCGGGATCTCGTTAAGCAGATCGGTTGCGGGGAGCCGGTAGATCGTGTGGCGTTTCAGCGCCGGTTCCTTCCGGGCCAGCTTGTTGAAGGGGAATTCAACCAGATTTTCCGCAGCCGGTGGAGGTGTTTCGGCCAACTGGCAAATGGGGATTTCCGGCGTGGCGGCAACCGGCGTTTCGAGCGCGGGTGCTGCCGCGTATTCTTCCCACGGGAGCGTCTCCGAAACCGGTTCGGGCTCGCGCCGGCGCGTACGTTGCGTCGCCGCGGGATCGGGCGGTGGAGGCAGCGCTGTCGTCGTCTCTTCGTATTGGATTCGCTGCAATTCGAGCGCACGGGCTTCGGCGGCCTGGCGCTTATCCTCGAGTTTCTGCAGGGCCTCCTCGCGCCGCCGCTCCATGGATCGGCGCCAGTTCTCCTGAATGCGCGCAAATACGTTGAACAATGGAGCGAACCAGCCCTGCAGCTTCGCCAGCGTAAAGCTCGAAACCAGATAAGTGGAAACGACCAGCGCGGTCGCCAGCAACACGGCCGAACCCGCGAGGTTGAACGAATGCTTCAGCGAATCCGCGATGAGGAATCCCGCCGCGCCACCCGGCAATATCGTGCGATCGAAAAGCCGCCACTCCGGCAGCAATGCAGCGGCTCCGCAAGCCGAAGCCACCATAAGCGCGCTGCCGATCAGCTTGATGACCGGAGCTTCAACGGCTTCGGAGCGAATCCATTTCCATCCCAACGCGAAGATAAGCAGAGGGAAGAGAAAAGCGGCCAGCCCGAACGACTGCAGGAAGATATCGGCAACATTTGCGCCGGCGGGGCCGATCAGGTTGTACGTGCGCACCGGCCCGGCAACCGTATCCCACGAGGGATCCCGTGGGTGGAAAGAGGCCATGCTGAGCAGAAATAGAATTCCGCCCGCAAGGAACAAAAATCCCGTCACCTCGTTGAGGCGTCTTGACTGACCAGGGGTAAAAAGCCTCATTCCGGCTGGCGGACGGAAGAAAGCGGAGCTCTTCCAGTATCGCAGATTACTTTTCAGGCAGGATGGCAAAAACCTCGCACTGCACCAGCATCGAGCCCGGAAGGTCGGGCGCGGCAAAGGTGTGGCGGGCGGGGCGGGAATGCGGGTCCGGGAACATATCGAGCCAGCTTTTGTTCAGATGCGGACGCTGATCGCGGTCTTTCATCCAGACATTCATCTTCACCACGTCTTCCGGAGTGCCGCCGGCGATCTCGAGAATCCGGCGAACCGTGGCGAACATTTGCTCGCACTGGGCATCGATGCCGTCGGGCATTTTCCCGGTAAACGGCTCCTTGCCCGAGACGCCGCTGCTGATCAGGAACGACCCCACCCGGCAAGCCGCCGGGATTGGCGCGTCATGCCCGAAACCAGGTACTTCAATGCTGACTCGTCTGCCCATGCAGGATAATATACGCCAGGCATGAAGGCGATCTACATCGAACAAACAGGCGGGCCGGAAGTGCTGCAGTACGGCGAACGGCCGGTGCCGCAGCCGGGCGCGGGCGAAGTGCTGGTGAAGATCGCGGCGGCGGGAGTGAACTTCACCGATATCAGCCAGCGCAAAGGATCCGCCAAAATCCCGCTGCCCGCCGTGCTCGGTTCCGAGGGCGCGGGGACGCTCGAGAACGGAGAACGCGTCGCTTACTCGATGGTGCGCGGATCGTATGCGGAATATGCGGCCGTACCGGCGAAGATGCTGGTGAAGATTCCGGAAGGAGTCGACTTCCGCTCCGCCGCGGCCGTCATGCTGCAGGGCATGACCGCGCACTATCTGACGCATTCGACATTCCCGCTGAAGAGCGGTCATGTCGCGCTGGTTCACGCGGCCGCCGGGGGGACGGGCCGGTTAATCGTGCAGATGGCGGTGATGCTGGGGGCGCGGGTGATCGCGACGGTGGGAACCGAAGCCAAGGCCGAACTGGCGAAATCGGCCGGCGCTTCCGATGCGATTCTTTATGGCCGGGAGGATTGGGTGGAAGAGGTGAAGCGGCTGACGGGCGGGGATGGGGTGGATGTCGTCTACGATTCCGTGGGGCAGGCGACGTTCATGCAGGGACTCGACTGCCTGAAAGCGCGAGGCATGATGGTCCACTTCGGCCAGGCAAGCGGACCGGTGCCGCCGTTCGATACGCGCATTCTCGCAGCGAAGGGCTCGCTCTATCTGGCCCGGCCTTCGCTGGCGAACTATATCGCCAAACCGGATGAACTGGCGTGGCGCGCGGCCGATCTGTTCGGCTGGATCGCCGAAGGCAAGCTCGAGCTTCGCATCGATCGCGAGTATCCGCTCGAAAAGGCCGCCGATGCCCACCGGGCCCTCGAAGGGCGCGAGACGTCTGGGAAGATTGTTTTATGGTCGCCTGGTTCGCGCTGACTGTAGCTCCGAGGAAGGAGAAAATCACGGCGCAAACGCTGCGGGCCGCGGGGTTCGAAGATTTCCTGCCGCTTTATTCTTCCCGCCGCCTCTGGTCGGACCGGATCAAAAAGCTGGAGCATCCGCTGTTTCCGGGATATGTATTCTGCCGGTTCGATACGCGCATGCGCCAGACGGTGCTGAAGAGCCCGGGCGTCGTCTCGATCGTGAGCTTCGGCAAGATTCCGGAGCCGGTCGACGACGCCGAGATCGCGGCGTTGCAGGCTGTTTGCCGATCCGGCCTGGCGGCGACGCCGTGGCCGACCCCGAAGGTCGGTTCCAGGGTTCGCCTGCGCGAAGGTCCGCTGAGAGGACTCGAGGGCATCTTTGTCGAAGATAAGAAGACGCGGCTGATCCTTTCGCTCACGCTGCTGCAGCGCTCAGTCGCGGTGGAAATCGATCGCACGTGGATCACGCCGGTCGGTGGAACGGTTTTCTGTTTCGATTCGCTCAGCCAATAGGCTGCTCAATAAGCTCCCTGGCCGCTGAGAACGACGCGCGCGGTGCGGATGAGCAGATAAAGATCCAGCCAGAGCGACCAGTTGCGGATGTAATAGCTGTCGAAGGATTCCTGCACGCCCAGGTCGCCATCGCTGCGCGCATTGACCTGCCACATTCCCGTCAGGCCCGGACGCACCTGCGTTCTTAACGACCGGAACTCCGAGTCGAAGCGGTTGTTGTGATAGGCCGGAAAGGGCCGCGGCCCGACCAGGCTCATTTCACCGACCAGGATGTTCCAGAGCTGGGGAATTTCGTCGAGACTGGTTTTGCGGAGCAGTTTGCCGATGCCGGGAATCACGCGCGGGTCGCTCTTCAGTTTGCAGAACTGTTCCCACTCCATTCGGGCGGCGGGATTCGAAGCCAGATGGCGTTCCAGCATCTCTTCCGCGTTCAGGAACATGGTGCGGAACTTGAGAATGCGGATGGGCTTGCCCTCGACGCCCTCGCGCTCCTGAATGAAAAATGCGCCGCCGGGACTGGAAAGGCGGATCCAGAGCGTCACGATCGGGAGGAATGGCGCGAGCAGGATCAGACCGAGAGCCGCCACAATAATATCGACCGCGCGTTTGATCCAGCGGTTGGCGGGTTTGAGCAGGTTGTGCCGGATTTCGAGACCGAGGATGCCGCCGAGGTCGCGCGTCTCGATCCAGAGGCTGGCGATGCCGAACAGATCGGGGATGATCAGGATGTTGGGAAAAATCGTGGACCAGACTCGCAGATGGCTCGTCAGTTTCGCGGTCGGCATGCCTGGCATGGCGACGACGGCGTATTGTATGCGGTTCTCCGACGCGACGATTGCCGCTTCGCGCAGGCTGCCGATCACGGGTACACCCTCGCAGAGGCCCTGTTTTTCGGGATCGTCGTCGAGGCAGGCGACCGGGCGATAGCCGAGCACGCGGTTTATTTCAAGGCTTTTGATGACCCGGCGGCCGGTCTCTCCGGCGCCCAGAATCACGACGGGCACGCCCCACCAGGCATGTTTGCTGAATACGCGTCCGCAGATCCAGCGCGCCGAGGGCGCGAGGACGAGGGAGAAAGCCCAGGAAAGCATGAACCCGCCGCGCGAATCCGCCCACGACCGGTCCTTGGTCATGAACATTGCCGCGGTCAGCATCAGGTAAATGATGGTGACGCCGCGAAAGACGCGCCGAATATGCTCGACGGCGCCCATGCCGATGCCG
>CAWBIS010000062.1:0-12541 GCA_963788485.1 Terriglobia bacterium
TGGTTCAGTTTTACGAGAACCCGGCCGGCTACGAAGAGATCGCCCTGTGGGTCGGCGGCGGCAAATAAAATCGATTCCGAGTTCGACGGCAAGGTGGCTCGATATATCACCGAAGTGCCGGCTGGGTTCAGTTTTTCAGCACAGGCGGACTGGTTGCAAGCGCCCGCAAGGTAGAGGTTCCCGGTGGAGTCAAGGCTGGCCGCGGTGGCATTGACATCCACGAAGGTGCAATAGATCGCCTGTCCGTCGGATGGATTCAGCTTGCAGGCGAAACTCGCGGATACTCCTTGTGGGGTGGGCTCATACGCTCCCGTGGTGGTCGAGAAGCCTGCGACCGCCGTTCCAGCCAGGAACAGGTCGCCGGCGCTGTCCGGCAAGAGTGCATTCACGCTGCCCTGGATCTGAACCGAGTAATCCTGTCGGCCGGAAGCGTTGGTTCGCGTCACACACTGATTCGTAAGAGGTGCGCTGAAAGACGGCGGGCAAGTCCCGCTCGAGTACAGGTCTCCCATCGGGGTCAGGACGGCCAGTTGGCCCACCTTCACACCGGAATCACTGGTGCCGGTGACTGTCCATGCCGTAGTGGCGGCAAGCAATGAGGACGCGCACATCAGACCCAGGCCCTGTGTCAAAAGCACGCGTAGAATTGCCCGAACAGGGCGGAGTTCATGAGATTCGAGCCGTATTTTCATTAAAGAGACGCCTGCGTATGCAGAGGCTTAGCAGGCCAATGGCCTTGCATTGCAGAAGGCCCGTGCCGGCGCTCTACCATAGAGGATTGTGTTGATACCGGTACGGCAACACCTCACGCAGAGAAAGCTCCTCGACATTCAAGGCGCTGTCCGGGTCGAGCTCGCATCGGCTTTCACGTCGCGGGTAAAACCGGGCGGGCGTATCGCCATCGGGGTGGGCAGCCGCGGGATTGCAAATCTGGCGGAGATCGTGCGATCCGCCGTTGGTTTTTTCCAGTCGTGCGGCGCCCGGCCGTTTCTTTTTCCGGCGATGGGCAGTCACGGCGCCGCGACCGCCGAAGGCCAGGCGATGGTCCTGGCGCATTACGGCATCGATGAAGCATCCATGGGATGCCCGGTCGCAAGCAGCTTCGATGTCGTGCCGCTCGGCCGCACCCCCGAAGGCATTGAAACGTTCGCGGGCAAGGATGCCTGGGAGAGCGATGGCGTCTTCCTGATCAACCGCGTCAAGTGGCATACCAGCTTCGCGGGCGCGATCGAGAGCGGCGTCGCCAAGATGATGGCCATAGGGCTGGGGAAGATCGAAGCGGCGAGCTCGTGTCACGGACACGCTCGCTCGCTCGGTATGGAAGCGGTCATTCGCTCTGTCGGCGGCCATCTGCTGGCTACCGGAAAAATTCTGGGCGGCCTGGCCGTGCTCGAAGACGCTTGCCATGACACAGCGCAAGTCACGGCGCTTCCGGGCGAAAGCCTGATCGAAAGCGAAGCCGCTTTACTGCGCCTCACGAAATCCTGGATGGCCCGCATCCCGGTTCCAGCTCTCGATATTTTGATCGTCGATGAGATTGGCAAGAATATCAGCGGCACCGGCATGGATCTGAAGGTGGTGAATCGAGGCGTTCACGGACAATATAATCCCTGGCCGGACACGCCGGTGATCCAGCGTATTTTTATCCGCAGCCTGTCCGAGCTGAGTTACGGCAACGCCGTTGGCATCGGACTCGCGGACGTGATTCACGATCGCGTGCTCGACAGGGTGGACGTCAACGCCGGCCGGATCAATGCGACCACTTCCGGCTCGCTCGCTGCCGTGCGCACCCCGCTGCACTTCCCTTCCGACCGGGAGTGCCTGGATCTGCTGATGGCTACTGTGGGAAAGTTCAACCGGGCCGAAATCACGATTGGACGAATTCGTAACACTCTGGAGCTTGGGACTTTGGCGCTCAGCCACAACCTGGCCAATGAAATTGCGAAGAACCCCGCTCTCGAGATCGCGGGACCCGCCTTCGAACTGGAGTTCGACGCTACGGGGAATTTTCCGCGCTAGCAAACATTAGTTGCCGTTGCCGGACAACATGGGCCGGCCTTCGTGCGCGACCAGCAGGTCGTGCATGTCGTTGGCATGCTCTTCTTCGTTGGTCAGAATGTGCTCCAGCATGACACGTGTAGTGGGATCCTTGTCGGCAAAGTAGCGAATCAATTCGCGGTAGTGCTCGCAGGCGATCCGCTCGGCGATCAGGTTCTCCTTGATCATCTCGACCAGATTCTTCCCCACGGAATATTGTGAAGCCGACCGCGTAGCGAGTCCTTCCGGATTGAAGTCCGGCGTGCCTCCGAGCTGATTGATTCGCTCGGCCACCGCGCGCATATGCTCCTGCTCCTCTTTGGCGTGCTCGTCAAATTCTTCCTTGACGCTGTCGCTCGAGATTCCGGTCGCGGCGATGGCGTTCATCGTGTACCTGAGAACGCACACAATCTCCGTTGCCAGCACCGACTGCAGGATCTCGATCGCCTGTTTCACGTCGCCCAGATAATCCGGCGTCACCGGGCCATTCTCGATGCTGGCGCGTGCCCTCGATCGCAGCTCCTGAACGTCGGTGAGAAACGGTTTGTCGGTCTTCATGCAGCCATTCTAGGATTCGCGAGCCCATTAGCCTACCGGACGATGTACGCAAACGGACGTTTTGACCCGTGACGGCCTGGCACGTCCGGCCAAGGGTACCAGTTGACGCTTTTGTCAAAAACTGTAAAATTGACGAGGGAATCAGCCGGGTGCCGTTCGTCGCCGCGCAATTCGGGTTTGGACCTTTTCTACTGGACGTACCCAACAGCCAGTTGCTGCGGGAGGGCGTCCCTATAAAGCTGCGCCCGCAGACTTTCAATGTGCTGCGCGCGCTGGTTCACAACAGCGGCCAATGGGTTTCCTGCGAGAGACTGATTCAGGAGGCATGGGAGGGAAACCACGTCTCCAGACACACCGTTTCGGTCACGGTCGCGGAATTAAAGAACTGCCTGGAGGAGTATGGCGACTGGATCGCCAGCCGTCCGAAGATCGGCTACCGCCTGGAATCGCCCGTTTCCGACGAATTGATCAAAATGGGCTGGCATTTCTGGAATCGCCGCACGCGGCAGGGCTTTGCGCGAGCGCTCGAATGTTTCGAGAAGGCCGCCCGCGAAAACGAGTCCGACGCGAAGGCTTTTGAAGGCATGGCCATCTCGTGGCTGATGCCGGCAACCTATGGCATGCGGGCTCCGCGCGAAGTCTATCCTGAGTTCCTCCGCGCTTACAACAAAGCCGTAATCCTCGGAGGTCTTACCCCCGAGTTGCGGGCCATGCACGGACACGGGCTGCATATGTTCGAGCGCAAACTACGGGAGGCGGAGGCGGAATTGCTGGGATCGCTGCACGAGAAGAAGTCGGCAGCCACCTATAACCGCCTGGCCATCCTCTATGCCACCATGGGCCGCCTTGACGACGCGCTGGAGGCTGTAAACCGCTCGCTGGAGGCGGATCCGCTCTGGCCCATGGCCCCGGCGACCGAGGTGATCATCCGGTTCTGCAGGAGAGAATTCGACGCGGCGGCGCGCTGCGTGACGAAAGCCCTCGAACTCCAGCCTTACCTTCTGCTGGGGCGTGCCTTCTGCGCCCAGGCGCTGGAATACGCGGGCCAGACGGAAGCGGCGCTGGCCCAATACCGGTTCGCGCGGGTCGTTTACCCCGACGTTCCATGGCTTGGCGCGCTTGAGGCTACCTGCCTCGCGCGTAACGGCAAGGTGCGCGAGGCGCGGAAGATTCTCGAGGAACTGGAACTGGCGCGGAAGACTCAATACGTTGACGCCTACTACATGGCTTTACTCATGGAAGCGCTGGGAAAGAGGTCGGAAGCTCTGGCGGAGCTGGAGCGGGCCGTCCTCGAAAACTCAGCCGCACTGTACATCCTGGGCGTGGACCCGCAGATGGACTCTCTCCGGGCCGAGAAAAGATTTTGTAAACTTCAATTCAAACTTAATCATGCCTATTAAATATTTGAAATTCGGCGTAAGCTGAATGGGATGGATATTGCTAAGGTACTTCAGGAACTTAGAGCCGAACTGCAGCAGGTGGAAGAAGCCATACTGAGCCTGGAGCGAATGGCAGCGGGGTCGGGCCGGCGAAGGGGACGCCCGCCCGCCTGGATGCTGGCCGCCAGAGAAGCGCCGGTCAAAAGGCGGGGACGCCCGCCGGGTTCCAAAAACAAGTCTTCCGCAAAGAAAGAATAATCGCCCACGCCGGCCTTCGCCGCCGCTCCCTGCCTTTCGGTTCGGCCCGTGGGTATTTTTCCGAATCGACTTTTAGGCGCGCTTTATGAGGTTTTTCGTAGAATCGCAGCGATGGCTGAATCCCCTCACTGCGCCTGGTGCCGGTCGTCGAATCTGGCTCGAGCCACGGCGAGCGGCCCGGTCGAGTGGCTGATGTCCCTGGTCGGCGTGCTCTATCGGTGCCGGGACTGCCGCGAGCGTTCATTCCGTTTCGGCTGGCGAAGGGAAACACTGTAACAGTGGCGAAGAACCTGCAGCCATCCCGGCCGACTATGATGATGAGACTGTTTCAACGCATGGTTTGCCGGTTCAAATCTCACAGCTGGGCGCTCGATACCGGTTTATGCACTCGCTGCGGCAAAATCTGCCCTCACAAAGTCGCGATTCTCGACCTCCGCTGGCGCAGAGGCATGTGCCGGGAGTGCTGTTCGCTGATGCCCCCGCGGAAGCTGTCGCTGAGTTATCGAAAGATCGGTTAGGTCACCGCAGAATTCGGTAAAGATTGCTGTAATCGTCGGTCCACGTCCGCAAGCCTGCAATCGGGTTGATTTTTTGTTCCACCGACTTGACCTCAGGCTGCTCGAAGAATCCACCGCGGGAACTGACCAGCACCCAATCGGAAGCGGCGATCTCTTTCTCGTCATCTTCGTCGACGCTCACCAGCATCGCCCGTTTCCCGTCCTCCGCCGCTGCCAGCGCGACGACCGGCGCGAGGTTCAAAAACTTGTTCGATACGTGAACGGCGAGGATGCCGTCGGACTTCATATGGCGCCAGTAGAGCGCGAAGGCCTGGCGCGTCAGCAGATGGATCGGGATTGCGTCGCCCGAAAACGCGTCCACCGCCAGTACGTCAAATTGCTTCGACGGCTCTGCTTCGAGCGACAAGCGCGCATCGCCCAGTATGATCTGATGCTGCGCCTGGCAGTCGGCCAGGAACCGGAACTGGTTCTGCGCAATCCCGGGCACCACCGGATTGATGTCGTAAAAAGTATAGTGGTCTCCAGGACGTCCGTAGGTTGCCAGAGTCCCCGAGCCCAATCCGATCACGCCGACATTCATGGGTCCGGCCGGCTGCAGTTTCCGGATGGCCATACCGACGCCTGAGTTGGCAGAGTAATAAGTGGTGGCGAAGCGCTCATGCTGCGGGTCGAGGAATTGCTCGCCATGATCGATGGTCCCGTGCCGCAGAACCCGCACGATTCCCCAGGAGCCGTCGCTCGGTTCATCGTAGACCCGCAGGGCACCGTAGAAATTGCGTACCAGTAATTGCGAGCCCCGGACCGAATCCCAGGTATCACGAGCCAGGAAACCTGAAATGCCTATGGCAAGACCCGCAGCAATGGCGAACATCACAAAGCCTTCGTTGATCGATCCCCGACCCCGCCAAAGGACGTAAACCGCAATAGCGCCGGCAATACCGAGCAGAATCCGCGCGTCATAAGGGCTTGTCAGGAACGCCGGGGCGCCCGACCGCGCCATCACCAGCCTCCCGGCGACGTAACCGAGCAGCGCCACCGAGAGGATGCCGAGCACTGCCTTGTCGTAAGGCTGATCGAGGAAGGATTCGTTCGCGGCTCCCTTGCCGCGCTCGATCCACAACAGGTAAACCAGCATCAACGAGGTCAGCGAAACCACGATGGGAAGGTCGTAGAGGCCGTTCAACAGGTAGGGCGCGGCGAAACCGATCAGCAGACCGCCGATCGCTCCACCCACCGAAACCATCAGATAGAACGATGTCAGGTATGCGGGCGCGGGCCGCCTTCTCGCCAGTTCGCCGTGACAAACCATGAACAGCACAAATAGAGTGGTACAGAAGAAGGCAAGCGAAACCCTCAGGCTGGAAATGTCGCTTTCGCCGGAAATCGCATAAGCCATAGCCGGCAGCGCCACCGCGCCCAGCCGGGTGAAAATCCACCGGTTGTACCAGCGGTCGCTGTCAAAGCAGAGAATGAAACTCAATAGATAAAGGCTGAGCGGAAGCACCCAAAGAAACGGGATGGCCGCAATGTTTTGAGTCAGATGATTGGTTACCGAAAGCAGCAAGGCGGAGGCGCATGCCGCCAGCCCCATCCATATAAGGCGCTCGGACCACGCCGGCGGGGCCGCGGTAGTCGCGGCTTCCGAAATTCGGCTCACGCCTGATTCCAGTGCCCCCGACCGCCAGGCGACTACACCGCACAAGCCCACGAAGGCCACATACGAGATCGACCACATCCAGGCCTGCACGCCGCTTGTCAGGTAGGGTTCGACCAGCACCGGATAGGTCAGCAGGCCGAGCATCGACCCGGCATTGGACAGCGCGAAGAATCGGTACGGCATGGCTCCTCCGTTTCCTCGCGAATACCAGGATTGCAGCAGCGGGCTGGTCGACGCCAGTAGAAAGTAAGGCAATCCGACGGTCGCGGTCAACAGGCCGATGATTCGCAACAGAGGATCTTCACCGCCGTGGGGTTTCCACCAGGCCGAGGGCAGAATCGGCAGCGACAAAAAGCTCAAGGCGAGGAGCGTGAGATGAACGATGGTTTGCCGGCGCCCCGTCTGTCCATTCAGCCAGTGCGCGTAAGCGTAGCCGCCCAGCAAAGCCATCTGGAAGAAAAGCATGCAACTCGTCCAGACCGCGGCCGATCCGCCAAACCAGGGGAGGATCAGCTTTGCGATGAGCGGTTGAACCTGGAACAGGAGAAACGCGCTGAGCAGGATGGTCACCGCGAAGAGCGGCGCCGGAACCCGCCCTGCGGCGGTGCTACTTGTAAGCGGCGACGCCGGTGACTCGTTCTCCAATGACAAGCGCGTGGATGTGGTCGGTGCCTTCATACGTTTTCACCGTTTCGAGATTACACAGATGTCGCATTATAGGATACTCGTCCGTGATCCCGTTGGCGCCCAGCAGGTCGCGGCTCAGCCGGGCGCATTCGAGCGCCATCGCCGCATTGTTCCGTTTGAGCATGGAAATGTGCGCGGGATCCAGTTTTCCGGCATCCTTCAGCCGGCCGCAGTGCAGCGCGAGCAACTGCGCTTTGGTGATTTCGGTGATCATCCAGGCCAGCTTCTCCTGCACCAGTTGGTGCCCGGCCAGCGGTTTGTCGTCGAACTGTTTCCGCAGAGTAACGTAGGCGCGGGCGGTTTCGTAACAATCCATCGCGGCCCCGACGACGCCCCAGCCAATCCCGTGGCGGGCCTGCGAAAGGCAGGAGAGCGGCGCTTTCAGCCCTTTCGCGCCCGGCAGAATGGCGGATTCCGGCAATTTGCAATCGCTGAACGACAGGCTCGATGTGACCGAAGCCCTCATCGACCATTTGCCGTGAATATCGGATGTCGTAAATCCAGGGGTTCCGCGCTCCGCGAGGAAGCCGCGAATGCCCTCGTCCGTTCTCGCCCAGACCACGGCTACATCCGCCATGGACCCGTTGGTGATCCAGGTTTTCTCGCCGTTCAGCACCCAGCCGGACCCGTCCCGCGCTGCCCGCGTACGCATAGCCGCGGGATTGGATCCGAAATCCGGCTCGGTCAGGCCGAAGCAGCCGATTGCCTCGCCCGATTGCAGGCGCGGCAGCCAGTGCGATTTCTGCTCCGCCGACCCGTACTGCAGGATCGGGTACATCACCAGCGCGCCCTGCACCGAGACGAAACTGCGCAATCCGGAATCGCCGCGTTCGATTTCCTGCATGACGAGCCCGTACTCCACATTGCTCATTCCCGCGCAACCGTAGCCTTCGAGATTTGCGCCAAGGAAGCCGAGGGCGCCGATCTCCGGGATCAGTTCGGCGGGAAAGCGGCCCTCGCGGAAGCAATCGCGAATGACCGGCAGGACGCGTTCGTCGACAAAGCGCCGGGCGGTCTGCCGCACCATGAGTTCCTGTTCGGAGAACTGGGAATCGATCAGAAGGTAGTCCACGCCGCGGAACGCCACGAACTCCAGTCTACCCATTCGAAAATTCGGGACTCGCGATCAGGCGCCGAACGCTGTCCGACTGGTAAATTTCTTTCGTGGACGCGAAGGAATCCATCTCGGCCGTTATGCTGGCTTCGCTCGATGAAGGCGCCGGAATGGATCAAATGGCCCGCCGGTTTTATCGCAGCCGGTCGAGTTTCTTTCGCCTTTTCCAGGCTCTGATTGAGGAAACACCCGGAGCGATGCGGCGCCGGCTGCTGCTGGAGCGCGCCGCCTGGCAGCTCAGTTCAACCCGTTTGTCCATCACTGAAATCGCCTTCGAGGCGAACTACGGCTCTCTCGAAGCCTTCACGCGCGCTTTTCGCAAGGCGTTCCGGATCTCGCCGAGCCTCTACCGCCGCAGCGGAAGCGCGCGCATTCATCTGCCCGCGGCCAACGATTTTCACTTCCTGCCGCGAACGTCATCATCGAAAGGAACGACAAAGAACATGGACCTCTTTGACATCTTCGCCGGTACCGATTCCTGGTATACGCGGCGTCTGCTGCAACAGGCCGCGAACCTGGGCGACGAAAAACTGGATTGCCAGCTGAATGGCACACCCAGGGTTGTGGGTTGGGATAAACCGGATCGAAGCCTGCGCGAGATCCTCGAGCGAATCGTCGAAACGAAGGAGGTCTGGACGGCCGCGTTCACCGGCGGCGAAATGCCGCCCCTGAACGGGAGGCCTGCCGCGGATCGAACACCGGCGGCTTTGCTGGATCGATTCGAAAAGGTCGATGCGGAGTTTCATCGGGTTTTGCAGGATGTCCGCGACCGTGGGGCGTGGGACGAGACCTTCGTGGACGCGCTGTGCGAGCCGCCGGAAACATTCACCTTCGGGGGCATGTTCGCCGACGTGATGACGTTCAATGCCTACCGGCGGCTGGCCGCCATGGACGCCTTCCATCAGCTGGGCGTCAACCTGCCGGGGTCGGGCTCGCCGATTGAGTATCAACAGGCGAACGAACCGTAGGCTCAGTTTCGCAGGGCCTTGCCCGTCTTCAGCATGTGCTGGATGCGCTGCTGCGTCTCCTGCCGGCCACAGAGACTGAGAAACGCTTCGCGCTCCAGGTCGAGCAGATACTGCTCCGACACCTGCGGCGTCCCCGTCAGACGTCCGCCGCTCAGAACGTATGCCAGCTTCTCCCCAATTACCGCGTCATACGCCGAGATGTATCCGCCCTCCTGCGCCATCCAGACTCCCATCTTCATCAGCGCGTAGCCTTCGTCGCCTGGAACCGCAATATCTGTGCGCGGGGCGCCGGGCGCATAGCCGGGCACGAGCGACAGAGCCAGTTCCTTCGCGTCGTCGATCAGCCGTTCGGGGTTCATCGAAATACCGTCGCCATCGCGCAGGTAATGGAAATGCCGTGCTTCGACGGCGCTGGTGGAGACTTTGGCGAAGCCGATCTGTTCGAACACTTTTTTTACATCATGGCAGCGCAGCAGCATCTCCTTGCAGCCGCCGCCCGCCGGAATGAGGCCCACGCCCACTTCGACCAATCCCATATACAGTTCCGCGGACGCCTCAATCCGCGCGCAATGCAACGGCAATTCGCAGCCGCCGCCGAGCGCCAGCCCGAACGGCGCAGCCACGACCGGCTTCGGCGCATATTTGAGCGCCATGTTCATGCGCTGGAACTCCCGGATCGCGGCGTCCAGTTCTTCCCATTCCTGCTCCTGGGCGGTCAGCAGCACCATCATCAGATTCGCCCCGGCGGAAAAGTTTTCACCCTGGTTGCCGATCACCATCGCGTTGAAGTTCGTTTCGAGTTCCGCCAGGCCGGCACGCACCATCTGCAGGATGTCCTCGCCCATTGCGTTCGCTTTGCTGTGGAACTCGCAGCAGAGGACGCCATCGCCCAGATCGATCAGCGACGCGCCTGGATTCTTCTTGACTACCCCTCGGGCGCGTTTGATCTCCGCGAGCACGGTGATGCCTGGGCGAGGCTCGACCTCGCGATAACACGCGCCGGCCAGATCGAAATACTCGGTGCGAGGCCGCCCCTCGGAATCCGCCGGCCGGTAAAACGATTTCGCGTCCCGCGCCAACATACGCAGAATTCGCTCGGGCAGTTCCCGGCCCTCGGATGCGATGCGCTGAGCCGTGCCCGGGAACCCGAGCGCATCCCATAGCTCAAATGGACCCAGCGCATTGGCGTAGCCCCAGCGCATCGCACGGTCGACCTCGACGATCCGATCCGAGATCTCCGGCACCATGTGAGCTGCGTAGAGGAGGTGGTCGCTGAGCAGTTCCCAGAGGAATCGTCCGGGTTTATCGTCGAGCGCGACGAGAGCTTTCAAACGATCGGCCAGAGGTTCGATTTTGCGAACCGTCTCGAGAGAAGCGAAACGTGGTTTTTCGGCGGGACGGTACTCCAGGTTCCTGCGGTCGAGCGCGTAAATTTCACGATCTTTGCCCACGCGCTTGTAAAAGCCCTGACCGTTCTTGTCGCCAAGCCAGCCCCGCGCGATCATTTCCGTGGCGAAGCCGGCAAGCTGAAAACGGTCGCGGAAAGGATCGCCGGGCACGGCGTCGAAAAGGTTCCTGGTGACGTGTTCCCAGACATCGAGCCCGACGATATCGAGCAAACGGTAAGTGGCGCTCTTCGGCAGTCCGATGAGCGGGCCCGTCAGCGCATCTACCTCCTCGATCGTGAGGTCGTGCTCGATCGTGAGCCGTTGCACGGTGGACCCGAAGAATGCCCCGATGCGGTTGGCAATGAAGTTTGGGGTGTCTTTGCACGGGACCACGCCCTTGCCCAGATGCCGGTCGCAGAAATCGGAGATCTGCGCCAGTATCCCGGGACGCGTTTCCGCTCCGGGAATGATTTCGACCAGGTGCAGATAGCGCGGCGGATTGAAGAAATGCGTGCCGAGGAAATGTTCGCGGAATTCGGCGGGATAGTTCTCCGCAATCCGCGACAGCGGAATGCCGCTGGTATTGGTGGAGACGATGGTCCCTTCGGCCCGGTGCGGGATCAGTCTGTCATAAAGCGAACGTTTGATGTCAAGGTTCTCGGTGACCGCTTCGATGATCCAGTCGCACTCCCGGATTTTTCCCAGATCGTCATCGAAGGTCCCGGTGGTGACGAGGTGCGCCGATTCGTGAACGAAAAAAGCGCCGGGGCGGCCTTTCAGCGCGGCTTCCACGGCTTTGTCGGGGCGCGTGAGATCCAGCAGAAGCGAAGGAATACGCGCGTTGGCAAGATGCGCGGCAATGCGGGAACCCATGGTCCCGGCTCCCAGAACGGCGACACGGCGGATTGGCTTCATCGGGAGAGTCCCGTTGGGGAGTATCTCATGCCGCCTCTTATTTCATGGAGCGAATCAGGTTGGCGACAAACCGGGCGCAGTACGTTCCCGCCGCACGTTCGAATTGGGGGTGGTTCAGCTCGGAATTCGAAATGATGCGGATGGCCAGAAACGGAATCTGCATGCCGGCGGCGACGCCCGCCGCATAAGCGCTTTCCATGTCTTCGGAATCGGTTCCGAACGTCCGGCGCACCCAACGAATGAAGTCGATCTGGCGGTTGAATGAATACGCGGAACCAATGTTGCCCACCCGCAGCTTGCCTTTGTCGTAAGGGGCGTTGCGGGCGGATGTGAGCAACGCCGGGTCGCCGGGAAATGAGGGGAACGCGTGCGTTTCGTGACCACCGATACGAAGCTGGTGCGCCATCGGGGTCCACCGGGTCACGTCAATGCCCGCGTCCGCGTCTTTGTGGTCCGACCGGTAACCGCTGAAATCGGTGGTCTTCTCGCCGAGGACTATATCGAATACGCTGTAGTCCGGATTGTGCGCGCCCGCGGTTCCCTCATCGATGATGGCTGTGGGCTGGAAGCGGTCGATGCCGAACGCGGTCGCGGCGGCGGCGTTGATCGGGCCTTGTTCGGTGCGCGCGACGACAACCGACTTTGTACCGATGCGTCCGGTCCAGTAAGTCCAGCTGCCGATCTGAACCTGCTGTTTTCCCTGCAGCGCGTCGAGGAGCGGGGCAATTTCGAAATCCACCGCGCCCTCCACCAGAAAATCGTACCGGTCGGCTGCGAAAAGGTTGCACGCTCCGGCGCTGAGAGCGAGAAGTAGGGCTAGCAGCCCGTGGTGGAACTCCCGTGGGCCGCGTTGCGAGCGCCGCCCGGTCGCCAGCGCGAAGCAACGACGCAGGCAATGCGGGACATTGGACAGGAGTTGCGACAAAGCTGGAGCCGGGCGCCGCCGCAACCCTTTGGGCGGGCAGGATTTGGCCCGATAGCTTCGTTGCTCGTCGTCGTACGCACTCTTCTTCGAGCTGACCAGCGTCGACTTCCTCCTCGCGTCTCGCTCTCCGACCAAAT
>CAWBIS010000063.1:0-36524 GCA_963788485.1 Terriglobia bacterium
GTGGGGCATTTGAACGCAATGACGGCGCTCGCTCGACGGCTCCAGACCAGAGGGCATGAGGTAATTTGCATCGGAGTTCCGGACGCTGCCAATGGCGTCGCTGCCGCGGGGCTGCGTTTGAGGAATACTGTGGGCGCCAGTTTCCTCTGGGTTCGTATGCGGAGCGCGCGAAGATCCTGAGCACGCTGACCGCAAGCGCGGGCGTTGCCTACACGTTTCAGTGGATCAGTGACGGATGCCCGCGCGGAGTTGGACGAGGCTCCGGGCCTGCTTGAGCGGCTTGCTCCGGATGGAGTGGTGGTAGACCAGGTGCGCCCGGGAGTCTCGACTGCGGCGATAGGGACGGCAGTTCCGTTCGTCACCGTCTCATGCACGCCGTTGACTGACCTGACCGGGGCGACTCCGTCGACGCGGAGAAATCGTTCTGACCGCCAACATTGTTCACGCCGGTGCCCACGCCATATTCGTAAGCGATGGGCGCCAACAGCAGGTCGCCGATGCCGTTCAGACCGGTGCCGGTGACGGAGATGCGATTGGGAATGTCGGTATACATGCCATTGAAGCTGAGGTCGCCGCGGCCTTGGGGCGGCTGCGAGATATTGCCTTCGAGATCGTCGACCTGGATACCCGTCTTCAGCGTGTGGTTACGGACAATCTTTGTGACCGCGTCAACGCCTTCAAGGCTCCAGACATATTGCAGCGTAGGAGTGAAGTTGCCCACGCCGATATGGGTGAGCCCTGCGATTGTGGTGGGTGGCAGGCCGCCGTTGTTGGCTACCTGGGGAACTCCCTGGATGCATAGCGATGGTTGTGTGACGCCTTCAACCGTCCGTATTGCTATAAAGAGTACGCCTTCTGGCTCGACAGCTCGCTCGCCACCGAACGCAGCCGCTTTTCCTGGATGGGAAGCTCGACCGAGGTTCACACCAGCCGGCCTGGAGAACCCGTTTTCGACTGGATCGGGCAAAAACTGCGCGAGACGCGAATCGAAACGCCGCCAGTTCCCTTCCCGTTCACCGGCGGGTACATCGGTTACTTCGGCTACGAACTCAAGGCCGAATGCGGCGCGGAAAACAAGCATCGATCCGCTCTGCCCGATTCCGTTCTCCTGCGCGTCGAGCGTTTCCTCGCCGTCGATCACGCGGAAAGCATTCTCTATCTCGTCGCCTCGGGCCAATGCGCCGAACAGTGGCTGGACGACATCGAGCGGCGCATCGCGGCGATCAAGGCTATTGCCGCCGACGCACCGTGCGAACCGAAACCCGCCCATCGCTTCGCCATATCCCGGTCCGCGTATCTGGACCGAATTCGGCAATGTCTCGAATTTATTGCCGCGGGCGAGAGCTACGAGCTTTGCCTGACCAACAAGGTGCGCCTCAACACAAATCTCCCCGCGCTCGATTACTACGAAACGCTGCGGCGCACCAACCCGGCGCCATATTCCGCGTATCTGAAGCTGGGCGGAATTGAGGTCGCATCCAGCTCTCCTGAATGTTTCCTGCGCATCGATCCGGAGCGCCGCGCCGAATCGCGTCCGATCAAGGGGACCACTCGCCGCGGGCACAACGCGGAAGAAGACGCCGAACTGCGGGATTTGCTCGCCCGCGATCCCCGGTTTCGGGCCGAGAATCTGATGATTGTGGACCTGGTCCGGCACGATCTCGCCCGCGTCTGCGTGCCGGGAAGCGTTCATGTGCCCCGCCTGATGGAGGTGGAAACGTACAGGACGCTGCATCAGCTGGTGAGCACAATTGCGGGACAGCTCGCGCCCGGCGCGACCGTCGCCGATTGCCTTCGCGCGCTGTTTCCCGGCGGATCCATGACCGGCGCGCCAAAGCTGCGCACCATGGAACTGCTCGACGAGCTCGAGCCGGAGGCGCGCGGAATTTATTCGGGCGCCATCGGCTATCTGGGATTCAACGGTACGGCGGATCTGAGTATTGTGATCCGGACCGCGGTGTTCGATGGCAGCAGCGTGAGCTTCGGCGTCGGCGGAGCCATTGTCGCCCAGTCCGATCCCGAAGCCGAGTGGGAGGAAATGGAGCTCAAGGCGCAGGCGCTGCTTCGCGCATTCGATCCGGCCGTTCGGCGCCCTGCCGGGTTAACGTGATGTTATGCGTCTCGACACCCGAAACTTTTCGGCTCCGCAGGTTCTTCTGATTGCATCCGCCGCAGTGCTGATCACTCTCCTTCTCAATCCGGCCAGGACACGCGCACAAACAAAAGCCGCGCCGGCAACCGCCGAAGTGAACGTGGGCGCTCCCTTGCCGGTTTATGTGGTGAATGAGCCGGTTGCCCGCGTGCCTGCCGGGTTCGCACCCGGCACGTCCTGGAAATTCACCACCTGGACTATCCCGAGCACCCTGACGTTCACGGCAACCGTGCAGAGAATCGAAGGCGGCTGGGCCTACCTGACAGTCAACACGGATACGCCGGCGACCTCCCGCTGGTATTACATTCCCCAGATGCCCGGTGCGTGGGAGCCTCAGTAATCGGCCTGTGGCGGCTTATTCCTACGACGTCGTCGCTTATCCCGGCTTTCCATTCGCACAGACACATCCCGATCGCCTGGCCACCATAGCCACGCTGATGGGGATGAAGCCCGCTGCAGTTGAGCGCTGCAGAGTGCTCGAGCTTGCCTGCGGCGACGGCGGCAATCTGATTCCGATGGCCGCGGCGCTTCCCGGCAGCACCTTCGTGGGAGTCGATCTGGCAAAGACGGCTATCGCCTCCGGCAACCGCGCGATCTCAGCGCTCGGCCTCGGGAACATCCGTTTGATCGCGGACGACCTCATGCGCGTGACCCGCGATTGGGGTGAGTTCGATTATGTGATCGCCCACGGGATCTACTCGTGGTCGTCAGCCGAGGTACAGGATCATATCCTGCGGATCGCCCGCGAGAATCTCGCGCCCTCGGGGGTAGCCTTCGTCAGCTACAACGCTCTGCCCGGCGCGCATCTGCGCCAGATGATTCGGGAGATGCTGCTCTACGGTCCGGTGAAACGCACCTCCGAATCGTTGGCGCTGATTCGCTGCCTGGTCTCTGCCGCAGCCAGACCGGACGCGTATAGCGATTTTCTGAGAGAAGAGCTGGAACGCCTCGAAAAGCGCGACGCCTGGGCGCTCTTCCACGACGAACTGGGCGAGGTCTACTCTCCGGTTTATTTTCATCAGTTCGCGGCGCACGCGCGCCGGCATGAGCTGCAATATCTTGCCGAGGCCGACTTTTTCGAATCGAATGAATCTGCCCTCGCGCCGTCGGCCATCGCGGCTCTCGATCGGCTGGCGACGAACCGGATCGAGCGCGAGCAGGTTCTCGACTTCGCCAGGGGCCGGCGCTTCCGCCAGACTCTGCTCTGCCACGCAGGTGTCAGCTTGAATCGCCTGCCGGCGCCCCGGGCATGCCGCCGAATGATGGCTTCATCTTCGGCGCGTGCGCTTTCCGAGGAGCCCGACTTCGCCGCGGGCGTGGTGGAAGAGTTCACGGGCCCGAGGGGGGCGCGAATGAAGACTGCGCACCCGTTGGCGAAGCTGGCGATGGCGCTGTTGATCGCCAGGTGGCCGGCTTCGATGAGTTTCGAGGACCTGCACAAAGCGACCCGCGCACAGGCCGGCGGCGATCGGGATCTCGAGAATATTCTCTTCATTCTTCTCCGCTCCGGACTGATCGACCTGCATCGATACCGCGCCCGGCTGGCTGCGGCTCCAGGGCCGCGGCCGCGTGTATGGAAGGTAGCCCGCTATCAAGCCGCAAGGCATCTCGCCGCCGGCGCCGGCGACGCCTGTTTTCTGACTTCTCTTCGACACGCCAGCGTCGAGATCAGCGGGCGGGCGGAACTCGAGTTGGTGAGACTGCTCAACGGAAAGCGCGATCGCAGCGAGTTATTGAAGAAGTTCGCCCGAATCTGTGACAATCCAGTCCCGCAGCTGGAAACAACTTTGCACCGTTTGGCCAGAGCGGGATTGCTGGACCTGTAGGGTGGGTCGTTAACCGGATTAACGATCTGCCCTGCCAGCCTCTGATTCGGCGGCGCGAGTTGCACATGACACGACAATATACGGCATAACCTCCGGTTTTCAGATGAATTGCGGTTCCGAAGCCTGACCGGGCCGGGCTACAATGGCCTTTCATCGACTTTCCCTGCCCTGTCGCCAGCGTCGGTCTTCAACGGAGCCGGAGTTAACCAACCATGAAAGCCGCATTGTTTGTTGCCCTCGGAATTTTCGCGGCAGCCTTCATTCTCGTGTGGGCGATGGACGCTTATCGCTCGCCTGAGAAGCGTCAGGCGCCGAAGCTCGTCGACTATCTGATCGGGTTGGGCGTTAATTTCCTGGACACCCTGGGGATCGGCTCGTTCGCGACCATGAGCGCGTGTTTCAAGCTGTTCGGCCTGGTCCGGGACGAACAGATTCCCGGCACGCTCAACGTCAGCGCCACTATCCCGGGCATCATCGAGGCATTCATTTATATCGCCGTGGTGGATGTGGAAGTGACGACCCTGATTCCCATGATCGCGGCTTCCGTGGTGGGGGCATGGCTCGGCGCGGGAGTGGTTTCACGCTGGCCGCGCCGCAAGATTCAGATCGGCATGGCTCTGGCTCTGGCGACTACCGCGGGATTCGGGCTGGCCACGCAGCTTCACCTGCTCCCGGGAGGCGGCGACAGGCTCGGCCTCACCGGAATCAAGCTCCTGATGGCCATCGGAGCCAATGTCGTACTGGGCGCGTTGATGACTTTGGGGATCGGCTTTTTCGCTCCCTGCATGATGGTCATTTTTCTGCTCGGCATGAATGCCAAAGCGGCGTTTCCCATCATGATGGGCTCCGTGGCATTTCTTGGCCCGGTGGCGAGCCTGCCCTTCATACGCCGCGGAGCCTATAACTTCAGAACCGCCCTGGGATTGACGCTGGGCGGCATTCCAGGCGTTCTGCTGGCCGCCTTCCTGGTTCGGTCCCTGCCGTTGGGCGCGGTTCGATGGCTGGTTATCGTGGTCGTCTTCTATACGGCCCTGATGATGCTGCGCTCCGCCTGGATCGAGCGCAAACGCGCCGGTTCGTTTACTGTTGCGGCGGGATCAGCTTCTGAATCGCCTTCACCGTTACATTCGCCCGGTACTCCATAAGCTTTTTCCCGTCTTCCGCGGCTTTCGGCGTTGCGAGGTCGATGCCGTTTACCGTCGTCAGCTTGGCTTTGATGCGTTCGTTCATGCGCACGTCCTCCGGGTTGATGACCATGGAGACTGCGGCATACGGATAATCGTCGTGGTAGTGCACGCCGGTCTTGTCTTCATGAGCGCCAAGAACGTCGTTGGAGAATTTCTCCAGGCCTTTGTCGTCGTAATACTCGGACACGTAATAAGCCCCCGTGCCGGAACCCTCCCACTTGTCGGACAGCTCCTTCGCCGCCTCCTGGGCGGGCTTCAGGTCGGAGCCATGATCGACCATGATGAGAATGTTCTTGAATCCCTGGGCCTTCAGGCTGGTTGCTTCGTCGGTCAGAATGCTTTTGAACGTCTCGGCCGTGATGGATACGCTGCCGGGGCTTGAAGAACGCTCCGGATTCCCCGGCGCCAGAGCCACGATCGGCGCGCACAAGGCATTGCCGAGCTTGCGCGCGATCACATCGCACATCCCTTTCACGGTGTTGCCGTGCTGGCTGACAATAATATAAGGGCCGTTATCTTCCATGCCGCCCGCGAAGATCATCGCCGTGGTCTTTCCGGCTTTGAGCGAGTCGCGGACTTCGAGCAATGTCATTTCTTCGATCCACACCGTATCGTGCATGTCGATCGGACGCGGCATAGCCAGCAGCGCCTCTCTGGCCGCGTTTCTGCCTCTTCCATTTCCGCGCCCGGCCGCGGGCGCCGGGGCCTGTGCCCACACTGCCGCGGCAGTCATCAACGCCGCACCGCAAATCACCGCAATTTTTTTTACCCTGTGCATCGTTCGTCTCCTTCGCTGCCTTTACTCGCGCTGCCTTTACTCGCAGGAAAATCCAACAGGACTCCGATCAGAACCGCGTCGCGCGCCTTTGGCGCAACACTTAGGTTCGACCGACCATCGGCAACGAAGCACGCCCATCCCGCCGGCAACAGAGCCGGCCCAATCTTAAATTCGCCTTGCGGGCAGTAGTAGAGCGCGGCGTCCGCAGGGGGCGCCGAGTCCTCATCCCGCCAAATCCTGACCGCAGCGTCGGCGCGGCCGCGCCGCACCATCACATTGAAATCGCGCGCCGAACCGCCGACCAGTTCCGCATCGACCGGTCTGTCCCCCGCCATTCGATACGGCTCGAATGGCGCGGTCAATGCATAAACGGACCCTTCGCCATGCAGCATCATGCCATGGCCTTCGAGCAGCAGGATCGTCCGCTCCACGCCGGGGAACGCCGAGAAACTGCCGGACTCGCGGACATCCGCGATGCTCACACGCCAATCAAAGTCATCGAAACCAGCGCCCTCCGGCGATGCCGCCAGGGTTCGCGTTACGCCGCCGCCGTTCTTCCAGGGAACGGCCGGCAACGCGCGGGTATCGATCAGCCGCACTTCAATTCCTCAGTCGTTCCGAAGCAGCGGCAACTTGAGATCGAACTTGCGCGCAGTCTCCTCCGCCAGTTCGTAGCCGGCATCGGCATGACGCATCACGCCGGTCGCGGGATCGTTGAAGAGCACACGCTCGATCCGTTTCGCGGCGGCTTCGGTCCCATCGCAGACGATAACCACGCCCGCGTGCTGGGAAAATCCCATGCCCACCCCGCCGCCATGATGGAAACTGACCCAGGTCGCGCCGCCCGCCGTATTCAACAACGCGTTCAGCAACGGCCAGTCGGAAACCGCATCGGATCCATCGAGCATGGCTTCCGTCTCGCGGTTCGGGCTGGCCACGGAACCGGTATCGAGATGGTCGCGCCCGATGACGATGGGAGCCTTGAGTTCTCCGGTCCGCACCATTTCATTGAAAGCGAGTCCGGCCAGATGACGCTCACCGAGTCCCAGCCAGCAGATGCGCGCGGGCAGGCCCTGGAACGCAATCCGCTCGCGGGCCATATCGAGCCAGCGGTGCACCTTCGCGTTTTCGGGAAACAGCGCCTTGATCTTTGCGTCGGTCTTGTAAATATCTTCGGGATCTCCCGAGAGCGCGACCCAGCGAAACGGACCTTTGCCTTCGCAAAACAAAGGCCGGATGTAAGCCGGCACGAACCCGGGGAAATCGAAGGCGTCCTTCACGCCGTGATCCAGCGCGACCTGCCTGATGTTGTTTCCGTAATCCACTACCGGCACGCCCATGCGATGGAAATCCAGCATGGCGCCCACATGCCGCGCGCAGGATTCGGCCGCCGCGGCGCGCAACTCCACGTGCCGGGAAGGATCTTTAGCGGCCGCTCTCCACTCGTCGATGCTCCAGCCGAGCGGCAGGTAGCCGTTGATCAAATCGTGCGCCGAAGTCTGATCGGTTACCAGATCGGGGCGGATCCCGCCGGCCTTCGCCCGCGCCACCAGCTCGGGAACGATCTCCGCGGCGTTGCCCAGCAGGCCGATCGATATCGCATCCTTGTGCTCGCAGTGATGCCGAATCAGCTCCAGGGCGTCGTCGACATCGCGCGCCTGCTTATCCAGATATCGGGTACGCAGGCGGAAATCGATGCGCGACTGCTGGCATTCGACGACGAGAGATACCGCGCCCGCGAAGGTTGCGGCCAGGGGCTGCGCTCCACCCATTCCGCCAAGACCGGCGGTCAGAATCCAGCGGCCGGCCAGACTGCCTCCGTAGTGTTTGCGGCCGGCCTCGGCGAAAGTTTCATACGTGCCCTGGATGATGCCCTGCGAACCGATATAGATCCAGCTTCCGGCCGTCATCTGGCCAAACATCATCAGGCCCTTGCGGTCGAGCTCATGGAACTTCTCCCAGGTCGCCCACGCCGGCACGAGGTTGGAATTGGCGATCAACACGCGCGGCGCATCCGCATGCGTTTTGAACACGCCCACGGGTTTGCCGGATTGAATCAGCAGACTCTCGTCGGCTTCGAGGTCCTTCAGCCGCGCCAGAATCTCATCGAAACATTCCCAGTTGCGCGCGGCGCGGCCGATGCCGCCGTAGACGACGAGGCTCTCGGGGTGCTCAGCCACTTCCGCGTCGAGATTGTTCTGGATCATGCGGAAGGGCGCTTCGGTCAGCCAGCTCCTGCACGTAAGAACCGTTCCGCGCGGCGCTCGTACCTTCCGGCCAGGATCGGTCCTGCGGGATTCGATGGTTTCGCCTTTGTACATGTGTTTATTACTCGTTCAAGCGGGTCGAGCCGCTTCGGCCAGCGCCGTCAGGAATTGATCGTTGGCATCGGGCGCACCGATCGACACGCGGATGTGTTCCCGAAATCCAGGTTCGCGCCAGGGTTTGACGATCACACCGTATTGCAACAGGCGTTTTGCCAGTTCGTCCGCATTCTCGCGGGCGTCGAAGAACAGAAAATTCGCCACCGACGGCGCGGAGTCATATCCGAGCCGGCACAGCGATTGCCGCAAGCGCTCGCGTTCCTCCACCGTGCGTTTGACGCAATCGCCCACAAACTCGCTCTCGTCGAGAGCCGCGAGCGCCGCGGCCTGCGCCAGGCGGTTCACGTTAAAAGGAGTCCGTGCGCGATCGATGATTTCAATCAGCGAAGCGTCGGATGCAAGGCCATAGCCCACACGAAGACCGGCGAGGCCATAGGCTTTCGAAAACGTGCGCAATAAAATCCAGTTTGCGCCCGAATTCTCGAGAATTTCGCGAAAACCCGGGTAAGTTTTTTCGGCGGCAGCGTACTCAAAATACGCTTCGTCGAAAATCAGCAGCGTATTCGGGCCAATGGCCGCCAGCAGACAATACAGATCGCGCGCCGTGATCGTGGTTCCCAGCGGATTCGAAGGGCTGCTGAACATCACCATGCGCGTCCGCGGCGTTACTGCCGCCATCATGTCGGCCATGTTGAGCTTGTAATCGAGCCCCACGCGCACCGTGCGCACATCGGCGCCGATCGCCTGCGCATAAATAACGTGCAGCCCGAAGGACGGGAGCATGGTCACCATCTCGTCGCCCGGCCCGAGGAACGAATGGGCGCAGACCGAAATCAGATCCTCCGAACCATTTCCAAACGCCAGACGCTCGGGTGCGGCATTGAGACGCCGCGCCAGCACGGCGCGAAGATCGTCCGAACCCGGATCGGGATAGAGAGCGGCGTCGGGCACCGCCTTCGCGATGGCCGCCAGAACTCGCGCGCTGGTTCCCCAGGGATTTTCGTTGCTGCCGAGCTTCGCCACGCGGTCCACGCCATAACGCGCGCGCACATATTCGGCGGAAAGCCCGGAGTTGTAAGCCGGCAGGCTCCGGATCTCGGGCCTGAGGTTTGCAACAAATTCGGTGGCAGAGCCCATGCGGTATATACAGGTATAGACCGAACGTGGTATTTTGTCAATTATCGCGCAACTCATGCCATGAGCGCATCGAACTCAACTATCTCGATGGCCGTTGGATTGGAGCAGCCCTCGGCCGCTCTTTACCAGAGAGTGAAAGCGTACATTCGCGGCAGAGCGCGTTCGGGTGAATGGAAGCCCGGGGATCGGATCCCTTCCGAAAACGATCTGGTCCGCATTCTCGGGGTTTCGCGAATGACCATCAATCGCGCCCTGCGGGAGCTCACCGACGCGGGTGAACTGGTGCGGCGCGGCGGCGTGGGTACGTTCGTGGTGGAACCCCGCCCTTACTCGACGCTCCTCATGATTGCGCGAATCGGCGACGAGATCCGCGCACGCGGGCATCGTTACCGCTGGAACATCATTCTCAGGACGCGCGAAAAGGCAGCGAGCGATATCGCCGCGACGCTCGATCTGCCCACCGGCGCCACGGTGTTTCACCTGACCTGCGTTCATTATGAGAACGACGTGCCGGTGCAGTTGGAAGACCGCTACGTGAATCCAGCGTGCGCGCCGCTGTTTCTCGATCAGAAATTCGATAAGCAACCGCCATCGGAGTACCTGCTGGCCGCGGTTCCGGCGGATGAGATCGAGCATACGGTCGACGCCGTGTTGCCAGGCCCCGGGATGCGCCTTCTGAAGATTGAAAGAAACGAACCCTGTCTGTTGCTGACCCGCCGTACATGGGCGGGAAACACACCCGTAACGTTTGCGAAGCTGCTCTATCCGGCTTCGCGATACCGTCTCAGTTGCCGGTTCAAACCTTCGACGATACAGGAACAAGGCTGAGGACCGAAATTTATGCACGTCCGCAATGCAACGCTGAATTCTACAAGAAGCCGGGAAGTCAGTCCGCTGATCGACGACATTGCGCGCAAGCTGCTCGAGGAACTGCAGAAGGATGCGCGCATCTCGTATGCCGAACTGGGACGAAGGGTCGGCTTGTCTCCATCGGCCACTTCGGAGCGACTCAAGAATCTTGAAGACGCCGGCGTGATTCGCGGCTATCGGGTGGATATCGATCCCTCGAGCCTGGGGCTGAACGTCGCCGCCATTATTCGTATGGCATGCGACGGCGAGCAGTATCGCCGCTTCGTGGCCTTTCTCGAAACCTGCGAGGACGTGCGCGAGTGCCATCACGTAACCGGAGGCGATGCCCTCATGATCAAGGTTCTGGTGGGATCGATTGAAGAGCTGGAGCAACTGGTGATGAAGTTTCTACGCTTCGGCGTGCCCACCACGAGCATTGTTCTGTCGTCTCCGCTGACGCGGAATTCGTTCCAGCTGGACACTTTTCTGGTGCAGAAGGCCTGACCCCGCCGGCCCGGATTGGATTCCACGGATGCAAACGGAAATCATAATGGAATCAATGGCGTGCAGCCCGCTATTCGGCGGTCTTGCGGCTTGCGCCGAAAATCGTATTCGCGTTAGTGTTTGTAGTAGCCGGTTCCATGCCGAACCGCGGTGTTTTCACACCTTCCGCCCCGTCCGCTTCCGAAATCTCAACAGCTGTTGCCGGTGATGAACCGGCGGATCGAGTGAGCCTTTTGAAAGCACTGATTGCAACGCTGGTTTTCGCGGCAGGTCTGGCTCAGGGTCAGACTCCGGGTGCGTCCTTGTCGCCGGTTGCGCGGCAGGCGCTGGCAACGCGCTACTGCTCCGGCTGTCATAACGACAAGCTGAAGACCGGCGGCATGACGCTGACGGCCATCGATTTCGCGCACGTCGAGCGGAACCCGGATCTGGCCGAAAAAATCATTCGCAAAGTACGTGCGGGCATGATGCCTCCAGCGGGCCTTCCCCGCCCTGACGCGCCTGCGCTGAAGGCCTTTGCCGCATCCATCGAGAACTCGATCGATCAGGCGGCCGCGCTCCATCCGAACCCCGGCAGACCGGCGCTGCACCGGCTGAATCGGCTCGAATACGCCAATTCCATCCACGATCTTCTCGACCTCACCATCGACGCCTCGGCGTTGCTGCCGACCGATGACATGAGCCACGGCTTCGACAACATGGCTGACGTTCTGACCGTCACGCCGACGCTCATGGACAGTTACATCCGCGCCGCCAGCAAGATCAGCCGGGAGGCGGTGGGCGATCCCAACGCCGGTCCGGCGATGTCCACCTACCGTATTCCCCGCGTCATTTCGCAGATGCGCCATGTCGACGGCACGCCGTTCGGAACGCGCGGAGGCATCTCCGTCATACATAATTTTCCGGCGGATGGCGAATATACGTTCAAGATGCTGTTCTATGCCTCGCTTGATGGACCGCTGTTCGGGCGCAATCAGGGCAAAGGGCAGCAGATCGAAATCTCGGTCAACGGCGCGCGCGTGGCTTTGCTCGATATCGATCCGCAGATGAAATCGACGGACGACCTGCGCACGCCACCGATCCGGATCAAGGCCGGTCCGCAGCGTGTCGCGGCCGCTTTCATTCAGAAATTCGACGGACCGCTCGAAGACGACGTGATGCCGATTGAGCTCAGTCTGGCGGATCTGAACAATGCGGCGTTTCCCGGCGTAACTTCACTGCCGCACCTGAGCGATTTGAGCATCGTTGGGCCGTTCAACGTGACCGGCATCTCCGAGACGCCCAGCCGCGCCCGCATCTTCGTATGCCATCCCATCGCGAACGAGGACGCGTTGCCTTGCGCCAAAAAGATTCTGGCAAAGCTCGCGCGCCAGGCTTACCGCCGACCCGTCACCGACAACGATATCGAGGACCTTCTGGGTTTTTATCAGCAGGGCTTGAACAAAGGCGGCTTCGATCTCGGCATCACGACCGCGCTTGAGGCCATCATCGCCAGCCCGGAGTTTGTTTTCCGCTTTGAACGGACACCGCCGGGCGTGGCGCCGGGCGCCAACTATCGCATCAGCGACCTCGAACTGGCATCGCGGCTGTCTTACTTTCTGTGGAGTACGGCTCCCGACGACACACTCCTGAATGTCGCCGGCCAAGGGAGATTGAAGGAACCGGCAGAGCTGGAAAAACAGGTGCGCCGCATGCTGGCCGATCCGCGCGCCGAGGCTTTGTCGACCAACTTCGCTTCCGAATGGCTGCATCTGCAAAACCTGAACGGGGTGCAACCGGACGCTTTCCTGTTTCCCAACTTCGATAAGAACCTGGCGCTCTCCATGCGCCGGGAGACGGAGCTTCTGTTCGAGAGCATCGTGCGCGAAGACCGCAGCCCGCTGGATCTTCTGACCGCGAATTACACCTACGTCGACGAGCTTCTGGCCAAGCATTACGGGATACCGAATGTGCTGGGCAGCCGCTTCCGCCGCGTCGCTCTCACCGACGATAACCGCAAAGGGCTGCTTGGCCAGGGAAGCATCCTGACCATGACCTCCATCTCGAATCGGACGTCTCCCGTCGCGCGCGGCAAATACGTGATGGAAGTGATGCTGGGTACGCCTCCGCCCGCGCCCCCGCCCAACGTGCCGCCGCTGAAAGAAGCCAGCGCCGACACCAAGCCGATGTCGGTCCGCGAAAAAATGGAAGAGCACCGGACCCAGGAGCCTTGCAAGTCCTGCCACAAGATGATGGACCCGATTGGATTTTCCCTGGAAAACTACGACGCAGTGGGTGTGTGGAGAAACAAGGACAGCGGATTTCCGGTCGACGCCAGCGGACAGATGTTCGACGGCTCGAAGCTGAATGGTCCGGCGAGCGTGCGCGAGGCCATCCTGAACCACTCCGATTCGTATCTGGGGACGTTTTCCGAAAGCCTTCTTTCATACGGCATTGGCCGTGTGCTCGAGACTTCGGACATGCCAACGGTGCGTTCGATCATGCGCAATGCCGCGCGCAATCAGGATCGTTTCTCGGCCTTCGTGATGGGCGTTGTCAAGAGCCCTCCGTTCCAGATGAGAAAAGCGGAAGCGGTTGAGAGTCCCCTCACCGACGCGCCGGCGAAGCCGGACGGGAAAGCCGGATCGAAGGCTGTGGCGGCGAAAGCCAAAGGATCGGAATCAAATGTACATCACTAAAAAACATCTCTCCCGCAGGACCATGCTTCGCGGCATGGGCGTTTCGATGGCGCTTCCGTTCCTCGACGCCATGGCGCCCGCGCAGACTCCCCTCGCCAAAACAGCGGCAGTTCCAAAGCCGCGGCTCGCCTGCATCGAGATCGTGCATGGCGCGGCCGGCAGTACGGTGGATGGCACCAACAAGCACTACTGGTCGCCCGAAAAAGAAGGCGCCGATTTCGAGTTCACGCAGACCCTGAAGCCGCTCGAGCCGTTTCGCGACTACATCACCGTCGTGACCGGCACGGACCTGATCCCGGCAACCGCGCATTCGCCATCCGAGGAAGGTGCCGATCACTTCCGCTCCAGTTCGGCCTATCTGACCGCGGCTCATCCGAAAATGACTGAGGGCGCCGATATCCTTTGCGGCACTTCAATCGATCAGCTTTACGCACAGCAATTCGGGCAGGATACGCCGCTGCCGTCGATCCAGCTTTGCATCGAAAGCCTGGATGGATCCGGCGCCTGCGATTACGGCTATGCGTGCGTATACGCCGATACCATCAGCTGGTCGTCGCCGACCTCGCCGCTGCCCATGACGCTCGATCCACGCATGGCGTTCGAAACCCTGTTCGGCGACGGCGGAACGCCCCAGGAGCGCGAGGCGCGGCAGCAGACCAACGCCAGCATCCTCGACTGGATCTCGCACAGCGTGAAACATCTGCAGAAAGGTCTGGGCGCGAGCGACCGTGCCCGCCTCAGCGCTTATCTGGACGACGTGAGGGAGATCGAGCGGCGCATTCAGCGGATCGAGAAATATAACTCGGGCAACGAGGCGCGCGCGCTGCCGTCGGCGCCCATCGGCGTTCCCGATTCTTATGACGAACACGTGAAGTTGATGTTCGATCTGCAGGCGCTCGCGTTCATGACGAATACCACGCGAGTCTCCGCATTCAAGATGAGCCGCGACGTAAACCAGCGGGTTTATCCGGAGAGCGGCGTCAAGACCCCATTTCACTCCTGCTCGCATCACGGGGAATCGCCCTCGCGCATCGCGGAGTACGCGAAAATCAACTTGTATCACGTCAGCCTCGTACCCTATTTCCTCGAGAAACTGCGCTCGACCCCCGACGGCGACGGCAATCTGCTGGATCATTCGCTGGTCCTCTATGGCAGCCCGCTGGGAGATTCGAACGCGCACAACCACAAGCGGCTGCCGATCTTCCTCGCCGGCAAAGCCAACGGCCAGTTGAAAGGCAATCTGCATGTGCGCACGCCCGACGGCACGCCACTGGCGAACGTGCTTCTGACGATGATGCACAAGCTGGGCGTCAACATTGACCGCATCGGTGACAGCACCGGGGAAATTTCGATCTGAAGGAGGCGCGATGTTACTGAGAACCTTGATCGCCTGCGGAATTTGCCTGTCGCCCGTGCTGGCGGCGGACAACGATGCGCGGCTGGCGGATGCGGCACAACATTCGGATGCGGCGACCGTACAGTCGCTGCTCAAGCAGAAAGTGGATGTGAACGCGCCCCAGGGCGACGGCACGTCAGCGTTGCACTGGGCGGCGTTCAACGACGATCTCGACATCGCCAAACTGCTGATCGCTTCCGGGGCCAACCCCAAAGCTTCAACCCGTATCGGCGGCATCACGCCTCTCTATATGGCCGCGCGTAACGGAAGCGCACCGATGATCCAGCTGCTGCTCGCCGCCGGAGCGGATCCGAACTCGGCTACGGCTACGGGTACAACCCCCTTGATGATGGCGGCGTCTTCCGGTAGCGGCGAGGCAGTGAAGGTTCTGCTCGAACATGGCGCGAACATAAACGCGAAGGACGTCGCGCACGGGCAGACGGCGCTGATGTTCGCCGCCTCGTTGAACCGCGCGGAGTCCATCAAGGTTCTGATGGCGCACGGCGCGGATGCGAGGATCACGTCCCTCGTTACCAAGGTTCAGCGAGATCGTTTCGATCCCGAGACCGGGAATGTGGAGAAGCCGGAAACCGAGGGAAAACCTGAGGCCAAGACCGAGGCCAAACCCGAGCCCAAAACCGAAGCCACAAACGGGGACAAACCGAGCGGGGATAAACCGGACGGGGAGAAAGCAAAAGACCAGCCCACGCGATTCACCCGCAGGGCCGCGAACGCGGACGGTAAGAAGAATCCGCAGCAGCAACAGCGGCGCGAACGTGGCGCAACCACCATGGGCGGGCAGACCGCCCTGCTTTATGCGGCACGGGACGGCCAGATTGACGCGGCGCGAGCTCTGCTGGATGGCGGCGCCAATATCAATGAAGTCAGCTCGGAAGAGAAAACGACCCCGATCGTGATGGCGATTATGAATGGCCATCTCGACCTTGGCATGTTTCTGCTCAATCGCGGCGCGGACGTTAACCTGGCCAATGAGTGGGGGCTGACGCCGCTCTACGCAACCATCGACGTGCAGTGGGCACCCTACGCATGGTTCCCGCAGCCGCTGACGACGCACGAACAGGTCACTCACCTTGAACTGATGAAAGCTCTGATCGCACACGGCGCAAATGTCAACGCCAGGCTGGGGAAGAAGCTTTGGGTTCGTTCCTTCGGCGATCGTTCATGGGTGGATCCCGCGGGCGCGACAGCCTTTCTGCGGGCCGCCCAATCTCTGGACGTTCCGGCGATGCATCTGCTGATTGAGTCGGGCGCCGATCCGAAGATCGCGACAACGGGCGACGACACGGCGCTGATGGTTGCCGCGGGTCTCGGTTGGGCGCCGAACAACAGCACCACGGTCCCCGATGCGTGGATGCCGACGGTGAAGTATTGCCTCGAACTCGGGTTGGATGTGAATGCGGTCGATTCCAAAGGTTACAGCGCGCTCCATGGCGCGGCATTTCGCGGGGACGACGAGTTGATTCAGTTCCTGGTAGCGAAAGGCGCCAACGTGAAGGCGAAAACGAAGGCCGGAGACACGGTCGCGGATATGGCCAACGGCCCGATCGCCCACTCGATTCCTCATCCCGAAACTGTAGCGCTGCTGGAAAAGCTGGGATCGGAAAACTCGCACAACTGCCGCTCCGACCAGTGTGTCGTGGCTACGAAGGAAGACCAGAAACCGAAGTCTGCCACGGCAGCCAAACCGGAAGCGCCAGCTCCGGCGCCGCACTAAGCCGATGAGGCGGGGCAGATTGGCAATCATCTGCGTCCGATTGTTAATCGGCCTCTGCGGGTTTTGCACCGTCGCCGCTCTGCTCGACGCTCAGGTGCAGGACACGCGTCTCGCCGAGGCGGCCGCGCAGGACGATATCGATGCCGTGCGCACGCTGCTGGCGCTCCATCCCGACGTCAATGCCGCGCAGAATGACGGCGCCACCGCGCTCCACTGGGCGGCTCTCAAAGGCGATCTCGACATGGTGCGGCTGCTGTTGCAGGCAGGCGCGAACGTCAAAGCCACAACCCGCATAGGATCGCTCACTCCACTCTTCTTAGCCGCTTCGAACGGCAGCGCCGCGGTGATCGACGAACTCCTGCGTGCAGGCGCGGATGCCGGCGCGATGAACACGACCAACGGCACCACGGCCCTGATGAAGGCCGCTTCCGCCGGCAGCGCCGAATCCATCAAACTGCTGCTGGATCACGGCGCCGCAGTCAATGCCACCGAACCGGGCCACAATCAGAGCGCGCTGATGTTCGCGGCGGCGGCGAATCGCGCGGACGCAATACGAATCCTGGCCGCCCGCGGCGCCGATCTCCGCGCCACGTCGAAAGTCACGCAGATTCGTCCGCAGAAGGACCTCGACTCCAACGAATTTCCGCTGGACGCCGATCTGATCCTGCATGCCAACCTGCCGCCAGGCAAAGCGGCGGCCGCGGCGCTGGCCGGCCGGAGGGCTTCGCCCACCGTTTCGGGCGGGTTGACCGCATTGCTTCTGGCTGCACGCGACGGCCAGCTGGACGCCACGCGGGCTTTGGTCGAGACGGGCGCGGACGTGAATCAGCAATCCGCGGGCGACAAAACGAGCCCAATCGTGCTGGCTATTATCAACGGCCATTTCGAACTGGCGAAATATCTGATCGATCACGGCGCGGATCCGAATCTCGCCAATCAGGATGGCCTGACGGCGCTCTACGCCACCATCGATGCGCAATGGGCGCCGCTTGGGGGTGGTCCCCTGCCTGTCACGGGGCATGACCGGATCGGATATCTCGATTTGATGAAAGCGCTGCTCGAACACGGTGCGAATCCGGATCTCCGCCTCAAGAAGAAGCTTTGGTTCCGGCCGGCTTTCCACGATCAGATGTGGGTGGGGACGCCCGGTTCGACCGCGTTCTGGCGCGCGGCGCAGGCGACGGATCTGACGGCAATGCGCCTGCTGATTGCCCATGGCGCCGATCCGAAAATTCCCTCCGATGAAGGCGATACGGCGCTGATGATGGCTGCCGGAGTCGGCTGGGCCGGGAATTTTTCGCGCAATGCCCGGGATTCGGCGCTGGATACAGTTCGTTTTTGCGTGGAACTGGGGCTCGACGTGAATACGCAGGACGTGACAGGCTATTCGGCCCTGGCGGGCGCGGCCTGGCGCGGTGACGAGGAATTGATCCGTTACCTGGTATCGAAAGGCGCGAAGCTGGATATCCGGACTGCGCGAAAGTGGTCGGTCACCGATATGGCGACCGGCCCGTATCTGCGCACCACGGGCGGCACGCCGCATCCCGAAACCGTTGAACTGCTCCTCAAGCTGGGCGCGCCGGCTCTGACGCCCCATCCCGGGGAAGATCTGCTGGGTCTCAAGACGCCTTGATTGGGGCGAGCGGCAGCACCTTGCGCGGATTCAGAATGCCGCGCGGGTCAAGCGCTTTTTTCACTGCCCACATTGCGGCAACTTCGGCGCCGGTGCGCGAGCAGTGAAGGAACTCGCGCTTCAGCAGTCCGATGCCGTGCTCGGCCGAAATTGAGCCCCGATAGCGATCGACGAGACCGTACAGCACGCGATTGATCGCCTCGTAAGAAGCCGCGGGCATGGAATTCAGATCGACGGTTACGTGCAGATTCGAGTCGCCGATGTGCCCGAAGTAGAACGATCGGTGACCGGGCCATTGCGATTCGAACAGGCTCCTGCACTCCCCGGCAAACTCCCCGATCTGACCGATGGGAAGGCTGACGTCGTAATTGATGGCATGGAAATGTGTCGAAAATGCCCCTGGAGCTTCGCGGATCTCCCAGAAGGCGCGGGCTTCGGAGGCGGAATACGCGACCACGGCATCCGCGGTTTCGGATAGCGCATCCTGAAATCGTTCGCCATGGTCGTCGGCTTCGAATGTTCCTTGTTCCACGAGCGCGTAGAGGGCATGTGGCTGCGCGAATGGCGATCGCTTCGATGCCGAAACCGAAACGCCGAAATCGAAGAAGTCCGGCCACATGATTTCGAACGCGCTCAATTCGTTTCCGAGCGCCGCGCGAAGCGCGCGCAATAAATCGAGCGCCGCGCCATAATCGGCAAGCGCGCAGAGAGCGGTATGGCGCCGGACCGGCTTCGATCGAAGCCGCAACACCGCCCGCGTGATAATGCCCAGCGTTCCCTCCGAACCGATGAACCAGTGCTTCAGATCGTATCCGGTATTGTTCTTGAGCATCTTCTGCATCGAGTCGAGGATGGTCCCGTTCGCAAGGACCACCTCCAGACCCAGCACCTGATCGCGCGCCGTTCCCGATTGCACCACCCGGACACCGCCCGCGTTCGTGGCCAGCACGCCGCCGATTTGACACGACCCGCGGGAGACCATATCGAGCGCCAACTCGAATCCCGCGCGCGCGGCCGCTTCCTGCGCCGCCTGCAACGTCGTGCCCGCGAGCACCGTCATGGCGGCTGCGGCTTCGTCGATCTCTTCGACCCCGCGCATGCGTTCGAGCGAAAGGCAAACATCCCGTACGGAGGGAATCGCGCCCCCGGCAAGTCCGGTCATCCCACCCTGAGGAACAACGGTCTGGCCGGCCTCGTGGCAGAGCTTGAGTATCGATGAAACCTCGTCCGTGGAACGGGGCAGGACGACAGCCAAAGGGATCGCCGGGTCGACGCCCGTCCAGTCGGTCCGGTAACGAAACCCGATACCTTCACCGGTGAGCACCGCATCGGCGCCCACCATCGAAATGAGGGCATCGATGAGCGCGGTCATTTTGGTTTGTGAGGCGATCCGCCTGTCCACCATGCCGGCAGGCCGGGCTGGGTCGCTTCAAGAATTTCAAGGATAGCGCGCCGGTCCGACGCCGTCAGTTTCGCGAACCTGGCGCTCGTATCTTCGCCCGTCAAAACCGCGTGGAGCCGGCGGTAAACGCGGTCGCGGATCGCGTCCGGCAACGCGTCGAACTGCGGGCTGTAAATCATGTAACTCAACGGATACCGGAACAGGCGCGTACGGAGATCGAAATCGCGCAGCGAGCGCCCATGGCCGTCTCGCGGACCCCGTTGCGGAAATGTTTGGGTAAACGTCGAGACTCCTTCGACAGGCTCGCGCAGCGGCGTCTCATCCACGAACAGCATGTACGCGATCGTGGATTCAACGTCGGCGTCGAGTTGCGGATCGGCCTTTCCGTTTTGCGCGGCGATGCGCGCCTCCCAGTTCAGCCGCGTCAGGAAATCGATCATCTGGGTCTGGTGTTCGAGCGTCATCAAAGCCACGATGTCGCTGGTCGGACGGAGATAGTGATTCAGGTTGAACCGGCCCGTCAGATCGGTGAGATTCCGTTCGCCGGGGTCGAGAACATCGGGTTCCGACGGATCCGACGCGACGGCATTGGCCCGGTCCTTCTGCTCCCCACGAGCTGCGGTCACGTACCATCCGCCCCAGCGATCTTCGAATGCGGTACGGTGGTCGGTGACGATGGCGCCCTCGCGAGCGGGCATGCCATCCGCGTTGGGAAAAACCGAACCGATGAAGAGTCCCGGCACGCCGAGAGTGGACGGGCCCTGATGGCACTTCAGGCAAACTTCCCGCCGCTCGAAGCGAGGTTTACCGGCTTCATCCCGGGTAAGCGAATAAAGGATGACGCCCTGCCTGGCGTCGACAGCCGCAACTTCGAGACCGCTGCCTCCCGGCACAAATCCAACCGCGGCTTGATCGTTGAAGTAGATCGCGCGCGGATTGCGAGGCGAGATCTTCGCCGCCTGAAAACTCGATTTTGAAAAAACCAGCGCCTGCGAATCCGCATTGATATCGAGATGCGCGAGGAGGTCCGGGAGGTATCCGAAGCGATCCTCGCTCCAGGCGAGGCTGGTCTTCCCCGCCTCGATTTGTTTCGCCAGCCGCGCCACCAGGTCATCGGGGCTGTCCTCGAAATAGCGGATCGACGGGTGATGGATCGGGAGATTATCGAGGTAGACCTGCGCGACACAGCACGGCGGCAGCGACAGCAGGACAGCCGTTATGAAACCGTGGAACCGACGCATCGTCCTTATCAGCGATTGTAATGCCTTGAAACGCAAAAGCTCCGCCAGCCGGCGGAGCTTTTGCGTTGCTTTACCCACGAAGGTTCAGAACTGGTAACGTGCCGAGAACTGAAATACCCGTGGCGTGCCGAGAGTGCTTGTGTATTTGCCAAACGTGTTCTGATTGGCAATATTCAGGTTCGCGCCGGCCGGATCGAAACGAACGGAGTTGGTGATGTTGAAAGCCTCCGCGCGGAATATGATCGAATGAGGCTGATCGTGAAACGTGAACAGATGGAAGCGCTTGTTGAGGCCAATATCGAGACTGAAAGGCCCCTGGCCGCGGATGCCGTTGCGCTGCCCGGTTTGACCCGCGGGCGTCTGGCTATAAGCCTCGTAAACCAGGTACGGATTGGCGAAGAGGTTCGGTCCACCGGCCTGGCCGGCCGTGGCCGAGGGTGCATTGCTCGACGTGCTGTATCCGGGCACGAGTCCGGTCTGCGTCGCGTAGCCGGAAGAGTTCCACTCTGTGGGATATACGCCACCGTTGGTTACGCTGACGGGCAATCCGCTGGCCTCGGTTAGAACGGTGGTGGCTTGCCATCCGCCAAAAACACCGTTGACGAACTTATTGGAAGTGTTCAGTAACGCCTTACCCTGCCCGAAGGGGAGTCCGAAAACTCCGAGAGCGCTGAACAGATTGGTGATGTCGTAATTGCACACCGCAAAGTTCTGGTTCTGATCGTAGGGATTCAGGATCATTCCCGAGCTGGAGCCACTGCTTTCCGGATTCGAGCTCAGATCCTCGCACTTCGAGTAAGTGTAGTTGAAGTCGAACTGAATGTCCTTGCTGAAGGCCTTGCGGAGGGTGACGTGGAGCCCGTTATATTTGCCCCCGCCGACGGAACGGAAGCCGACGAGCGCGGCGAACTGGCTGTTGAACATGCTGTTCCCGCCCAGCTTGCTGCAGGGCAACTGAGTGGAGGTCAGGACACCCGCGGCATTGCAGCCTGAGAACGGTGCGCCCGCGGCGGCCGAAGCCGAAATGGGGTTATCCACGGCCAGGAGAGCGGTCGTCCAGTCGCCGGCGTGCTTGGAGTAGGCATCCAGATAGACGTTCTGGGTAGCCGTAAGGCCGTTGCCCGCGGCGCTTCCCCAGAAATCCTGCCAGAAAGGAATTTCCGGCACGCTGCTCACAGGCGCTTTCGCATAGACATAAGGCGCAAGAGCGGCGACAGCCTGGTAATAAGTCATGCCCGACGCCGGGTCGACCAGATTCGTCGGGGTCGCCATATCCTCGCCTATCAGCGAACGGTGCGACTCGCGATTGATATAAGACACCTGGAGCATGAAGGAGCCTTTCAACTGCCGCTGGATGCTGACGTCCAGATTCTCGGTATAAGGGCTCCTCAGCTGATCGTCGACCGTGGTGGCCTGAGCCAGACCGCCCAGAACCGGCGTCTGCGGAAAGCCTCCCGGAGGCGCCGAGGGGAAGATGCTGAGTGGAACACTATAGAAGCCTGAGAAGCGCGGCGAGTTTCCGATCGATTCCCCGGGACCCGTTTGCACCGAAGTGGAGAAGCCGACCGCCGAACTCAGCTGCTTCTCCAGACCTTCACCGAACGCGTCGTAATAGATGCCCCAGCCCGCGCGAATGGAGGTTCTGTCAGGGCCGCCAAAGAGGAACTTCGAGAGGCCCGAGTCTCCCTGCGGAGAATACGCCATGGCGAAACGCGGCGCCCAATTCACTTCGAAAGGATAGAGGCTCCGGCCAGTGACGCTGGACAAGTTATAAGAGATGGTCCCCGCCAGAGCCTGAGACTGTCCCGAGTCGGCGAGTCCTATGCGGTTGGCCAACCAGTTGGCAACAGGTGTGCTCGAGTCGATGTTATAACCGTTCACTTCGTTGATCGGCGGATTCAAACCCAACCGCAGGCCGGCCGAAACGGTGAACCCGCGAAATGCCTTCCAGGTGTCCTGGATATAGGTGTCGTAGTGCTGTTCGCCGAAAGAGCGCGGCACAATGGCTCCCTGGGATAACGGCTGGCCCTGGAGGTTGTAATTCACCTTCAGGATGTTCTTGGTCAGATCGCCAACCAGAGTAGCGATGTTCTGGATGGTGGTGTTGCTGGTCTTGGCACCGGCCGGAAGCAGGGAGTCGCCGTCGCCCGCGAGATACAGCCCGTCGCCGTCCGCGACACTGAACGAGTTGGCGTCGGTGCTGTAGTTGTTGTGCAGCAACAGGAATTCGGTCCCGAAACTGATGGTGTGGGCGCCCTTCGTCCAGACCACGTCGTCGTGAATATCGTTCACGGGAATAAGATTGACGCTGCCCGTGGTGGTTCCATAAAGCGGGCTCACGGAGCCGTAGGAGGGGTCGGCATACGAGGCGGCCAGAACGCCGGTGGTCTGCACACCCTCACGGGTGAACCCATAGCGGAAAGTGTTGACCATCGACGGAGTCAGGACAGTAGTGATGCCGGTGGCGAGCCCCTTGCTGTTGTCGAGATACACACCCGTCGGCGGCTGTCCCGGAAACTCGGGTGCGCCATTGGCATAATTATCGTTCTGCAAATTGCCGCGGAAGTAAATCGTGTTCTTCGAATCGAGGTTGTAGTCGATCTTGGCAATGTAAGTATTGAAGCGCAGGGGCTCACTCGCGTTGAAACGATAACCGGCGGTGTTCACGCCGTCGCCTGTGCTCGTCGTATTGGGAAGCGGGAACTGCTGGAGGTACGAGAGGACCGCCGGGTCCACGCCTATGCCGGCGGGATCCGCAGCCTGGATCTGCGCGGGAGTCATAATGGCTTCCGTGCCGCTGGTGGTGCCGTAATACACTTCGCCCGTGCGGAATGTGGCGGTCGGAACGGTTCTCAAAACCGTCGCCGCGCTGGCGTCTTTGCGCCCTTCGTAATTGGCGAAGTAGAACAGCTTGTCTTTCTTGATCGGGCCGCCAACGGACGCGCCGTAGACGTTCCGGTTCAGTTGGGGACGCGGCACGCCGGAGGAATTATTGAAAAAACTGTTGGCGCTGGTGTCCGTGTTGCGGAGATATTCGTAAAGGGAGCCGTGCACGGTATTGGTGCCTCCCTTTGTAATCAGTGAAACCTGCGCGCCGGAGCTGTGGCCATACTGCGCCCCCGCGTCCGTGGTTGTGGTACGGAACTCCTGCGTTGAATCGAGTGTCACGCGCAGCACGCTGGTGAACGATGCGCGATTCTGCTGGTCGTTGACATCCACGCCATCCAGCGTCACGTTGCCCTGATCCGATTTCCCGCCGTCGACCGCGCCGCTGCGCGGGTCGTTGAGCGCTCCCGGATTCGGCTCGCCCAGATAAACGACGCCGGACTGAATAGCCAGCAGGCCAACGACGTTGCGGGATTCAAACGGCAGTTCCGTGATGATCTGCCCGCCGATGGCGTTGCCGATGCTCGCATCCTCGGTGTTCACCTGCGTAGCTTCCGCGGTAACAGACACCGAGCTTGCGACCGAGCCCACTTTCTCGAATTTCAGATCGGCCGTTGCCGGCGTATTCACCAGCAATTCCAGGTTGTTGACGATAGCGTTGGAAAATCCTGGCGCCTCGGCGAGGATGCGATACGTGCCAGGTTGCACCTGCGAGAACTGGTAGCGGCCCGATGAATCGGACACCGCGCTGCGCTGCGCGCCGGTATCGGCGTTCGTCAGGGTAATTTTCGCGGTTGGCACGATGGCGCCCGAGGGGTCCGAAACAGTTCCGCCAACGGACGTGAACCCTTGCCCGAATAGTGCCGTAGCGAGGCAAAGAGCTAAAAGCGTCGATTGAATCATTCTTCCCATTGCGTTAGATCCTTTCCGTGATGCGCCTTGTCAAAGACAGAGCGCCGATTCAACAAATGAACGGATGATGCTCACTGCACGGGGAAATGGCAACAGGGACGGCGAAGATTACAACCTTCGCCTGCACCGCGGCGGGGCGGTCGAGAGACTAACCAGCCGGTCGATCTCGGGTATCGAAAACGGATACGAGAGATTTCGGCGGCCTCAGTATCTTTTCTGAATTCGTTATTGTAGCCCGGACGCCTCCACGACCGGAACCTCTATTCAATCGAAAAATATGATGCAGGGGACAGATCGTTTCAATTTCCGCCGATTCCACAATCAGATCAATGGCCCAGCGACTGATTGCCCGTGGTCTGCGAACGGCGCCGGGCGGGCGATCGCGACGCGGAGCGTTTTCACCGGTTCGAGCGCGCACTGGCGGCTGATCTTGCGCGGAGGAACGTTGATCCGTGGAAGAGCATAGCGAATATTTATGCAAAAACGGGGTTTCGGCTCTTCCCGAATGGCTTGTCCGTTGGTTATTCTGTGGCCAGGCTTGTTGCCTTTATGATCAACCATTTCGAAGTTTCCGGGCAACCCCTGACGCTTGAGCAGATCCTTCGGGTAGCGGAAGGCTCGGTCGAACCCTGTCTCGGCAATAGTGCAAGAAGCCGCATCGAATCGTCTCGCGCAGTCGTGGACAAGCTCATTCGCGAGGAGAAAACCGTATACGGGGTGAACACCGGATTCGGGAAGCTGGCCGATATCCACATCGGCCCCGGCGAGATCGAACAACTCCAGGTAAATCTGGTGCGGAGTCACGCGGCGGGTATCGGTAATCCGCTGCCGGAGCACGAAACACGCGCGCTCATGCTCCTGCGCGCGAACGTTCTCGCGGCCGGATACAGCGGCTGCCGGCCGCTGCTCGTCGATACGTTGTTTCAGATGTTGGCGCGCGGTGTATGCCCGCGCGTTCCCGAGAAGGGTTCGGTGGGTGCAAGCGGCGATCTCGCACCTCTGGCGCATCTGGCGCTGGGAATGATCGGCGAAGGCCGCAGCTTATATAAAGGCAACTGGATGGCGAGCCGGGAAGCTTTGGCCGCGGCCGGCATCGAACCCGTGCGACTCGCCGCCAAGGAGGGTCTGGCGCTGCTCAACGGAACTCAGGCCATGGGCGCCGTAGGCGCGCTGGCTCTGCTGCGGGCGGAGCGCGTGGCGAAGCTGGCGGATCTCGCGGGCGCGATGTCGCTCGAAGCCCTGCTCGGCACACCCGTCGCCTTCGACTCGCGCATTCATGCGGTGCGCCCGCATGCCGGGCAAAAGGCTTCCGCCGCTCATCTTTTCAATCTCCTCAAAGACAGCGAACTGCGCCGGTCCCATCTGCACAACGATCCGCGCGTGCAGGACGCTTACTGCCTGCGCTGCATGCCGCAGGTGCACGGGGCAGTTCGCATGGCTCTCGCGCATGCGCGTGAAACCGTCGAGATCGAGAGCGGTTCGGCGACGGACAATCCGCTGGTTTTCGCCGATACCGAGGAAATTCTCAGCGGTGGCAACTTCCACGGAGCGCCGCTCGGCTACGTTTACGACTATGCGGCCATCGCCGTCACCGACCTGATGAGCATAGCCGAGCGGCGTATCGACAGGCTCGTCAATCCCGATCTCAATGCCGGATTACCGCCGTTCCTGAGCGCGCATCCCGGCGTCGCATCGGGCCACATGATGACGCAGGTTTGCGCCGCGGCGTTGTTGAGCGAGGCCAAGGTGCTGTCCCATCCTTCGAGCGTCGACAGCGTACCGACCTCGGGCGGCAAGGAGGATCACGTTTCGATGGGTATGACTTCAGCCGTGAAGCTGCGGCAGATTGTCGGGCTCGCCGAATCGGTTCTGGCGATCGAGTTCATGACCGCGGCCGAAGGGATCGATTACCGGCGTCCGTTGCGCTCGTCCAGTGATATCGAAAAAGCGCACGCGCTTGTGCGCGGCGTGGTTCCGCGATTGACCGAGGACCGCCCGCCATCGGACGATGTCGAGGCTTTGACGGCCGCCATACGGCAAGGAATGCTGGATGAATTTATCGCCTGAGAAACCGCTGGCGGTCGTCAATTGCGGAGAGATCGTCACGCTGGCGGGCCCGGCGCGTCCGCGGATCCGCAACGAGATGAAAGAGCTCTCGATCGTTCCCGGCGCGGCCATGCTGGTTCGCGACGGAAAGATTGAGCGCGTCGGTCCGCAAGGCGAAATCGCGCCTCACATTACAGACGAGCATGAGATCGTCGATGCGGGGGGTAGAGCGGTCCTGCCTGGTTTCGTCGATGCCCACACGCATCCGGTGTTCGCCGGAACGCGCGCCGATGAGTATGAACTACGCGCCGGCGGCGCGACCTACGAGGAAATAGCGAAAGCCGGCGGCGGCATCCGGTCGACCGTGCGCAAAACGCGCGCCGCTTCGGAGGACGACCTTTTCGAAACAGCTCTGGCGCGCAGCCGCTGGTTCCTGCGGGTAGGGACGACCACTATCGAAGCCAAATCGGGCTACGGGCTGACGCTCGAAACCGAACTGCGCATGCTGTGCGTCATTTCCCGTTTGAACGCCGAAGGCCATCTGCGCCTTGTGCCCACGTTTCTCGGTGCTCACGAGATTCCGGATGAGTATCGCGGGAAGACGGAGGATTACGTTGACCTGGTGATCCGCGAAATGCTTCCCGCCGTGGCCGCGCGCAAGCTGGCCGAGTACTGCGACGTATTCTGCGAGCCGGGGATATTCAATAGCGAGGCAACGCTGCGCATTCTCGGGGCGGCTCGAAAACTCGGGCTCGGTATTCGCGTGCATGCCGACCAGCTTTCGCGCTCGGGCGCGGCCGGCGTGGCGGCGCAGGCGGGAGCGGCCACGGCCGATCATCTCGAACAGATCGATTCCAGCGGGATCGAGGCTCTGGCGCAGGCAGGAGTTCAGCCTGTGCTGCTCCCCGCATCCGTTTATACGCTGGGTTCGAAGCGATTCGCGCCAGCGCGCGAAATGATTGACGCGGGTCTCGCCGTGGTGCTCGCGACCGATTTCAATCCCGGATCTTCGCCGACGCCTTCGATTCCCTTTGTGCTGTCGCTCGCATCCACGCAGACGCGGATGACGCCTGCCGAGGCGCTGACCGCGGCCACGATCAATGCCGCGTACAGTCTCGGGAGAGGACGGACGGTCGGGTCCCTCGAACCGGGCAAGCAGGCGGATTTCGTGATTCACGATTGCCGCGATTATCGTGAAATTCCCTATTTCGTCGGAATCGAACCGGCATTTAAAACCTATCTCGGAGGCCGTCTGGTCTATTCGCGGCAGACTCAATCATGATTACGCAGGAACAGGGCTGGTTGCCCGAGTACATCTTCCACGAAGGAAGATTCCAGAGCGGCCTCGCGATGTTCGCCGGCCCGGAAGGACGCATCACGCGTTTTTCGACGGAGCCCGGCGATCTCGAGACCGCGCAACGACTGCCGAATCGCGCCATGCTTCCCGGTCTGGTGAACGTTCATTCGCACACCTTCCAGCGCGCCATACGCGGCCGGACGGAACGCAGGATGGGAGCTGGACGCGATACCTTCTGGACCTGGCGCGAGGCCATGTACCACGCCGCCAACAGCCTTTCGCCGGAAGACATTTACCATGTCGCGCGGATGGCCTTCATCGAGATGCTCGCATCCGGCATCACGGCGGTCGGAGAGTTTCACTACGTACACCATGCGCCCGGCGGGGCTTTTTACGACGATCCCAATCTGCTCGCGCAGCAGATTCTGAACGCGGCCCGGTCCGCCGGCCTGCGCATTGCGCTGCTGCGGACGGCATATGCGCGCGCGGGCTGGCAGACTGCTCCAAATCCCGGGCAGGGGCGTTTCATTACCCCCCATGCGGACGACTTCATCCGGCACACCGAAGAGTTGCGAGCTTCCACGGCGAGCAACTTCGCCCCCGATTTCGCGTGGGTGGGAATCGCTCCCCACAGCGTTCGCGCGATTCCGCTGGCTTATCTCAACGAACTCGGAGGCTATGCGCGGTCGCGCGGGATGAAAATCCATATGCACGTTTCCGAGCAGCCTGCAGAGATCGAAGCCTGCGTAGCGGAATACGGCATGCGGCCCATCGAACTGCTGCAGCATCACGGGATTCTCGGCCCCGATTTCACCGGTATCCACGCTATTCATATAACCGACGACGAGATCTGCCACTTCGCGCGATCCCAGGCGCGCATCGGCGCGTGCCCGACAACCGAGCGCAACCTTGGCGATGGCATCGGGCCGGCGGAGAAGTGGTCCGAAGCCGGTGTTCCCACCTGTTTTGGCAGCGACAGCAATATTCAAATCGATCTTCTCGAAGACGCGCGTGAGTTCGAATACCACCTGCGATTGAAGCGTCTGGAGCGCGCGGTGCTCGCTCCCGATTCCGGGCCGGAGGCTCTGGCGCGGCGTTTGCTCGAATGTGCGACGCAGACCGGCGCGGATAGCATCGGCGCCCCGGGAGGAAACCTTGCCAAAGGCCGCGCGGCAGATTTTCTGACGATCGACCTCAGCGATTTGAGTATTGCCGGCGCGGGGTCGTCGTCGCTGCTCAGCAATATCCTGTTTTCCGCGGAGAGGACGGCGATCCGCGAAGTTTATGTCGGAGGCAAACCGGTGATTCAGGATGGGCGGCATGTCCACCAGGAAGAGATCGTGGAGCGATTCAACGGGGTGCAGCGGAGATTATGGGACCAGCAATAAAGGACGTTCGGCAGCTTTTGATGGATCTGGTGGCGATACCATCCGTTTCCCCCATGTCGAATCAGCCCGTGATCGAATACGTGTCTCATACGCTCGACCCACGTTGTTGGGCGCTCCATTCCCATTCCTACACGGACGCAGCCGGGACGCCCAAGACAAATCTGGTGGCCATGACCGGCAGCCCGGCGGATGGCCATGCGGAACTGGCGCTGGTGTGCCACACCGATACGGTGCCGTTCGAGGCCGATTGGGAACAAGCGGTCCGGCCAGAGTTTCGCGACAATCGGATTTACGGCCGGGGCAGTTGTGACGTGAAAGCGTTCCTCGCATGCGCGCTGGCGGCGATTCACCGGATCAACGTGGCTTCGCTCCACAAGCCGCTGGCGCTTGTACTCACTGCGGATGAAGAGGTGGGATGTGTCGGGGCGAAGCGCCTTGCCGCCCAAAGAGCGTTCTCGACCCGCTATATGATCATCGGCGAACCGACACATCTGCGGCCGATACGCGCAGGCAAAGGGTACGCTCTCGGGACCATCACGACGATAGGCAAAGAAGCCCACAGCGCATTCCCGGAGGCAGGCAGATCCGCGATCTACGACGCGGCGCGCGTCGTCTTCTGCCTGGAGCAGCTTGCGAAAGAACTGGAATCGTCCGCCGACCCGAGCTTCGATCCGCCGTTTACCACGCTCAACGTCGGCCTGATCCAGGGAGGTACGGCGAAGAACATTATTCCCGGCGAATGCCGGCTGACAGTGGAATGGCGCCCGATTCCCGGCGAGAGTCCCGAGAGGGTTCCGGATCTGATCCGGCGGCTTCTGGCGCTGCTGGGCGAAGCCACTCCGGGATTCGAAGCGCACTTCGAAGTTCTGCGCAGCGATCCCTCGTTCGCGCCTTCGAGCACCCGGAACATCGCCGACCTGCTGTCATCCCTGACAGGCAACCAGCCGGGCACGATAGCGTTCGGGTCGGAGGCCGCTCATCTGCGCGATCTTACGACAGAGGCCGTGGTTTTTGGGCCTGGCGATATGACCGTTGCACACAAGACCGGCGAGTTTGTGCCGGCGGCGGAACTCGATCGCTGCGTGGAGTATCTCGAGAGCGCGATTCGATCGGTTTGCGGCGCCGGTTCGCGCTGACAACCAGGCGGATTGCCAATCCGCCGCAGGCTGAACAACTCTCCCCACAAGAGGTTTTCAGTTGAGCGGGCCGGTGACCTGTTCCACGGCGTCGAGTATCCGGCCATCCCGCGCGATGCGCGTGAGCGTGTTGATGTCGTCGTGCAGCGGCCTGTCTTCCTCCAGCCTGGGGATGAATTCGCGGATCACCTTGTACGCGGCTTCGGTAGCGGGCGAGGGCTTCGCCGGGGCGCGGAATTCGAAGGCCTGCGCGCCCGCCATTAACTCGATTGCGAGCACGCCCCAGGCGTTCTCAATGATCTGCCGCGTCTTGATCGCGGTAGTCATGCCCATGGAGACGAAGTCTTCCTGATCCGCGGCCGCGGGGATGGAGCCCGTCGCCGCCGGATGGCTGAGCACGCGGTTTTCGGCGACCAGAGCGCCGGCCGTATACTGGCTCAGCATGAGGCCCGAAAACATACCGGCGCCTTTGGTTAAATACGCCGGCAATCCCGCCGAGAGGTGCGGGTTCATCAGCCGGTTGAGCCTGCGTTCGGAAAGCACCGAGACGGTCGTGAGGGACATCCCGGCCAGCTCCAGCGCCAGCGCCATCGGGGTGCCCTGAAAATTCGCGCCGGTCAGGACGAGTTCTTCATCCGGGAAGAAGACCGGATTATCCGCGGCATGGTTGAGTTCGATCTGCAGCATCTGCCGCGCCCACTTGAAGGCGTCCCGGGCCGCGCCCACCACCTGCGGGCATGAACGCAGAGAATAAGCATCCTGCACCTTCTTGCCGGGTCGCTCGAGCATTTCCGATCCTTCGGTCAACGTGCGAATGTTGGCCGCAGTTTCGATTGCGCCGGGATATCCCCGCACCTGATGCAAGCGGCAGTCGTATGCGGTCATATTGGCGTTGAGCGCTTCGAGCGTCATCGCCAGAGCGATGTCCTGGGTGCGGATCCAGCGTTCGGCGTCGTACATTTCGAGGCAGCCCATGCCCGTGATCAGATCGGAACCGTTGATCGCCGCGAGGCCATCGCGCTCATGGAAAACAACTGGAGCGATCCCGGCCAGGGCGAGGCCTTCTTTTGCGGGCATCCGCGTTCCCTGATAAAACACCTCCCCTTCGCCCATCATGGTGATGGCGCCCTGCGCCATGGGAGACAGATCGCCGCATGCACCAACGGAACCCTTCTGGCACATCACCGGGGTAACCCCTCGGTTCAACATTTCGATCTGCGTACGTACGATTTCAAGGCGAATCCCCGAGTGACCCCAGCAATGCGTGTTGAGCCGCGATAGTATGCCTGCGCGCGCGTCCTCCTCGCGGCACGGTTCGCCGAAGCCCGCGGCATGCGAGTAAAGAAGGTACTTCTGAAACTGTTCCGCCTGCTCCGGGCTGAGCACCACGCTGGCAAGCTCGCCAATGCCCGTGTTGACGCCGTACATCACTTCGCGCGCGGCGATCTTCCGTTCGAGCAGCCCCCGGCACTTCTCGATCTTCCGGGCCGCTTCAGACGTCAGCTCGACCTTGTCGCGATACCTCGCGATGCGGGCGACATCCTCGATCGTCAGTGAGTGGCCATCCAGCTCAATCAGCTGTCTGGTCGTTTCAACGGCTGTCATTTTCGCAGTGTGCCAGACAACGCCAGAGCAAATGAACAGGGATTCAAGGTTAATCGGGCCCTTTTGCAATTGAAATGATGCCGCCTGATCCTGGAACGCCGTTGAAGCCAGAACTCGATAACCGTCGTGCCAAATGGTTTCCGCATCGGGCACATCGAACGGCTCAGCGCCTCCCCGCGACCTCATCATGAGATAAGGGCGGCCTGTATCGGAATCTCTTGCGTGGCGCCCGGTCCTCAGGTCAATCGATTGAAAAATCTTCGCGGTTCGGTGGAATCCACCTTGCGAGCTTTACGCAACCGCAAGTAAAATAAGGACCACTGACCATGCTGACGGCCGGCCCGGCCCGGCACGCAGTTGGCATCGTTTCGGAGCACGTCCCTCCTTTTCCCTGTCGTGAGTAGTTCCGTCATCGAGAGGCTTTCATGAGAGACACGTTAATTCCGGCCGGTCTTCTACTCTGCTGTGTTGCCACGGTGCAGGGCCAGACAATCATGACCGTTGCCGCGCAGCGGGCGATAGTGAATAAATACTGCGCGGGTTGTCATAACGACAAAATGAAATCCGGCGGATTCTCCTGGGCCACCGTAGATCTGGCGCATCCCGAGAAAGACGCCGATCACCTGGAAGATGCGATTCGGAAACTGCGCGCCGGAGAGATGCCTCCTTCCGGAATGCCGCGTCCCGACGCCGTCGCGGTCAGAAATCTCGCCGCCGCTCTCGAAGCGGGCATCGACAAAGCCGCATCCCTGCACGCAACCACGGGCAAACCTGTCCTGCACCGCCTGAATCGTACCGAATACCACAACTCGATTCGCGATCTGCTGGATGTGGATGTGGATGTGGCCTCGCTGCTGCCGCCCGACGTCCAGAGCCAGGGCTTCGACAACATGGCAGATGTCCTCACCATTTCGCCGGCTCTCATGGATGGCTATATAAGAGCGGCCGGCAAGATCAGCCGCCTCGCCGTCGGCGACCCCGATGTCAACCCTTTCGTGACCACCTATCAGCTCACGAAAGAGGTTTCGCAGATGGATCACATCGACGGCACCCCGATCGGAACCCGCGGCGGCATGTCCGTCGTCCACAATTTTCCGGCCGATGGCGATTATGTTTTCAAACTGTCCTTTTACTATTCGATCGATGGACCTCTCTTCGGCAAAATTCAGGGCAAGGGCCAGCAAATCGAGGTATCGATCAATGGCGCGCGCGTGGCGCTGTTCGATATCGATCCGGCGCGCACCAAATGGATCGACATGCAATCGAAGCCGATCCATGTGAAGGCCGGTCCGCAGCGCGTAGCCGCAGCCTTTCTGCAGAGCGCCGAGGGTCCGCTGGAAGACGCGATTATGCCTCTGGGCGAAAGCCTGGTGGATCTGAACGAAGCCGATAAAGCCGGGCTCACCTCATTGCCGCACCTGCACGATTTCGCCATCAGCGGCCCCTTCAACGTGACCGGCATCAGCGACACTCCGAGCCGCGTGCACATCTTCACCTGCAAGCCGCTGAGGCCGGAGGAGGAACTGCCCTGTGCCCGAAAAATCATCTCCACCACGATGCGGCGAGCTTATCGCCGGCCCGTAACGGAATCGGATATGGAACGCGCGCTGGGCCTGTATCAAACCGGCCGGAACGAAGGCAGCTTCGATTCGGGTATTCGCATGGCGATCCAGGCAATGATCGCCAACCCGGAATTTGTTTACCGTTTCGAGCGCCCGCCCGCGGGCGTGGCGCCGGGCGCGGCCTATCGCATTTCCGATATCGAGCTGGCCTCGCGCCTTTCCTACTTCCTGTGGAGCAGTGCGCCCGACGACGAGCTTCTCGCCGTAGCTACGCAGAAGAAGCTGCATGATCCCGCCGTGCTCGAGAAACAGGTACGGCGAATGCTGTCGGATCCGAGAGCGGAAGCGCTCACGGCCAACTTCGCCAGCGAGTGGCTGCACTTGCGCAATCTCAAGGACGTGCAGCCCGACCCTTACGTGTACCCTTCGTTCAACCGGAATCTCGCCGATTCGATGCGGCGCGAGACGGAACTGTTCTTCGACAGCATCGTTCGCGAGGACCGCGATGTTCTGGATCTGCTGACCGCCGATTACACTTTCGTCGACGAGCTCCTCGCCAAACATTACGGCATTCCCAACGTTCTCGGTTCGAGATTCCGCAGAGTGTCTCTGCCGGATGAGAATCGCCGCGGCCTTCTCGGTCAGGCCAGCATCCTGACGCTGACTTCGGTATCCAACAGGACCTCGCCGGTACAGCGCGGCAAATACATCATGGAGGTCGTATTCGGAACGCCACCGCCCGCGCCGCCGCCGAATGTGCCGCCACTCAAGGAAAACGCCGCCAGCGGAAATGAAAAGCAACTGACCGTGCGCGAGCGCATGGAACAGCACCGGGCCAACGAGCCGTGCGCCTCCTGCCATAAGATGATGGACCCCATCGGTTTCTCGCTCGAGAATTTCGACGGCGTGGGCGCGTGGCGCGTCAACGACAGCGGATTCCGCATCGACGTCACGGGCCAGTTGTTCGACGGCACGAAGCTCGACGGCCCCGTCAGCCTGCGTCAGGCAGTCCTGAAACACAGCGACTCTTTCATGGAATCGTTCACGGAGAGTCTGTTCACTTACGCTCTCGGCCGCGTCACCGACTATCGCTACATGCCGGCGGTGCGCGCGATTGAACGCGAAGCGGCGAAGGACAACAACCGGTTTTCGGCATTCGTCGTGGGAATAGCGAAGAGCGCGCCGTTCCAGATGAGCGCCGCGGATCAAACCACCGTGAGTACCACAGCCGGCAGAACGGCTCATTAACTGAAAGCTACGAGGAAGGAGAAAACAATGTTTATCACCAAAAAGCATCTTTCCCGCCGCACCGTTCTCCGCGGCATGGGTGTTTCCCTGGCGCTGCCCTTTCTGGATTCAATGGCGCCCGCCCAGACTGCAACCAGCAAGACCGCAGCGAATCCGCCCAGCCGCCTGGCCTGCGTCGAAATCGTACATGGGGACGCGGGCAGCACGCTCGATGGCTCGAACCGTCATCTCTGGTCGCCGGAGAAGGTCGGACGCGATTTTCAGATCACGCCCACGCTGCAATCCCTCGAACCGTTCAAGGATTACCTGACCATCGTCAGCCAGACCGATCTCAAACCCGCACAGGCGTATGTGCCGGCGGAAGAGGGCGGCGATCATTTCCGCTCGAGCGCCGCTTTTCTCACTGCCGCGCACGCGAAAATGACCGAAGGCGCCGACATCTATCTGGGAACTTCGCTCGATCAGCTGTACGCGCAGAAATTCGGCCAGGACACGCCGCTCCCTTCGATTCAGCTTTGCATCGAAGCCATCGACGGCTCGGGCGCCTGCGACTACGGCTACTCGTGCGTTTACTCCGACACGATTTCGTGGGCTTCGCCGACGGCTCCATTACCGATGGAGCGCGATCCGCGCAAAATATTCGAGAGCCTGTTCGGCGATGGCGGTACGGCGGCCCAACGGGCGGCGCGCCAGCGCGAAAACGCCAGCATTCTCGATTCGATCAAAGAGAGCGTGAACCGGCTGCAGAAGACGTTGCCCCCGGCCGAGCGCGTCACGCTGTCCGCATATCTGGATAACGTGCGCGAAATCGAACGCAGGATTCAGAAAATCGAGAAATATAACGCGAGCGGCGAAGCGCGGGCGTTGCCCTCCGCTCCGATCGGCGTTCCCGACTCGTTCGAAGAGCATGTCGAGCTGATGTTCGATCTGCAGGTGCTGGCGTTCATGACCGGCATCACGCGCGTCTCCGCATTCAAGCTGAGCCGCGACGTTTGCCAGAGATCGTATCCCGAAAGCGGCGTCAAGACCACGTTCCACTCGTGTTCGCATCACGGCGAAAGCCCGTCGCGGATCGACGAATTCCAGAAGATCAATCAATACCACGTGAAGAAGACCTCTTACTTCATCGAAAAGCTGAAGAACACGCCAGACGGTGACGGCAACCTGCTCGATCACACATTGGTCTTCTACGGTAGTCCGATGGGCGACGCCAATGTGCACAACCATAAGCGCGTGCCGAATTTTATCGCCGGCCATGCCGGCGGCGCGCTCAAGGGCAATCTGCACGTCAAAGAACCGGACGGGACGCCGATGGCGAACATTCTGCTTGCCGTCGCGCAGAAACTCGGGATCGAAATCGACCGGTTCGGCGACAGCACCTACGCATCGGCGATCTAAGGAAATCGAGGAAAGGAGAATCGCGACATGCTACGAATCACTGCCGGATTTTTCCTCGCGGCGCTGTTTGCGATCGCCGCCGGCGACACCCGGCTCGCGGACGCGGTCGAGCGCGGCGACAACGAAACCATTCACGCGCTCCTGCAGCAGAAAGTGGACGTGAACGCCGCGCAGGGCGACGGCATGACGGCTTTGCACTGGGCC
>CAWBIS010000064.1:0-10967 GCA_963788485.1 Terriglobia bacterium
TCATTCACACAAGGCTGGTGCGGCCATCCGTTTTGTCCAGCAGCGCCAGAATCGCGCCTGTGTCGATCAGGGCGTTACCGGCCATATTGTCGGCGCAGACGCTCCCGAACGGTGCGCGCCGCCTTCTCCGACCGCAGCGGATCGTCCCCCGCGAATGATCCGAAGCATTTCAATGCAGCCTGCTGAAGCCGGCGTTGCTCCTCATCGTCGTTGGTCAGGGATGCAGTTTTTTTCAGCCACTCGTCCGCGGCAAGATCAAGGACAGCGGCGAGCGAGAGTTTGCGCCGGCGCGCCTCACGTTCCAGACCTGTCTTCATTTCCGTTGAGACGCGCCAACTGTACACTTCCGTCTTCATGCACTACATTGTAGCGCATTCGACTGGAAACCACGTTGACGAGAAACGCGCGTCGCTGACATGTGCACTCCCCCGAATTCAAGCAGACCTGGACGTCGTCGGTCACGCATCGGATCGAGTGTGGGTTCAGATCGACTATCCGGAACCGCTGACGATATTCGTTGCTGACCTCAATGGGCGACTATCGGCTCATGCCGAGTTGCCAGAGAGTGCATAGCGCGGTGTTGTACAGCGCCAGCGCAGTAGTAATTTGCCCAAGGTGATTGTCGTGTGTCGAGAGCCACGCGGCGTTCCTGCTCACGTCGGGATGCAGATTGCCCTCGGTTGAGCAGTCGATCACCACCGCGCCCGGCTTTATATCCCGGATCAGATCCTGCTCGCAACGAGCGGGGAACGCGGTAACGACGATATCGGCGGCTGCCAGGAAACGCCGTTTATCTTCGGCGCGCGTCTGCGGATGCACGATCACGGGAGTTGCTCCGATTCGCATGAGCATGCTCTGCAAAGGAATTCCGATACGGCTCGAACTGTTGAAGATGACCGCGGTCGGTCCTTGTTCCCGGGCGTTTTTGGGAAACATGCTTTTAATGGAATCGTGGCGGTGAAGCAGAGTCAGAATGGCGCGCGCCGTACAGGGCACAACGCCTTCGTACCTTTCCTCCTCATCGACCGTCTTGATGTTGAGCGCCATCCGTCCCGTGTTCTCAACGGTTAGTCCCTCGATGTCTTTCTCGGGCCGTACACGACGCAAAAAATAGTCTTCCGTCTTTCCAAATGGAGTGGGAAAGAAGATAAATGTCCCATGGATCTTTTCGTTGACCTGCGCGCCCATGAGTACCAACTCCAGCAGTTCGGCGCTGTGCGCCTCCTCGACCCGGAAGTCGAGGCCCTGTTCCCGGAATGTCTTGCCCATGTAGCTGGAATATCGTCGGCAGCCCCGATCGACATCCGCTCCCTGACGGCGCGGAATGAACGCGGCAACCCGGATCTTTTCGCGGGCCAGTCCCATCCTTTCCACCTCGTTTAATTTGCGGTCTGCCTGCGCGAATACTTCCCGCGCCACGCTGATGCAATCCAACAGCTTCGCCGGCGGCACATTTCTGGTCCAGCTCATGTCGGGAACAAAGGAACGCTCTGGCGGCGCGGGGTCTCTATGCGATTCGGGTACATTCATATGCTGCTTTGATTAAACGACATCGGGGCCGCTCGTTGCCTCGGGAAAGTCAAGTTCCCCGCGATCTGTCCATCAGGACCGCTTCGGCGACCGTAAGAGAAGCTCGAAAACTGATTAAAGCTGTAACATTATTGCAACAATTGGACCCGGCTCACCACTTAGCAGGCAAGGAGTAGTAACAATGGCCCGAAAAGTAGCAGGCGCGGTTGTCTATCTCACGCAGGTTTTCGATAACATCATCGGAGCCCACATCCCCATGTGCGTCTGGCTGGATTCCGCAACGCTCGATCTCTACCGCACACGCCAGTAGGAGGGTTCGTCGGTCGCGGATCGATTTTGCAATTCTCCCGCGGGCCGGTGCGCTTCTACTTGCCCCTCTGCAACGCAACCGCACTGAATATTCAGGGAACCGCCGGAGTCACCTCGTGCCGGAATGGGTGCCGGGGAATCACGGGGCACTCTTTTCGCGCGGCGATCCCCGGCGTCATTTGCCGATCATTTGCCGACGAAGTGGCCAACGTCCTTATTGTTCTCTTCGCAGATATATTCGATCAGTTCCGTATCCGGCTGAAATTCGGCGTGCTGAGTGAATGACCACGGCTTCGTGTAAGCTTTCGGATCGTCGATCGTAATCTGCAGATCCAGATGCCCGAAATCTTTTCGATGAAAGCGCTCCGTCACTTTGAGCGCATCCGTGACTGGATGGCCGTTCGTATCCAGCCAGGCCTTTCCATTGGTGCCTGCGGTCTCAACCACCAGCGTGTCGCCTTCCCAGTGCCCGATCGAATACCCCTGCCATGAGGGGTTGGGGTCGACCGGCAGCTTCCTGCCATCCGTGAAGATCTGCCGGAAAATAGTTCGGGATTCGTAAAGAATAATCACCAGTCCGGGAGTCTGGACGATCTTCCAGGGCGAGGTAACGGCGTCCTTTTCCGGGATCCCGGAGGGCAGGCAGAAGTTGTTTGGATCGTCTTTGCCTCTGGTATCCAGGCGCCGTTTGTATTCCTCGGCGGCCCACGGCTGAAACGGAACGTCCTTCAGATCGGCCGCGACGTTGATCAGGTATTTCAGCCCCGGCTCCATCCAGATTCCGGAAAGATCCGGCGTTCCATCCGCCAGCTTCGGCGCAGGCGCCGTCAGATCCGGTTTGCCGTCCTTCGTATGCGGCATACCCGGCGTGGGATAGTTCAGCCATTGCGCGCCGGCTGGCATCCCGGAAAAAACCACTACCAGGGCGCCGGCTCCAAAAAGAAGTTTCCTGCTCGTCATCGGGACCTCTCGAATGCCTCTCATCATATATCTCGATATCTGTCTGCTGGAGCGGAAAAAAATCGGAGAAATGGCATGGCCTTCGCCACTATTTCGGAAGTATGAATTCCCGGCCCGTCGGACCAGCGTGCGATACTCCCTCATGAGCACTGAGGTGAGGCGATAATGGCCAGGCCCGGCGACATGACCCCCGTGGTCGATCTGACCCGCGGCAAAGGTACGGGCCCCATTCGGGCGCGGCGTCCCGTTTACGAAGACCTGCTGCCGCCCTGCAATAACGCGTGCCCGGCCGGGGAGAACATTCAGGCCTGGCTCGAACTGGCTCGCGCCGGCAAGTATCGCGAGGCCTGGGAGACGCTGGTGCGCGACAACCCCATGCCCGCGGTCCACGGCCGTGTCTGCTACCACCCCTGCGAAGGCGCCTGCAATCGCGGCGAACTCGACGCATCCGTGAGCATTCATGCCGTCGAACGCTTCCTCGGCGATCTCGCGGCGGCGGAAGGGTGGCCTTTCAAAATCGATTCGCCGCCGACCGGCAAACGCGTCCTCGTGATTGGCGCCGGACCCAGCGGGCTATCCGCCGGCTATCATCTCGCGCGTCTCGGCCACACCGTCGAGATCCACGACGCCGGACCCCTCCCCGGCGGCATGATGCATTTCGGCATCCCGGCCTACCGCCTGCCCCGCGCGGATCTGATGCGCGAAATCGCCCGCATCGAAGGCATGGGTGTGCGCTTCGTTCTCAATCGCAAGGTAGAAGATCTGCAGGCCGAAAAAGCCGCGGGCCGTTTCGATGCGGTGTTCATTGCCATCGGCGCGGGCGCCGGCAAGCATGTCGATATCCCGGCGCGCGATGCGGTGCGCGTTCTCGATGCGGTCACTCTGCTGCGCGATATGGAATCCGCAAACCCGCCGCGTCTCGGGCGTCGCGTCGTGGTTTATGGCGGAGGAAATACGGCCATGGACGCCGCGCGCACTGCGAAGCGTCTCGGGGCCGACGAAACGCTGATTGTTTATCGCCGCGATCGCGCCCATATGCCCGCCCATGCCTTCGAAGCGGACGAAGCCATCGAAGAAGGCGTGAAAATCAAATGGCTGACCAGCATCAAACAAATCTCCGGTTCGGATCTTACGGTCGAAATGATGGAACTTGACGCGAATGGCCGGGCGCGGCCGACCGGGCGCCTCGAAACACTATCGGCAGATGCCGTCGTGCTCGCCCTCGGGCAGGAGACGGAAAGCGGCTTTCTGCGGCACGTCCCGGGCATTGAAATCGAAGCCGATGGCGTGGTGAAAGTGGGCGCCGATCTCATGACCGGCCATCCCGGTATCTTCGCCGGAGGCGATATGATCGCCGGCGAGCGGACGGTAACAATCTCCGTCGGCCATGGCAAACGCGCGGCCCGGCACATCGACCGATGGCTGCGCGGCGAGCGGTATTTGCCTCAGGCGAAACACAGTTTGGTCAGCTTCGCCATGCTGCATCTGCCGGTCTACAGCGATGCCGATCCCGCTGCCCAGCGAGCGGCAAGCCTCGCCGAACGCATGCGCGGTTTCGACGAAGTCATCGCGGGCCTGTCCGAAAAGGAAGCGCGCCGGGAAGCGCAGCGCTGCCTCTCCTGCGGAAATTGCTTCGAATGCGACCAATGCTACGCCGCGTGTCCCGAGGACGCCATCGTCAAATTGGGCCCCGGACGCCGATACCTCTATGACTATGCCAGATGCACCGGCTGCGCGGTCTGCTTCGAACAGTGTCCGTGCCACGCGATCGAAATGATCCCGGAGCCCGTCTACTAATGCCCGCGACGAACCAGACCGCCACCATGGATGGCAACACCGCTGTCGCCCATGTCGCCTATCGCCTCAACGAAGTCTGCGCGATCTTCCCCATCACCCCGTCTTCCACCATGGCGGAACTGGCCGACGAATGGTCGGCCCGCGGCGTTCCGAACATCTGGGGCAACATCCCGGTTATCCAGGAAATGCAGAGCGAAGGCGGCGCCGCCGGAGCGGTGCATGGCTCGCTGCAGGCGGGTGCGCTGACCACCACCTTCACCGCATCCCAGGGCCTGCTCCTGATGATCCCGAACATGTTCAAGATCGCGGGCGAATTGACCTCCGCCGTCTTTCATGTCGCGGCTCGCGCTCTGGCCACGCAGGCGCTCTCGATCTTCGGCGACCACTCGGACGTTATGGCGGTTCGCTCCACCGGTTTCGCCATGTTGGCTGCCGGATCCGTGCAGGAGGCGCACGATTCGGCCGTGATCGCGCAGGCGGCAACGCTCGCATCCCGCATACCGTTCCTGCATTTCTTCGACGGCTTCCGCACCTCTCACGAACTCAATACCCTGACCCTGTTGCGCGACGACCAGCTGCGCGCCATGATCGACGACGATCTCGTGCGGGCGCATCGGGCGCGCGCGCTGAACCCCGAGCATCCATTCATCCGCGGCACCGCGCAGAATCCGGACACGTTCTTCCAGGCGCGCGAAACCGTCAATCCCTTCTATGCCCGCGTACCGGAGATCGTCCAGCGCACCATGGACGCCTTCGCCCGGCTCACCGGCAGGCAATACAAGCTCTTCGAATACGACGGCCCCGATGACGCCGAACGTGTCGTCATCCTGATGGGATCGGGCGCGGAAACGGCCCGTGAGACGGCCGCTGCGCTGCGAAAAAACGGCGGGAAACTCGGCGTGCTTCAGGTTCGTTTATTCCGCCCCTTTTCGGCCGCGCATCTGCTCGCGGCTTTGCCTGAATCCTGTCGCGCGGTCGCCGTTCTCGAACAGACCAAAGAACCCGGCGCATCGGGTGAGCCGCTCTATCTCGACGTCGTCGAAGCCCTGGCGCAGGCCGTGGCGCGCGGGCAGCGGAAAAACATGCCGAGAGTTGTGGGCGGCAGATACGGCTTATCGTCGAAGGATTTCAATCCTGCTATGGCCAAAGCCGTCTTCGACGAACTGACAAAACCCGAACCGAAAAACGGTTTCACCATCGGCATAAACGACGATGTCTCGCACACCAGCCTCGCGTTTGACCCCGACTGGTCGATCGAGCCCGCCGACGTCGTCCGCGCGGTCTTTTACGGCCTCGGCTCCGACGGCACCGTGGGCGCCAACAAGAACAGCGTCAAGATCATCGCCGAAGACGCCGGTCTCTACGCTCAGGGCTACTTCGTTTACGATTCGCACAAATCGGGCGCTCAGACCGTATCGCATCTGCGCTTCGGACCCCGTCCGATCCACGCGCCCTATCTGGTCGACTCGGCGAATTTCGTCGGCTGCCACCAGTTCCATTTCCTGCAACGGCAGGACATCCTGCGTCTTGCCGCGAACGGCGCAACGTTTCTCCTGAATTCACCCTGGGGACGCGACACCGTGTGGGACCGGTTGCCGCGCTCGGTCCAGCGGCAGATCATCGACAAACAGCTCCGGTTCTTTGTGATCGATGCCAGCCGCGTGGCCCAGGAAGTCGGGCTGAAGAACCGCGCCAATACGGTTCTGCAGACCTGCTTCTTCGCCCTCTCGGGGGTGCTGCCGCGCGAGCAGGCAATTACGCAGATCAAGCAGTCAATCCGCAAAACCTACGGCGTCAAGGGTGAAGCCGTGGTGGCGCAGAATTTCAGAGCGGTGGACGCAACGCTCGCCGAACTGCACGAGGTCCCCGTACCTGCGCAGGCCGGCAGCGCACTCGAGCGTCCCGCGCCCGTTCCATCGAACGCTCCCGAGTTCGTCCGCCAGGTCACCGCGCGCATGTTCGAAGGCCTGGGCGACCAGATACCCGTGAGCCTCATGCCGATCGACGGCACGTGGCCCTCCGGCACCGCTGCGTGGGAAAAACGCAACATCGCCGACGAGGTTCCCGCCTGGCGTCCCGATCTTTGTATTCAATGCGGTCAGTGCGGATTCGTGTGCCCGCACAGCGTCATCCGCGCGAAGTATTACGACGAAGCGCGACTGACCGGCGCGCCCGCTACGTTCCAGTCCGCGGCGGTCAACGCCCGCGGCTATCCCGATGTGTATTTCAGCCTGCAGTTTTACGTGGAGGATTGCACCGGATGCGGCCTGTGCGTGGAAGCCTGCCCCGCTAAAAGTCCCGTCGAGCCCGGCATTCGAGCCATCAACATGGCGCCGAAAGCCCCCCTGATCGAATCATCCCGTGCCAACACCGCATTCTTCGAGCGCCTCCCCATGAACGACCGCGCGCGGGTGGATTTCGCCAACGTTCGCGGGGTGCAATTCCTCGAACCGCTGTTCGAATTTTCGGGCGCCTGCGCCGGCTGCGGCGAGACACCCTATATCAAGTTGCTCTCGCAACTTTTCGGCGACCGGATGATGGTCGCCAATGCCACCGGCTGCTCCTCCATTTACGGCGCCAATCTCCCGGTCACGCCGTGGACCATGAACCAGGAAGGCCGCGGCCCGGCGTGGTCGAACTCTCTCTTCGAAGACAACGCCGAATTCGGGCTCGGCTTCCGTCTGGCCGCGACAAAGCATCGCGAGCTGGCGGAAAGCCTGCTGAAGGCCCTTTCGTCCGAAGTGGGCGACGCTCTGGTAACGGCGATACTCGCCGGGGCGCAGGTACGGGAATCGGAGATCCGCGCCCAGCGAATCCGCGTGGCGGAGCTCAAGACAAAGCTGCTCCAGCTCGCCGGTGCCAGTTCGACGGCGCGCGATCTCCTCTCGGTCGTCGACCATCTGGTCCGCCGCAGCATCTGGATCGTGGGCGGCGATGGCTGGGCCTACGACATCGGCTACGGCGGCCTCGATCACGTTCTTGCCTCCGGCCACGACATCAACGTTCTGGTGCTCGACACGGAAGTCTATTCGAACACCGGCGGCCAGGCTTCGAAAGCCACCCCGCTGGGCGCGATCGCAAAATTCGCGGCTGCGGGCAAACGCGTCGCCCGCAAGGACCTCGCGCTGCAGGCCATTGCCTACGGCAATGTCTACGTTGCCCAGGTGGCCATGGGAGCCAATCCGCAGCAGACGCTCCAGGCCTTTCGCGAAGCCGAGGCCTACCCCGGACCATCGATCACCCTCGCCTATTCGCATTGCATCGCGCACGGCTTCGATCTGCGAAACGGGATGAAACAGCAGGATCTGGCCACCGCCAGCGGCTATTGGCCTCTGTTCCGGTATAATCCGGCGATGCGCGAGATCGGCGAAAACCCGTTCAGGCTCGACTCGCCGCGTCCTACCGTTGCGTTCAAGGATTACGCGTACAACGAACTGCGCTATCACGCGCTCGCGTTGACGCGCCCCGCCGACGCCGCGGCGCTCCTCGATCGCGCTCAGGCCGACATCATCGAGAAATATCGCATCTACGAAGGATTCGCCAATCTTGGCGGAGGCCCCACCGCCGCGCATGTGACGGCCGCTCTGGCCCAGGCCAACGAAGGAAAATCCGATGGCCGTTGATCTCTCGACGCAGTATCTCGGCCTCACTTTGAACAGCCCGATCGTGGCGGGCGCCGGACCGCTCACGGGTTCGTTCGACAACATCCGGCGGCTGGAAGACTTCGGCGCGGGCGCCGTCGTCTTGCCGTCCATCTTCGAGGAACAGATCGAGCAGGAGCGGGAATTAATCGACCGGCTGGCTACCACGGGCGCGGAAAGCTATGCCGAATCCCTCACTTATTTCCCGGCCCCCGAGTCTTATGGAATCGGACCCATCCGATATCTCGAAACGCTCCGCCAGGCGGCAACATCCGTCGCCATCCCGATTGTGGCGAGCCTGAACGGAATCACCGACCAGGGCTGGGTTCAATACTCCCGCCAGATTCAGGAAGCGGGCGCCAGTGCGCTGGAGCTCAACATTTACTTCATTCCGGCCGCATCCGATCTGACGGGGCGCGAGGTTGAAGATCGTTATCTCGATATCCTGCGTTCCGTAAAACGTGCCGTCACCATTCCCGTTGCGGTGAAACTAAGCCCGTATTTCAGCGCAATGGGACACATGGCCGCGCAACTCGTCGCCGCCGGCGCCGATGGACTGGTGCTCTTCAATCGTTTTTACGAGCCGGATATCGATCTCGCGCAACTCGCGCTGTTACCCGATCTGGATCTCAGCACGCCCAAAGAAATTCGCCTGCCCTTGCTTTGGATTGGCGTGCTTTCCGGCCGTACAGGAGCGTCGCTCGCGGCAAGCACGGGCGTCGACGGCGTGGACGAAGTGATCAAATACCTGCTGGCCGGAGCCGATGTCGTGATGACGACCTCCGCGCTCCTGAGGCATGGCCCCGGTCACATGAAGACGTTGCGCGACGGCCTGAAGAACTGGCTGGAAGCGCGGAATCTGACCACGCTCGATCGCGTTCGCGGCAGTATGAGCCAGCGCAGCATTGCGGACAAAACCGCATTCGCCCGCGCCAACTATATCCGGGTTCTCCAGGGTTACTGATAAATCCGCGGCGGATTGGCAATCCGCCGCGGGTCATTTCAGCGCCTTCTTACATCGTTCCGGTGGTGAAGTACGTATTGGTTCCACCGTACGTGTTCCCGGCCTCGTCGGTCACGCCGGTCACGTGGAAGTAGTATTGCGTGCTGACCGCCAGCGCCGCGCTCGGCGTGAACGTCACGGTCAGATTGTCGGCCGAAAGCGACAGCGTTCCCGCCACTGTCTGGCCGTTGCTGTTGTTGATGAGATAAATATTGCCCGAGGTCATCGTCAGCGGGTCGATGGGCACCGTAAAGACGGCCTTGGGGGTCACCGCCAGAGCTACACCCGTCGTATTCGCCGCAGGCGTTATGGTCGCGCCTGGCTGCGAAAGAAGGCTCTGCGTCCCCGTCGTGAACGTTTCGGTCGTGCTGGCGATCGTGTTACCCGCGAGATCGGTGGCGCCGGCGACGGTGATTGTATAAGCCGTAGCGGGCGTCAGCAGACTCGGCGGAATCAGAGACAACGTCTGGTTGGCGTTGCTGAAAGACGGCGTGACATTGACGGTATTGCCGCCCGCACTCAGGGTGATTCCGGAAATGCTGGTCGCCTGGATGGGCTCGCTGAACAGAATCTGCGGAGTGACGTCGATCGGCACGTTCGTGAATGTGTTCGAAGGATTGGTGAAGATAATCGTGGGCGCCGAAGTAACGGCAGCGGTCCCGGTGGTGAAACCGATGCTGCCACCGTTGAAGTAGTCGCCGTTCACGTCGCGCACCTGGCCGTACTGGTTCCAGTAGAGCGTGTAGTGGTGCGAGGCCACCAGATTCGCCGCCGGAGCCGCGGACATAACGGTCCCGTCCGATGAGAGCGTGATCGCGCCCAGGGCCAGATTACTGCCGGTGTTGGCCGTATTGTCGTAAAGCGAGATGCCGTTGGTGCCCAGGGTCGTGGGATCGAGCGGCACCTGCGCGGTAACAAACAACCCCGTGTTCAGCGGGACGCTGCCCGCGCCATTGACCGGCAGCGTGCTGATCGCATTTGAGTTCCCCGTGACGAACCCGCTCCCCGTGGTAAAGGTCGAGGTGGCCGCGGCGGTGTTCTGCAGGGCATTACCCGAGGGATCCTGAACCGCCGATGTCGCCGTCACCGTGACCGGGGTATTTTCCGGGAAGGTGCCGAACGGCGTGATGATCACATCCTGCTGCGTATTCTGGTTGTACAGATTGGTGAAGGTGACATTCGCCGGCGAGATCGTCTGCCCACCGGCCATGATCTGGATACTGCCGCCCGCGCCCGCGGTGACGGTCAGGGGATTGAACGGCTTGCTGAAGTGCAGGTAGACCTGCGCCGTGGTCGAGACGCCGGTATCCGTACTGGGCGGAGTGATCGATGTCACCGCCGGCTGCACTGTATCGGCGGCCGAGCCGACCGTGAAGCACCAGCTGGAATTGTTGGCCAGAGGCAGTCCCGTCGTATCCGTGATATTGGTATTCACCTCGAAGCAGTAGTTCGGAGGCGTAGTCGAAAGATTCGAGACCGGCGTGAGCCGGATGACATTCGGCGCGCGCAGCGTGACAGTCACCGGGATCAGCTGGCCATTCTGCTGCGTGCAGAGCTCGACGTTGCTGGTGGACGCCGCGCAGGATGGTACCCCCGTCAACGCTGTAGTCGAAGTGAGACTGTTGGGATCGATCGGCTTGGAGAACGCGATCTCTATGACCGCATTCAGCGGAACGTTTGTGGCGCCGTTGGACGGAATTATACCCGTGATCGTCGGCGCCACATTG
>CAWBIS010000065.1:0-10300 GCA_963788485.1 Terriglobia bacterium
CACATAGATGCGGTTTGGATCGGCCTCGGAGCCTTTCGCCTGGTAGATCTCCCAGCCCGCGAAGAACGGCCCGCTCACCTGCCAGTCTCTTCGTTTGCCATCGGAGGTGAGTCCGAACGCGCCCTTGCGCGTTCCCACCAGCACCCGCACATTGCTCATGATGACCTCCTACCTGGTCTTGATCGAGCCTTGCGGCGGAAAGGAGAATGGGGAATGCCGCAGTCCGATTTTTTCCGATTTCCCTTGCAAATTGCAAGTGTTTTTTCGGGCCGGCGGTTACGGCGCTAACGCGGACAACAGTCGCACCGGCCCGAGCAGGCCCGAAGGCAGCAGCGGCGGCCGGCCTTGTAGGGCGTGAAGTCGGCGAAGGCGTATTGCTTGAGCGCCCCGGTTGCTGATCGCCGATCATGCGGTTCACCCACAGGTTCGTCGCCCCCGCCACGATCCGGTTGCTGCCCGGCAACGAGCGATTGCGTCACGTCGATGCGGAACGGAGTCTTCCACACGATCCCCTGTTCCTTGCCGTTCACGCTCACGTCTGCGATGTCCTCCACGTCGCCAAGGTCGAGCCAGAGATGCGCGTCCGGCGCGAATACGCCTGCCGGAACCTCGATCGTCTTCGCGTAGCTCGCCGAGCCGGAAAAATACTTCACGCCCACGTCCGCCGATTCGCTCCAGATGAGCCGGTCGAATTGTAGCGTCTCCGGAGCGCCGCGGTTGGCTTCGAAGCTGACTGTCCAGTCTTGATTGAGCGCCTCGTCAACCTCCGCGACGATGGTTTCTTTCGTCCTTGTCGTCGCCGGCCCCGGCGCTGGGTCGAAGCTCGCCAAAGCGCGCGAGCTCGGCGTGGAGACGATCGACGAGGAGGAATGGATGACTCGGTCGGGGCGGGGGTAGTTTCGCCAACCTGCCAATCCGCGCAGACCCCTCGAGGCGGACCATGTTCCGATTTCAAACGAAGCGAAGGCCGCGAAAAGACGGGCGTGCTCGCGGCGCGCCAGGCCATCTCCGAGGCGCGGCATCCGCGCGTGCCCGAACCTACGGCGAAATCGGCGTTGGCGGGCTCAGGCCCGCCCGACGTCGCCACGGTCGGCGAGGGCGCGACGGTGCTCGATGCGCTTAAAGTCATGGCCGAGCGCGATACGGCCGCGGTCGCGGTGGTGTCGCCGGCCGGTCTCGTCGGAATTTTTTCCGAGCGGGACCATGCGCGCAATGGTCTGCTGGAGAACCGGACAGCTGAACAAAACGCCGGTGGTCGACATTATGTCCCGGTTCGTGGCGGGCGTGGCGCCGGCGGACAGCGTTCGGCGCTGTCTCTCCCTGCTGCACGAGCGGCAAGTCACACATGTGGCCGTTGTTGACCAAGGCCGCCTGGTCGGACTTCTCTCCCAGGCCGATCTGTTGGCGGCGCGGATCGCCTATCATGAGCGCATCTTCCACGAGACCGAGATGGATCAGAAGGTGCTGTTCCTGCGCGGAACCTATAGCTGCTGAAGAAGCGCGCTGGCGCGTTGCAGCATCCCGCTGGCGGCCCTCAAAGCCGCGTATACAGGGTGGCGCACTGGGCGCATCTCCCACAAAACCCGAGACAGGCTATTTGCAGGAACTCCGGCGTAGCGGCAGCGCGAACGGCCCGCCGCTCCCGAGCGCAATTCAGACCGGATTCTGATCCTTTGCCGCGGCGCGGGCGCGCGCCGGTCGCGAGGCGCAGCGCGCGACGTAATCCTCCAGCGCTTTGGTCTTGTTCTCGCCGATCAGGGGCGAGCCCATGAACAGCACAAAGGTTCCGGCATAGAGCGCGTCCGCCGCGGTGAACGTCTCGCCCACGATAAAAGGTTGCGGAGCTCGATGACGGCCGAGCCGTCGCTCCCGGTAATTTCGGTTTCCGTGATGCCCAGCTGCAGGTTTCCATTAGCGTCGAAAGCGGTACCGATCACCGGCGCGGGCAATCCCGAACCCTGGCCGGACTGCACGCCCAATCCGCCCGTAATTCCCGTCGGCGCATCCGAATACCAGTCGTCGTCGTGGAACTGGGCGGTAATGGTCGCGGTGCGGAAACTCGTTCCGGGCGCAATCTTCGTGATACGGAAGGGAGTGCGCTCGAGATTCTCCTTCGAGTATGTAACGGTGATGAGATCACCGGGCAACAAAGCGAGCGCCTTGACACTGGTCTGGAATTCGATGAAGGCGTTTCCCGAAAGGGCTTTATTGAGACCCAGCAGCAGCATCCGCGAAGCCTGGTTGAACGTGGAAATGCCGACTGCATCCCAAATCACCGCAACCTCCTGGCCGCAGAGGTTCACATCGTCTTCGTCGCACAGGGAAAGACTGTCCTGCTGATACTGATTGAAACTGTCCTGAAACTCGATTGAGAGCCGGTTCGGCGTGTCCTGGGCGCCCAGTTTGAACAATTTGACACTGGCGCTCCCATCCTTGTTTCGCGCAATCGACGTGTCATCGAATTCGTAGGCAGGCCAGCCCTCGTTGAACGGGTTGACCGAATTGCTTCCCGGCGGCAGGTTGGGCTGCTGCACCGCGAAGGTATTCTCGATTCTCGCCTCCAGCAGACCCTGAGAATCGAGAACGATATAAATTTGGGACCCATTCCGGATCGAACGGATGATTTGACCCGCGCTCTGGCTTTCGTCGATGGCGAAATTGCACTGGAATCCTGGCAACTGCACCTGGCCGCCGACCGGATCGTCCACCGAAATCAAGGCGTCGGCCCAGGCAGCTGCCGCGGCGAAACTTGGCGTATCGATTTCCGGCAGAGTGTAGCCGCAGCGCATCAGGATATCCAGCAGTATCCACGCGGGATTACTCGAAAACTGCTGGCCGAGAAAGTTTCCGTTTGCATCGAATTGCCAGAGCTGCAGACCCTGCATCAGGACCTGAACCGACGGAATGCTGGTTCCATTATTGATTGCGTTCGGCACCACCACGGACAAATAAGCCATGCTGCCGTACGGATCGCCTTGTGGCACGCCATTTCCGTCCGTGAAGTTTCCATCGAACGCTCCATTGCGCGTCCCCGGCGTAATCAGGTTGTACCAGCCGCTCGAGGTCATGTTCATTCCATTCACGCCCTGCGGGATCTGAATGTCGTCGACGAGCACGGTCAGAACGCCTTGTATCGGGCCCATTCCGAGGAGCACTTCCATGCGCGTCAGGTTGCCGTCATTGCGAGAGAAAACGACGTACGGCGTGGTCCACTGCGTGCCATAGACCAGCGGCACGAAATCGTTGTAACTCGCGGTGTTTTCCTGTACCGCGGAAAGCTGTGAACTGTTTTGACCCGCTCCGCGAACCAGGATCGTCGGCGGGACGAATTCGAGGCCGCCGAATCGCGCCGTCGCCCGCCCGCTGGAGTCGACCGCGAACATGCCCCGCTGTTCGCAATCCGAGCGCACGTAGGAACACGTGGTGAACGGTACGCCGCCGTTGAGATTGCCCACCCCGTTCGCCTGATCCGGCGAATATCCGCAGCGATAGAAGAGGTTGTATTGTCCCTGTGCCGCGCCGCCGTCGACCGCCAGCAGACGCTGCGCGGCCGTTGTCGGGAACTGCCACGGACACATCCGCTCGACGCGCACGTTCGGGATCACGGTGCGCTGCATGGAAATGCGGTTCATCGCGCTCACCCGGAACGTGTTCTCGGTGATCGTGTCCGGCGGATTCATTAAGCCGCGAAATACCACCGCCGAATCGCTGGTCGGGAGGCCCGTCGCGAGATTGAAAAAGACCGCCTGCACGATCAGCTGGGCGCCTTTAAAGCCGGTCTGCTGTTCGATCTCGGAAAGCTGGGAGTCGGCATTGGCCAGCTCGAAGCTCAGTTTCGGAGGGCCACCGATCTGCGTGTCGGTTGTCAGTTGCGCTTCAAACTGGCTCTGCCTCGTGACTCGGCCTTCGTATTGGTTGCCGTTCCACGTAATGGTCCGGCTGCTCCAGTACTGCATCGAGCCGTCGGCCAGCGTGCAGTCGAAGAAAAACAGAGGAGTATCGGCGTTCAGCTGTTCTTTGGCGGTGAGTGCGCTTTGCAGTGTTCCCATTTCAGACCCGCGACATCAGACGAACCTCGGATGAGGAGAGACCCACGCTTGTACTGGTGATCGTGAGTTCGTCGGTTTCGAAATACGTTTCTTCGTAGATCCCCTCGGATACACCGGTTTGCTTGTACGCCGAGGGACAAGGTTGGGCTTCCAGCTGCAGTCCGAATACATCGATCGTCTGGCCGGGCGCGAGAATGATCGAAAAGCTCGATTGTGTGGCTCCGCTGATTCCCGCGCCGCTGACGAACTCACGCTCCCACGCCGGACCCACGCCCACGGCGATCTGGAGGTTGTCGCGCTGCAGCGTGACCGTTCCGGCCACGGCGCTCCGCAGCCAGACACTGAAGCAGGCGACGTAATCGCCGGGCACTGCCACTGTCTGCTGCACTGCCTGCGAGCCGGGGTTAGTATTCGAAATCGACGACGCCCGCTGCGTTCCCAGCGGGTCGGATGCGCCGCCGGCGGTCTGGAGCAATCCAACCTGCCAGTTCGGTTGCGTAAGATCTTCGCTCCAGCCGAGAAGGTTGGCCAGGGGATCGATAAACGTAAACGAGCCGTAGGAGCCCTGCGAAGCCGTAAACAGAGCGCTGAGGTTGCTCGCTTCTTCGGCGGTCAGATCCTGAAAGGAAAGTTGCCACTCGATCTGATCCGCGGGAGTATCCGGCAGCATGATCTGCTCGCTGCTCTCGAGATTGTTCGCGATGGTACGCCACCGGTACGACCGGGTCAGAGGAAACTGAGCGATCGCCCCGGTCCCGATCTGCGGGAACCAGCTCATGCAATCTCCTCGATGACTATCGTGGTCTGGCCCTTCATCTCGCCCTGCATCGTCACGTCCAGTTGCTTTCCCGAGATTACGCAGGTGGAAGCGACGGCGCCGGTCGCCGGATCGGTAAACGCAAACGGCGCGCTGCCTTGCTGCTCCACAAACCCGATCACCGCGGCCAGTTCGTCTTCGCCGAGCAGATCGAGCTTCAGCGTCCATCGCCGCAGACCGGTTCCGTAGAGCGCGAATCTTTGCTGGCTTCCATCCATGAACCGAACGGCCTGGGTCGAGAAGCGCACCCCATAGCCAAGCGGATACTGAGCAGCCGCGCCCGTTTTCAAAGCAGGAAAGCTGGCCATCTCATCCTTTCCGCGCGGGGCAGATTGGAGATCCGCCGCCGATTGGCAATTGGCCTGGTCGTGGCACGGATTTTATTCGGGCGTCTCTCACAAACTGGCCACCACACCGTTTATGGGATGCATATTCAACATCGCTTCCCGCACCGCGTTCGCGATATCCGTGCTGTGATCCATGAACGACTGGCTATCCATGGCGGTCACATTCACGGTGATCTGCGCCGCGGGAGTTGCCTGGCTACTGGCTGGAGTGCCGGGCGCAGATGCGCCGCCCGACGCCGCTCCGGTTGCTGCAGGCGCGCCCGGTGCCGCCGAATAGACAGGCGCATCGATCGCGACCGGCGAAGGAGGCACATAAACCGGAAGCGGCGCCGGCGCGGAACTACCGCCGAACAGACTGGCTATCCCCGAAATGAGCGGCGAAAGTAATCCTAACCCAAGCCCACCAAAAAGACTTGACGCCACCCCCCCGGCCACGCTCCCAGGCGAGCGGCTGGCTTGTGCCGAAGTATTGCCCTGGAGCGCCTGCGTATTGGCCCGGATCAGAGACGCCTGCTGCTGATATGCGGATTGCAACTGGGCAATCTGCTGTCCGGCCTGCGATAGCGACGCGGAAAAATCGGTGCCGTCGCTTGCGGCGCCGACACTGATGGTCGGCGGATTCGGAATCCCTTTTCTCCCCCTCGGCTGGACCGCCTGAAAGGTCTCCTCAATACTGCGGCGCTTTTTTGCCATCCCGTTCCTCACGCTCCATTTCGTCCCGCAGAATCAAAAAAGCATCCACCTTGCGCGCTTCCATTTCCATCGAACCCTCGATTCCGAGGCGCCGTCTGACGAAGAATTCTTCGAGGAATGCCAGGCTTGCACTCGTCACGAAGGACTTCGGGCATTCCTCGGAATGCGCCTGTTTGCGGCCCCAGATGATGCGCTTCTCGCCGCGCTTCTCGCCGGGCAAAAATCCACAGCGCCGTTTCACTTCCAGACCGTTTCGACGGCAACTCTCGCAATCCCACCCGGCCCGGTTGGAAAACTGGAAGTGGAACGCGACAATCAGTTTTTTCTTTCGTTCTCGTCCAGACCGCACTCGGCCCTCACCGCCGTCAGCGCCTCAAAAAACAAATCCTCGGGGCCGCGATCCACCAGCGAGTCGACGGTTGCCGGAGCGCCGTCGATCTCAAGCCCGCGAATCTCTTCGAGGCCCCAACGCAGATAAAGCCGGTCGATTTCGGCACCCAGTAAGCTTGCCTCCATGCCGTTCTTCGCGTCCTGCCCGGCTTCGAAAAATTCCAGCCGTGCCGCCAAATCGCGAACCTGCCGCATCAGTTCGATTCGGCGCCCGAAAGTCATCAGTCCGATCACGAATTCGACGCCGGGCCGCTCCATGGAGGCGACCACTTTCGTGCTGGCCCAGTTCATCCGAAGGCCACCACGATTTCGTTTTCGGCGGTCCCCTGCGCGCGCACATCGGTAAACTTCCACTGCAGCCGCTTATCGGAGTCGTCGAACTGGGGTACGGCGGGCACGACGCTTTGCAGATAGATGCCGAGAAGCTGCCCCGGGACCTGTCCCAGCTGGAACATCATGCTGACCGGCGCTTGCTGCCTCGCGGCCTGATACAACGCAGTCGTTGCCACATCGTCCATGCCGAACAGCTCCAGCGAGACCGAAACCGTTCGGTTGCCGGGAACGATCTCCTGCGGCAGTATCATCCCGAACTCCTTCGCCCTGTTGTCGAGATCGTTCTGAATCTGGATCGATGCCGAGGACACGGTGAAGAACTGAGTCGGGGAAACGCCAAGCCACACTTCGCCCAGATTGCCGGGCACGGGTGAATAACCGAAGCCTGTTTGCGCCGGCTCCGCGGGGTAACCCGCCGCGCCCCCCTGACCCGGGACGAACGACGCGCTGTCGATCAGATCCTGGGCGATTCCTTTGAATTCGAACTGATGAAAGTCGCCGTTCAGCTTGATCGTGGCCGTATCGACTGCCGCGCCGCACAGGATTCTCTGCACGGCGGTGGAGGGATCCCAGTAATCGAAGATGGTCAGGCTTGGCAACTGCATCGCCAGATTGTAAGTTGCAGTCTGCCCAAACACCGCTCCCAGCGTGGGCGCGGCCGAAAACGGCGCGTTCAACGCTATGGTTTGTGGATCGATAATCGTCGAGGCGAAACGGATCTCTCCGCCGGAAGTGATCGCCTGGCCTTCCGTCAGATTATGCGGCGAGACGAAGGCAATGGTGGAAGCTGTGGTTCCACTGTTCGCCGCGTTGCCGGCCCAAAGAGCCCCGGGCGCCCCGAGGGCCGCCTGAAAGAGCGGATCCTGCGACGGCAATACTGTCGGGTCCGGCCAGTCACGCATGTAAGTCGTCAGGTCGAACGTAGTCTGCTTTCGCATCCCAACGGGATTGCCCTGCCAGGTCCGGCTGCCGGTCTTATCCTTGCGCTGACTCTTCTCCAGCTGTTGTTGTGCCGTCAGCTTGACCGCGGGAATCCGGTTACTTTGCGTGATTGCCGGTACCTGCCCGTAGGCGCTCTCCAGCGCGACATACCAGCGGTTTGCGATCGATGAAATATATGCCATGGCTACCTGCTGACCTCCACTTCGAACCCTACCTTTGCTCGCTGCAGAAAATTGCCGCCGCCGCGCCCCACCGGCTCGTAACTGACCTCGTACCCGCCCGCATAAAATAACCCCGAGCCCCAGTCGCCGCGGGAATCGTCGAGCAGGGCGCACACCGCGTCAACATAAGCTTCCAGACTCGATTCGATCCCGCCCAACGTATCCTGCGAGTGCCGCACCTCCACTACCGTGTGGGCGGTTCCCGAGAATATCCGGAATTTCTCCTTGAGCGTGTTCGACAATTTGTCACAATAGACCAGCAGCGCGGGATATTGCGCTTTCCCGGTCTTTTCGCTGATCTCCACGTTCGCGTTCATCGCCACAATCGTGCGGATGCCCGGCGCCTGAATGCTGGAATCGCCCTGTTCGATCGCTTCCAATCGCACATTTGCGCCATCGGTCGTCGACGTCAACATCGACACAACGATGTCCGTCAGTGTTCCACTGAGTCCAGCCATGCTGTTATCCCCGCGGCAGCGTGCGCGCCAGCGGCCGCACGAAGTCCGGTCTCTGGCCCCCGCCGGGCAGCGGTCCCTGAGTAACCTCTCCCGGGATATACGTGTAAGTCGCCCCAATGGGAAGAAGGACGTCATTTTGCCGGAACATCTCATTGAGTTTCGTTCCTGCGTACACCCAGGAACCCACCGCATTCTTCGGTGCGTTTACTGCGGCGACTGTCATCAGATTTCCGTCTGCAATCGCGATCGACGAAATCTCCGAAGCCGCGCCTTCCTGACTCGCGGCGTTTACCCACGACACGCTCGCATAGAACGTGCCGCCCTTCTGGGGCCCGGCGATGGATGAGAGCATGGGCGGCTTCGGCCGGTGCAAGGGATCGTTCACCAGCCCCACGCCACCGGCCACGAAGCTCTCGCGCGCATCGCAGGCCAGCGTCGCATACTCCTGCCATTTCGCCTGATAGCGATCCACCAACTGGCTGAAGTAAGCGTCGCGATAAGTGAGCTCAAGCGCATGCATCGTTTCCCACCGTTTGAGGGGCGGGGTGACTACCACCTGCTCGATTCGCAGCACCGGCCGCCAGAGCACATCCGCCCAGGACATATCGACGGCCAGCCGCGGCTTGATCAGCCACAGCTCGAGATCCGTCCCGATCTCTTCCTGCGCCAGGCGCAGCTTGGCTGAAACATTGATGCTCGTGATCTGCGCCACTGGCAGCAAACCGGCGTCCTGCTCGGTCAGATCTTCGATGGTCGAGGTCGGCCCATCCACGAACAACGCCATGGCTAGCTCCGCTCTCTTTGCTTTTTCGGCTCGCGCGCGGGAATCACCATCACTTGTACCCGCCTCGCAGCTTCGTCTTCTTCATACCTCTCGCGCGCCGCACGATTGGCTTCGTGAAACTCCGCAGCCTCTTCGTCGCTGGCCACTCTCGCGCGGCTCTCGGCGATCAACCGCGCCGCGATTGACCGCGGTACTTCCGTCCGCACTCCCGCCTTGCCGCCCTCGGATGTCGCCAGACTGACCATCACGAAGTGCTCTCCCGTGAGCGTGCCTTCGGCATCCCGAACCTTCCCGTAATAGGCCTTCAAATCCATTCGTTCCCCCTGGCTAAAAAGAAAAACGGGGCGCGAAAAAACACGCCCCGGCACCCGTTTTTGTGGGGCAGGATGGCATCCTGCGGCCGATGGATAATCGGCCTCCGCGTCTTCGCTCCAACGTCCCGTCAGATTGCCAATCCGCCGCAGGTTACCAACCCGCCCTGCTAGTCGAAGATTCAGCTGTTGATCTGAACCGCAAATCCGTTTCGCAGAATCGCGCAGCCGTAAAGCACATCGACCGTGAACTGCTGCGCCAGAGTATTCGGCTGATAGCTCATCGTGACGCGCATGCCGAAGTTGCCCAACTCCGCATACTCGGCGATTGCCCCGGTACCCGGCAACGGCTGCGGCAAGCGCCGCACCACGAGACCGATTGCGTCCTTGCAGAACGCCAGATTATGCGTGTTGACCGGCGACGCGCCCGTGTATTGCACATACTGCGAACGGAAAACAAAAAAGTCTTTGATCTTGCCAAAAGTCCCATCGATGATCGCTCGCAGACCCGCCTCGCCGGCAGTCTGGAATTCGCTGAATCGTGGAATCTGCCGCATCGCCGAATAGGTATTGCTGTCGACGACCAGATACTTCGGCGCGCTCGGCGGAACCAGGGCCTGGAACAGCGACGTCTCCGCCTGATCCAGTACGGCTTCGGTGACTGGCGTCCCGGCCGTCCCGAGCGGTGTATTCGCCGTGAACCCGGCGTACAGGTTCAGAAGATTGGTCTCGATGTTTTCTGCGATCGCCACGACCGCCGGCTGCATATAAACCTTCAGGAGATCGGGCACCGCAAGAACCTTCGTCACGTCGGGAATCTGGAATGTGGCTTCGACGTGGGTGTTGAGTACGATCTGCGCATTCCCCAGGCTCGGATTCTGGAGCTGAACGGTATTTCCCTCCGCGATGTTATTGGCCACAAGCTGAGGCGCGATCGGCACGTTGACCCGGTTGC
>CAWBIS010000066.1:0-4815 GCA_963788485.1 Terriglobia bacterium
CACGAATTCCAGGCGAAAGTGACGGATCCCGGCCGCGCGCCAAAGGTCGAGATGTGCGCTCGCCTCCTGCGCTTCCGCGCCGAACACCGTGTTGCGGCACCCGACATCCGCCATTACGGGATGCGAACGCCCGGTGGCATCGCGCAGTTCCACGCGATGCTTCTCGCAGGGCCGCCCGCAATCTTTGTAGCTCGTTCCTGTGGATAGAAAGCGGCAGAAGACGCAATGTTCGGTGTGGAAGACCGGCAGATGCTGATAGGCGACGACCTCAATATTCTCCGGGCCTGCATCCCGCGCGAGATCTGCCACCTGCGCGGCGTTGAGATCGTGCGTCGGCGTCAGCCGCGAAACCATTTTGAAATACTCGGCTGCGGAGAGCGAATTGGCCGTGTTCAGGCTGAAATCGCCGATCAGAAACGGGCGTTCCTTTTCGCCCAAAGCATGAAGAATTCCGGTGGATCGCACCAGAATCCGGCACTCCAGGCTGAGCAGGAAATTGACAATGCGAGCTTCGCCGGGTTTCAGCACGCGCGGGCTGGCCACTCGCGCCACAATGCCGCCGGCTTTCACGCGCTCCACAGATGGCCTGAGACCGTAGAGATCGAGATAATCGAGCGTGATGCTGGCAGGCGCGAGTTCGATGGCCGCAGACAGTTGTTCCGGCGTACGGACAAGGAGATGCAGTTCGGCAGGCGCAGAGATCTGCGAAGCCGGTTGGGGGCGGGCCGAAAACAGAGCCGCCGCGGGATCGTGAACGACGTTCGCGCGCGTCGCGATTTGCAACGACTGCAACTTTTCCACGGCCTCGCGCCGCATTTGATTCAGTGTGGATGCCGGCGCGAACGGGGAACCTTCAACGTCGAGCGAGATTCCAGCCAGTTCGTACGCCGTGTTACCCAGGCGGCCGAACTGCTCCCGTAACGATTCGACCGAAATCGAGCGATTTTGCGCCGCGCCCAGCGGCGTGGCCGATCTCACAGTTGCCCGGATCTCAGGATGTTCCATGAGCGACCACTCCGCGGCCAGAGCCGAACCCGAATGCGCCACCACATGAATTTGTACGGGTTGCCTGTGAAGCGGTGCCGCGGCTTCGGTGAAAACTCGTGCCGCCTGAGCCACCCCGGGATCTCCGGTTCGCCACACCAAATCCCCCGGACGGATGCGATCGAACCGCACCGCGCGATTGGCGAAGCGCAGCCGCAGTTTGCCGTCGCGCAGCCGCGTGGCTTCATAAACGCGTCCGCCCTCTTCGGGCTCTTCCGGGCTGCGCCAGTCGGCGGCGTCGAACACCAGGCCATCGCCTTCCTTGAGCGGCGCGATTGCATGCGCCTCGCCCGGTTCGAGCACAACCGAATCTGCCTCAACCAGCGCCACCCGCCCCATCAGCACGCCACGATGCCGCGGGGCCCGGCCCTCAACCACCTTCTGGTGATTTGTGCCCGTCACGAAGTAAGGGCCGAGGCCGCGCGAATAAACCTGTTCCAGCCGCAATTCTTCCGCACGGCCGACCGGGTGCGCCTTGCCGGCCCATGCATCGTCCACTGCCTTTCGATACGCCTGCGTGGTGAGGGCGACGTACTCGGCGTCTTTGTAGCGGCCTTCAATCTTAAGCGCGGCAACGCCCGCTGCCACGATCTCCGGGATTTCCTTCAACGTGTAAAGATCGCCCGGCGACAGCAGATAACGAGCGTCCCCGAGAGGCTCGTGTTCACCGTCGACGATCAGATCGTAGGGCAGCCGGCAAGCCTGCGCGCACTGGCCGCGGTTGGCGCTGCGTCCGCCCCATGCCTCCGAAGAAAAGCACTGGCCGGAGTAAGCCACACAGAGCGCGCCGTGGACGAAGATCTCAAGAGCAGATTCCGTCTGCTCATGAATGGTTCTTACTTCGGCGAGCGACAGTTCGCGCGCCAGGGTAACCCGGTCGGCGCCAAGGCTGCGCGCGAATCGCACGCCTTCGGCGTCGGTGATGCTCATCTGCGTGCTGGCGTGCAGCTCGGCATCCGGGGCGATGCCGCGCAGCAGGCGCAGAATCCCGGGATCCTGAACGATCAACGCGTCCGCGCCCGCTTCCACGATGGCCGCGCCCACGCGCGCCGCTTCGGCCAGTTCATGCTCGAAGATCAACGTGTTAAAAGTCACGTAACCGCGAACGCCGCGCTGGTGGAGCGTGCGCATCACGTCCGGCAGTTCTTCCAGAGTGAAACCCACTTTGGCGCGCGCGGTGAAGTGTTTCAGCCCGAAATAGACGGCGTCGGCGCCCGCCTCGATGGCCGCGCGCAGCTGTGGCCAGTAACCGGCCGGACTCATGACTTCGGGTTTTCGCAACGTTGACTTCAGCGTAGCGCAGTATTTACTCGACAGCCGCCAGTTGCCCCGGGGCCTTGCCCGCCGGCAGATGAGCGATCTCTTTGTAAGTCGCGGTATCGATCTCGGACACGGAATTCGCGCCGGCATTGGAGACGAACACGTGCTTGCCATCGGCGTCGAAGACGATGGCATCCGCTCCCGCGCCCGTGGCAACGGTGGTGTAGCGTTTGAGGTCCGGCAGCACGAATACTGTGACGGAATCTCCTGCCGTGGCCCAGAGCGTCAGGCGATGTGGCGAGACGGCGAGAACTTTCGCGCCCGGCAGCGCAACTTTCCCTGTTGCCTTACGCGAAGCATAGTCGACGATCTCAAACCCTTCCTCACCGGCCATGTGCACGAAGAGACGATGGATCACCAGACGCCGGTCGGAATCGATAGCAATCGACGCCGGCGTGCCGGACATCGGAATCTCGAATTCCACTTCGCCGGTCCTGATATTGATGACGTCGATGCCGCCGGCGACACCGGCGAGCATTCTCGTATTGTCGGGCGTTACGTAGAGACTGCGGGGCGCCCCGGTGGTTTCGATGCTTTTCACTCTTGTGAGCGATGCCGTATCCACGACGTCGATTGCCGGCCTGCTTCCAATACAAACGAAGACGTACCTTCCATCCGGCGTCAGGGCAAGATTGCCTGGCTTCAATCCCACGGGCACGCTGCGAACCAGCCGCGACTTGGCCGGATCGATGACATCGAGTACGTTGGCGCTCTCGCTTGAGACGTAGAGCCTGCGGCCGTCCGCGGCGGCCACGATCGCAGTTGGAATCGAAGCTATGGAAATCGCGGAAGCCGGCGCACCAGGATCGATGACCGCGAGCTTGTTGTCCCCACCGTCGGCCACATAGATGCGCGTGGCCGCCAGCATCATCAGGAACAGAAGGTGCATATCAGGCGATCTCGCGCCGGCGCAGCAATCCGGAGACGAACCAGAGGCAACCGGCCAGAATCAGAATCACCATCGTCCAGTGCATGCCGGATACAAGCGATGCGGCGGTCAGTTGCGGCCATGTGAAACGGAACTGGCGCAGACGCTCCCATCGATCGAGCATCCAGTGCCACCCGGTATGCGCCACCAGCGCCGAAAGAATAATCGTGCCCATGCGTTCGGCGACCACGAAGCGAAAGAGCAGATCGAGCAGCGGGATCATCAGCGCCAGCACCAGCAGCTGGCCCAGCTCGACGCCCGCGTTGAACGAAACAAGCGACGTCAGCAGATGCGATCCGGCAAACTGCAGCGTCTGGCGCAGCGCAAACGAAAAACCGAACCCGTGCACAAGACCGAAGGCGAAGGCCACTATCCATCTTCGCTCGACGGTAGCGCCACCCGCGATATTCTCGAGTGCCATGTAGACGATCGAGACCGCGATCAACGTTTCGATCAATGGCGGAAACCATAAAGCATCGGGCGCCAGGTTGTACGCCGATGCGATCAGCGTGATCGAGTGCGGCCACAGTGAATGCCGTCACCACCGGAATCAAGGCTCGAAATCGCCGGAACGGAATGACCAGGCAAAAGAGAAACAGCAGGTGATCGGTTCCATCGAGGATATGGTGGAACCCCAGTTGGACAAATCCGAGCGCCGCCTGATTAGTCGCGACGTAACGCTTGGCCAGGACACCTGGGTTGGTGGCGTTTCCCAAGTCGAAAAGGCGCCCGGTGATCACCAGGTTGGAATTAACGTTTTCCACTTTGCCGAAAACCAACATCTGGGCGGAAGCTAGGGGGCGTGCTCCAGGCGTTGAAGTCGACGTCGAGAGGCTCTTCCGGGACCTTGAGAGGGTAATTACTTTTGCTGACCATCTGAAAGATCCCGGCATCGTCAAGATCGCTCCAAAGAACCTGGTTGAACCCTGGGTGAGAGACCAGTTGCTGGTCCACGGACTTGGCCGGAAAATCCGGAACCGCCAATTTGATTTTCGGCGCCCCCAGATTAAATACCGAGCTGATCCAATCCTGCTGGCTTAGGGCTATCCGCGAACAGACAGAGAGAGCGACCGCCATGGCCAGAGTCAGGATGGAGGGAACCACAATTCGATGAGTTTCATGTGTGTAATGGGCTCCGAATGATTAGGATGCTCGCCAGTCTGGAAACCGATGTCTCACAGTGTGATATATTTTCTGCAAAATACTCCATATTTTTGCGTCTACTGGCGGTGAAAGTCAAAATAAAACTCCACATTGACGCTCTGCCCGGAGTAATCCGGCGGCAGAGGAGGACGGGGATTGGAGGCCAGGATCGCCCGCAAGGCGGAGCGATCCACTTCCGCAATCCCACTGCTCTGCGTGATCTGCACGTTGGTGACGGTGCCATCCCGAAGGATTTCGAACGTCAGATAAGTGCGGGGCGCCGACGTGATGTTAGGGCTGACCGTCGACATCAGCCAGTTGGCGCTGATGCGTGAACGCATCGACGCCACGTACCAGGCGTAGCGAAAGCCGAAACTGTT
>CAWBIS010000067.1:0-4686 GCA_963788485.1 Terriglobia bacterium
TCAAAGCGGCGGACCGCGACATGTCGAACGACTTTTCGAGCGAAGAGAGTTACGCTCATTGGGAAGCGCCGACCGCGCTGGCGTTCGATTCCGCCCGCTGGGCCGACAACGTACGCAACCTCTCCAAAGACTTTCTCCAGTACAAGGATCTGCTTTCTTCCGACGTGCAGGTCTCGGTTCTCTCGGATAATCGTTACCTCGTGAACACCGAAGGCACGAAGATCCAGCACGGCCGCGGATTTGCGCGCGTCATGATCACGGCGAGCGCGAGGGCGAAGGACGGCATGAACGTTTCCGATTTCGATTCCTTCGAGGCTGCCGATCCGAAAGACCTGCCCGCCGGCGACGTGATCCGGGCCGCTGTGGACAAAGTCGGCCGCAATGTGGAGGCCCTGCTGACGGCGAAAACGGCCGAGCCTTTCGTCGGTCCCGCGATCTTGTCCGGGCGCGCTTCGGGGGTTTTCTTCCATGAGATCTTCGGTCACCGCATTGAAGGGCATCGCCAGAAGGACGAGTCGGAAGGCCAGACCTTCACGAAGAGCGTCGGCGAAAAAATTCTGCCCGAATTCCTCTCCGTCACCTTCGATCCGACGATCAAGCGGATAGGCGGCGTGGACCTCAACGGTACCTACGAATACGACGACGAAGGCGTGAAAGCGCGTCCGGTGAAGGCCGTCGAAAATGGTATCCTGCGAAACTTTCTGATGTCGCGCTCGCCCATCGACGGGTTCGAGCATTCGAACGGACACGGGCGAAGGCAGCCCGGACTCGAGGTCGTTTCACGCCAGTCGAATCTCATTGTTTCCAGCACGAATACGGTGAGCGACCAGAAACTGCGGCAGATGCTGATCGATGAGATCAAGAGGCAGAACAAGCCTTACGGCCTTTACTTTGAAGACATCACCAGCGGCGTTACCACTACCTCGCGAGCCGGTCTGCAGGCGTTCAAAGTGGTTCCGGTGATCGTGTACCGGGTATACGCCGACGGCAGGCCGGACGAGTTGATTCGCGGCGCCGATATCGTCGGCACCCCGCTCGCCAGTTTCTCGAAAATCATCGCCACCTCCGACAAAGCCCAGGTTTTCAACGGATATTGCGGCGCGGAGTCCGGCAGCGTGCCGGTATCCGCGGTTTCGCCCGCCATTCTGATTTCGGAAATTGAAATCGAGAAAAAGGACGCCTCGCAGGATCTGCTGCCGTTGCTGCCGTCGCCCCTGCTGGAGGGCGGCCAGTGAGAAGAACTGCGCTTTGCGCCATCGTCATCAGCTGCGCTGGAGCTTTGCTTGCCGCCCAGCCTGACGCCGTGTTCGATGCCATGCGGGCCGAGCTCAAGCGTTCCATGACGCTGACGCTCAACCAACTCGATAAGCCTTACTACCTCAGTTACACCGTCGACGACGAACATGCCTGGTCGGCCTCCGCCACTCTCGGCGGCCTGATCAATTCGAGCACCAGCAATTTCCGCATTCCCCGCCTGCGCATGCGCGTCGGCGACTATAAGTTCGATAACACCAACTGGACCGGCGCCAATGCTTCCGGGCCTCGTTACGATCTTCACAGCTTTCCCATCGAAGACGAAAACCCCCTCGTGCTGCGTCAGTTCCTCTGGCTGGCGACGGATTCCGCGTTTAAAGGTTCGCTGCAATCCATTGCCCGCAAACGGGCCGCGCTGCGCAATGTAACCGTAAGCGAATCTCTCCCCGATTTCGCCCCGGCAAAACCGCTGATCGACATCCGCGATTACTCTCCGGTAAAGTTCGACGAGAAGGCCTGGGTGGAGCGTACCCGCCGGATCTCGGCCGTTTTCAGCGAATTTTCCGGCTTGCGTAATTCCGGCGTCGACCTCAGCGCGGTCGATTCGCTGCACCGTTTTGTGAACAACGAGGGCACCGAAATCCGTGTGCAGGAATCGACGGGAGCCGTGGAGATTCAGGCTTCGGCGCAGGCGCCCGATGGCATGATTGTGCGCGATCTGGGTACCTTCTACACGCGCGACATCGTCCGCATGTTTCCCGAAGAGGAGTTGAAAAAATCCGCGCGCGCGCTGGCCGAACAGGTGTTGAAGATCGCCGCCGCGCCGCTGGGCGACAATTATTCGGGTCCGATTCTCTTCGAAGGCGTTTCCTCCCCGCAATTGCTGGCCGAACTCCTCGGGCGGAATCTGTACATCTCGCGCAAGCCGATCTCAAACCCGGGCGGCAATGCGCAGGCCAACAGTACCGAACTCGAGGGACGTCGCGGCGTAAGGATTATGCCGGAGTTTTTCGACGTCGTCGACGATCCGACCAAACCAATGTTCGGCCATGAGGAAGTGGACGAGGAGGGCACTGCCGAAAAGCCGCTGTCTTTGGTCGAAAAAGGCGTGCTCAAGGATTTCCTGCGCACTCGCCAGCCCGTGCGCGGCTACGATGAATCGAACGGCCATGCGCGCCTCGCCGGCAGTTATGGCGCCGAGTTGCCGGTCCCCACCAATCTCCTGATCACGGCGCGGGAAACCAGCTCCATCTCCGATCTCAAGAAGAAGCTCATCGATCTGATCCAGCAGCGCGGCCTGCCCTACGGCATGATTGTGCGCAAAATGGATTTTCCGTCTTCGGCTTCGATCGAAGAGGCCCGCAAGATTCTCTCGGCAGGATCCGCCGGGGGATCGAGCCACCCGATCAGCATCCCGCTTTACGCGTATCGCCTCTATCCGGATGGCCACGAGGAGTTGGTGCGGGGAGAGCGTTTTCGCGGCGTGAACGCGCGCTCGCTGAAGGACATTCTCGCCGCCGGCGATGACAGCGTGACGTTCAACTATCTCGACAACGGTGCGCCCTTCGCCCTGCTCGGGTATGGTTCCGGCGCGGCCGAAGTTTCGGTGGTGGCGCCATCCGTCCTGATCGACGATCTCGAACTGACCAAGGTGGACGATGAGCTGCCGAAACTGCCGATCGTACCGCCGCCGGCTATCGCATCCCGGACCGCGGATCAACAACGTTGAAACGCTCTATCGTTTGAGCTATACTCCCAGCTAAAACTTCGTCATTCTGGAAGTGCAACATCTCAACCGAAGGGGTCACGCCATGAAAACCACAAATAAATTTGCGTGTTTCGTTATATTCAGTTCACTGACGTGCATCAGCTCCTCTATATTTGGTCAGGTTTCCAACAGTGCCGCCAGCAAGCTGATAACCGTTCAGGCGCTTCAGACAATCGATTCCACCAAATCCGCTTCCGGCGCCCAGTTCAGCGGGAAACTCGTCAGCGCAGTGACAACCCCTCAGGGCACCACTCTGGCGGCAGGAACGGCAGCCGTCATGGCGCTGCAACAGAACGGGGCCACGTGGAGCCTCGCTCTGATTTCGCCCGTGACGGGGACCGAGATGTCCATCGGAGGGGCGGCGAGTGCGGCAACCGGAATCGCCAACCAGCTGGGTAGCCAGTTCGGCGGACTGAGCCTTGGCGGATTTGGTAAGAAAAAGAACACCCAGAGCACTACGAATTCGACCACATCCTCGCTGAGCGGCGCGAGAGTTTATGTCGCCGCCAATAGTCAGGTGCGTTTCACCATGACTCAAACCGCAGCCGCCCCAGCCGCTGTTTCCGGAACTCCCGCAGCGGCGCAGCCGGCTGCCCTGGTCAATCCAGCCGCCCCGGCTGCCGGGCAGCCCGCGGCGGCCACCGCAACGCCCGCCGCGGTATCCAATCCAGCCGCCAACCCTGCAACCCAGACTGCGGGGCAAACAACCGTCACCTTTGGCGGCGTGCAGTACGTGTTACAGGGCTGCCAGCGGCAGGCGCCGCACATTACCTGTTCCATCCAGATGACGAATCTCAACGCGGCGGACGCCAACTTTCTTACCAACAGGCAGACCTATTTCATAGACCAGTCCGGCAACCGGATCGGCCTCAATAACGCCACACTGGCCAATTGCAATCTGCTGGGTGGCTGTCTGGCACTGAGCGGACTGCCTATGGCGGGCAGTTTTGTATTCGTCGACGAGGACTCCAAGTCGACACAGCTGGTTCGATTGCAGATTCAAACCCGGGCGGGTCCCGTTCAGTTCACCAACGTTCCGGTAAAATAGGTCCTGGTGACCAGACCTGACCGGCGCGCGCGTTCCTGAATGAAGATTCTCAGCCGGTACGTCTTTCGCGAAATCCTGACGAGCTCGTTCCTCGCCACCGCACTGGCCACCTTCGTTATCTTCCTCAAAGGGCTCGGGGACTTGTTCGGGCTGCTGGTCCGCTCCGCCAGGGGACCCGCCGTTATCGAGCTTTTCATTCTTTCGCTTCCGCCTATCCTGCTGTTGAGCATTCCGTTCGGTGTGCTGGTGGGGATTCTGGTGGGTCTGGGACGGCTCTCGAGCGATAACGAGATCATCGCCATGCGCTCCGGCGGAGTCTCGTCGCGGATCGTGGTGACGCCGGTTCTGACCTTCGCCTTCGGCGCCATGCTTGTCTCCGGAGCGTGCGCCATCTGGCTGAATCCCCTCGCCGTGCGGGCGCAGATAAAAATCGCCAATTCCGTGCTGGCGTCGCAGCTGACGGCCAACGTTGAGCCGCGCGTGTTCGAAGAGAAATTCACCAACGACAACACGGTTCTGTACGTGGACGACGTTCGCACCGAGACCGGTTCCATCGCCGACTGGTATCGCGTCTTCATCGCGGACCTGACGCCGCCGGCCGAGCGCAAAACCGGCG
>CAWBIS010000068.1:0-6965 GCA_963788485.1 Terriglobia bacterium
GTTTCGCGCCGCAGGTGGCCGCGAGGAGGGCGGAGAGCACCAGCTCGATGTCCGAGAACTCGCCCCGGCGCAGCGTCACGAGTCGATCTTTGCACGGTACGACGCCCTTCGCTCCGGAGCCAGCTTCGTCCTCGTCAACGACCACGACCCAAAGCCCCTGCGCTATCAGTTCGAGGCCGAGCACCAGCAATACGTAACTGAACGCGGCGGCAGGAACGTTGATAGCCACTTTGCGGAAACCCTTTTCATTCGTCGGATCCGGAATCTGGGCCGCGGTCGTCTTGTCCTTGTTGTAAGTGACGGCGCCTTCGGGTATGGCAAGAACGCCTTTGTGCTCATCGAGGATGATTTCGGCGTTGGCCGTCATCTGGGCTTTGAGGATGTGCTTTTCGTTGGAAATCGACACGCGCACTTCGAACGTGGTCACGTTGTCTTTTTCCGTTCCCATAGGCGAGATTTTGGTGACGCGGCCGGGGAACCTCTGATCCTTGAAAGACTCGACCGTAATGCGCGCGGGCTGGCCCAGATACACCTTGCCGATATCGCTTTCGTCGACCTTGCCTTTGATATAGACCTCATTCAGGTCGCCGACGGTCATGATCAGGGTGGCGCTCGAACCCAGCAACAGAATCGAGCTCACCGCGTCACCCACTTCGCTGTCGCGCGAGAGCACGATGCCGTCAATGGGCGACACAATGGTGGCGTTGTGCAGGTTCTCTTCCGCCTCCGAAAGGGTCGCTTGTTGTTGTTCGAGCGACGCCTGGGCTTTGGCGATGGCGGCCGCGGCACTGCCCAGATTGGCCTTGGCCGATTCCTGCTTCTGCAGCGCCATCTGATAGTTCTTTTCGGCATCGTCGCGCGAGTTCTGTGCGATCAGGCCGTCGGCGAGCATTTTCGCGCTGCGTTCGGCATCGCGCTTGAGAAAGGGCACATCGGGGCCGGTGGCGTCGACCTTATAGCGCTCATAATCGGCCTGCGCGCTGCGCAGTGTCGCCTCAGCCACGTGCAGCGCGGCTTCCTGCTGGTGCAGCGCCGGCAGTAAATCGTTCTGATCCAACTCGCAGATCACCTCGCCTTTATGCACGATATCGCCGACATTCACGGGCAGTTTTTGTATGATTCCGCTCGCTTTCGATTTGATATCCACTTGCGTAACCGGCTGCACTTTACCGGTTGCGACGACGGAACGGGCGAGATCGATCCGTTCCACTTTCGCGATCTTTTCCGGGTCGATTTTGGCGGGTTTGCTGCCGATCGCCTTGAGCGAAAAGAACGCTGCGCTGGCGAGCAGCACGACGGTCAGACTGACCCAAAGGAGACGTCTTCGTTTTCTTGCGGCCATGCGTTTGGTGTCATCGAGTTATACGTAGCAGACGGGAAAAAGTTCGCATCCGGCTTCTTCATTCCCGTTTCCGCAGCGTCCCTACCAGTTCGCTCGCCTGCTTTACCCCGAGTTCGGGCAGCAGTTTCTGCAGTTCCCGCGCGATTCTTAACGGCGCCGACGGGTCCCAGAAGTTCGCCGTTCCCACCTGGACCATCGACGCTCCGGCAATCATGAATTCCGCCGCGTCTTCGCCGCTCGAAATTCCACCTAAGCCGATGACCGGAATCTTCACCGCACCCGCGGCCTGATGCACCATGCGAAGCGCTATGGGCTTGATCGCCGGGCCGGACAGGCCGCCATAACCCGCCCCGATCCGCGGCTGCCGCGCGCGCGCATCAATCGCCAGAGAAACAAACGTGTTGATCAGTGAAACCGCATCTGCGCCGTTCTGTTCGGCCACCTTCGCGAAAGGTTCGATGGCGGCGACGTTCGGCGAAAGTTTAACCCACAGCGGGCGGCTGGACACGGATTTCACCCGGGCGACCAGGTCCGCGAGCGCGGCTTCGTCCACGCCGAAGGCGATTCCGCCGTGCTTCGTGTTGGGGCAGGAAACATTCAGTTCGTACGCGGCAACCCCTTCGGCGTCGTTAAGGATAGTCACGACTTCGACATAATCCTCGGCGGCATAGCCGAAGACGTTGGCGATCACTGGAGTCCTGTAGTGCCGCAGGGGCGGCAGCTTGTCCGCGATGAATTTGCGGACGCCTACATTCTGCAGGCCGACCGAGTTGATCATCCCGGCCCGCGCCTCCCATAGCCGCGGCGCGGGGTTTCCCGGGATAGGCTCTCGGGAGAGGCCTTTTACGACGATTCCGCCGAGCCCACCGAGGTCGACCAGCTTCTCGAATTCAATGCCGTAGCCGAAGGTGCCGGATGCGGCGAGCACGGGGTTTCGAAAAAGAATCCCGCAGACGGTCGTATCCAGTTCCAGTGCGCTCATTGCCGTGGGGTTAATATCACTTTGGTCAGGAGTGTAACAGAACTTATTCAGTGATAGACTAAACCCTTTATAGTTGAATTATTTAGAGAAATTCGATGAAAGACGGCATACTGGGAGTCACAATGTGGCGGAAGCGGAAGGGGATCAGCCTTGAAACCATCTCCGCCTCGACCAAACTGAGCGTTCGCCAGCTCGAAGCGATCGAATCCGGGGACTTCAGCAAGCTTCCCGGCGGAATCTACAACACCAGCTATATCAAGCAGTACGCGCGCGCCATCGATTTCGACGAAATCGACCTGCTCGCGTACTATCAAAACAGCTGCACTCCCGCTCCACAGAAGACAGCGAACCGGGTGGCGCCGCCCGTTTCCAGACCTCTGTTTCAGCATTAGGGCCGGGGGGTACTGGCGGTTTCCGCAAGGCTGGCGTTGAACCAGCCAATAGTGCGTTCAAGCACATCCCGCACATGGTCCGGTTTGCGAATGGCATGACCCTCCCCCGGATAGACAACCAGCTCCGTTTTGACACCCAACGTTTTAAGGGCGTGCCAGTACTCGTAGGACTGCGGCGCCGGGCACTCGGCATCGCCGTCACCCACGAGGAGCAGCGTCGGCGTTTTGACGTTGCGGATGAAATTGATCGGCGAACTACGCGCGTAAACCGGAGGGTTGTTGTAAACGGTGGAACCGAAATACGGAATCATCCACTGATCGATCAGGTTTTCGCCATAGTAGCTCTGCCAGTTGGCGATACCCGCTCCGGCGACCGCGGCATGAAAGCGGTGCGTCTGCGTGATCGCCCACATCGTCATGTATCCGCCATAGCTCCAACCGGCGATGCCGAGGCGGTTGGGGTCCACCGGTACCGTGCGAGTCAGCGTATCGACTCCCAACAGGATGTCGCGCAGATCGCCCTGGCCGAAATCTTTCACGTTGGCTTTGGCAAACGCTTCGCCATCCCCGAAACTGCCGCGGGGGTTGGGGAAAAGCACGAAATAGCCCTGGCTTGAGAGCAAGGTCATGTCGAACGTTCCGGGCCAGGCTGGTCTTTTCGCGCCCGCCGGGCCGCCGTGAACGGACACAACCATCGGATATTTCTTAGCGGGATCGTAATTGACCGGATACATCAACCACCCCTCGATATCAAATTCGTCGCTCTTCCAGTGCAGTTTTTCCGTCTTACCCCACGCGGGTTTCAAATCATCATTGGCATGGGTTCGCTGTGTCCATTCGCCGGCGGGGCCGGCCCACACCTCAGGCGCAAGGCTCCAGGAACTGCGGATGGATGCGATGGTCCTGCCATCGTTCGAGGCGGAGACGACATCCTCCCCGCCGCGAAGTGTTTCGTCTCCGGTCCAGAGGGTTTCAACCGCGCGCGTGGCGGGATCGAGTGTGGCGAGCGCCGTTCCACCGTCGATCGTTTCAGTGAAGAGAATTTTTCCGGAGGGCAGCCAGCGGATCCAACTGGGAGAACTTTTACGGAGCGGCGTCACGTTATGCGGGTCGACTCCGCCCGTGGCCGGAATCGTGTAAACATCGCCGCCCGTCGAACCTTCATCGCTCATGATCCCGCCGATGAATGCGATCTGTTTGCCATCGGGGGACCAACGCGGGTCCGCGATCTGAATCGGGGGCTTGTAGACCGGATGTATCTCGCCCGATGAGGCGGCGACGGTATACAACTGGGCGATCCACCAGTTGTTGTCGCCGTTGCCTTTGGCCGCGGTGTAAGCGAGACGATCGCTGTCCGGGGCCCAGTCGTATTCGTACACGTAGGTGTCTTCGGGGCTGAGGGGGTTTGTTTTTCCGGAAGCGGGATCCACCAGGGTCAGGCGCTGCTCATAGACATGCTCTTCCACCACGCCGGCGTCTTTGGTTGAAGGCTCGAGCGGTCCGGCCGCGCGCGCGGCGTTTTCCGTGAATAGAATGCCTATTTTTTTGCCGTCGGGCGACCAACGCGGAGTCTGGAGAAAGCCGGTGAGTGACGTAATCCTGCGTGCGATGCCTCCGGGACTTGCTATGTAGATTTCCAGCTGTCCGGACTTCGCCGCATCGGAGAGAAACGCGAATTGTTTGCTGTCGGGCGACCAGGCGACGCTGTGCTCCGCATGCGGTTGCTTCGAATCGGAGATTCTTCGGGCAGTTGCGCCGGGCCGGGTCAGGTCGAGCAGCCAGATTTCGGTACTGGACGGCTGAGTGCTATCCGGGTTGCGGGGAGTGACGGTCCAGGCGACATAATGGCCGTCGGGCGACACAACGGTCTCGCGATACTGAGTGGTTCCCGAAACCAGCGACAAAAGTTGCGGAACGGTTTGCGTCCAGGCCGATACCGCGGCGAAAATAGCAAGGACAAGGGCTCGGCGTAGCACACTATTAGTGTACAGACAGAACAACGGCATCCTTTAAACAAACGATCCTGTAACCAAACCTGTAATCAAACAATGAACAGCGCATCTTACGGCTCCTGGAAATCTCCCATCACGTCCGATCTGATAGTGGCCCAATCGATCGGCCTCGCCGACGTCCGCATCGACGGCGAAGACATTTACTGGCTCGAGTCGCGGCCACATGAAGCGGGAAGGTGCGTGGTGGTGCGCCACGTCCCGGGACGCGCGACGGGAGAGGATATCAATCCTGAACCATTCAATGTACGCACACGCGCCAACGAGTACGGCGGCGGGGCATGGACCGTTTCCGCGGGCGTGATCTACTTTTCGCACTTCGCCGACGGGCGCTTGTACCGGATGGAGCGCGGCGGACACTGGCCCTATCCGCTGACGCCCGAAGGCTCCTGGCAATATGCGGACGGCATGATCGATACGCGCCGGCGGCGTTGGATCGGCATACGCGAAGAGCACGGGTTCGGGAAAGAGCCGGCGAATACCATCGTGTCGATTGACATGGATCACGGCTGGCTGGGAGGCGATCCCGAGGATCGCGCTTGCATGGTGCTGGCGTCCGGACACGATTTCTATTCCTCGCCGCGGCTTTCCCCGGATGGGCGCTGGCTGGCGTTCCTGGCCTGGGATCACCCCAACATGCCGTGGACCGGTACCGGTCTTTACGTTCTGCAACTCGGGCAGAACGGGGCGACGGTGGGCGAGCCGCTTCTGATCGCCGGCGGAGAACGCGAATCGATTTTTCAGCCCGAGTGGGCGCCCGATGGCTCGGCCTTGTTCTTTGTGTCGGACCGATCGGGCTGGTGGAATCTGTACCGGCAGAAATCACGCTCGCCGATCGAGCCGCTGGCGCCGATGGAGGCGGAATTCGGCACGGCGCAGTGGATCTTCGGGATGTCGACCTACGCGTTTGCGGGAAGCGGGCGAATCGTTTGTTCGTATGTGTCGAAAGGGTTGGGACAACTCGGCGTCATCGACCTGCAGTCGGGGGAGTTGACGACGCTTGACGTGCCATGGACGGATTTTTCGTCCGTGCGGGCGAAAAACAACCGGCTGGTCTTCCGCGGCGGATCCGCGACCAGGCCCGGAAGCATCGTCGTCATGGATGTGGAAACGCATTCGACGGACGTGCTGAAACAATCGACCGGCATTGCGGACGACCCCGATCTGGCGAAGTTCTTCACCACGGTGGAGGCGATCGAATATCCAAGTGCGGAAAAGACGGCGTTCGGGCTGTTTTATCCCCCCCACAATCCCGACTACATCGCGCCCGATGGCGAGCATCCGCCGCTGGTGGTGAAGTGCCATGGCGGTCCTACGGCCGCCGCATCAAGCGCGCTCGATCTGCGCATCCAATACTGGACCAGCCGCGGGATCGCCGTGCTGGATGTGAACTACGGCGGGAGCACCGGATTCGGGCGCGAATATCGCGAGCGGCTGGATTCGAATTGGGGAATTGTGGATGTCGACGATTGCGTGAATGGGGCCAGGTACCTGGCGGAGCGCGGACTGGTGGATGGTGAGCGCTGCGTCATCACGGGCGGCAGCGCGGGAGGTTACACGGCGCTCGCGGCATTGACGTTCCGCGATTTTTTCAAAGGCGGCGCGAGCCACTACGGCGTCGGAGATCTGGCCGCGCTCGCACGCGACACACATAAATTCGAATCGCGGTATCTCGATTCGCTGGTCGGACCCTATCCCGCGCGGGAGGATTTGTATCGGGAGCGTTCGCCCATCGCGCACGCAGAAAGGCTCTCCGCGCCGGTGATCTTCTTTCAGGGCGACGAGGACCTCGTGGTGCCGCAAAACCAGACTGAGTTGATGGTGGAAGCGCTGCGCAGGAAAGGAACGCCTGTCGGCTATCTGTTATTTTCGGGTGAGCAGCATGGGTTCCGGAAGGCAGAGAATATAAAAAGATCTTTGGACGCGGAGTTGTATTTCTACGCGGTGAATGTATTCCGGGTCGGGCTGACTTTCTGATTTTCGAATGATCAGGAAAACAATCATCGCGACGGGGCTGTTGCTGCTCGCGGTCCTGACGGCAGCGCAGCAGCCACCCTCCGTTACCGTCCAGTTGCTCGCCATCAACGATTTTCACGGCAATCTTGAACCACCAACAGGCTCGGATGGGCGCGTAAATCAAATGCCCGCGGGCGGCGCCGAATACCTCGCGACGCACCTGCGCAGCGCGGCCCGCGACAACCCCAACACGATTTTGGTGGCCGCGGGCGATCTGATGGGCG
>CAWBIS010000069.1:0-8328 GCA_963788485.1 Terriglobia bacterium
CCTTATTCTCCCGTCAGCCATTTGTACTGCGCGTCCGTCAACGGGACCACGCTTAGTCTTCCCTGGCGCACAAGCGGCGAATCTGCAAACAATTTTTGCGCTTTGATTTCCGCCAGTGTTTTAGGCTGAGCGATCGCTTTGCGGGCTTTGATTTTTACCAGCGGCGTTTTCGGGTCGCTCGGATCGACCGACAGCACCGACGCCGTCCCAACCGCGCTCTTTTCGTCGCCGGTGTGATAGATGACCAGGCGCTCGCCCGACTGCATTTCGCGCAGGTGCTTGACCGCTGCCGGGTTGGTCACGCCGTCCCAGATGGTAGACTTTTCGCGCTCGAGATTCGCGAAGGAATAGACGGTGGGTTCAGTTTTGAGTAGATAGTTCATGGGGTGAGATTGTACCGAATCGCGTAGTTTTGCGATTGATCATCGAATTCGACGGGAAGGTGAGCCGACGTGAAGGGGAACGGCAAAGGCTGCGCAGCGAAGACGAGACGGCTTGCTGCCTACAACTTCTTGACGTTTCCGCCATGCGCTCACCACCTCCATTACCGGCGCCATGAATCGGTCGTAAATTGCATAGCCCAGTGAATTTCTTGCATGCGCCCATGCGTGCGTGCTGTATGTCCAATCCGTGAATGGCGGCGGCACGTAAGGCTCCCGGTTCAGCGCGAGCGCATTGCAGACGGTCGCGTAGGGGATGTTCAGATGCTCGGCGACCGATCCTCCGGCGGGCTCCATCTGATCCACCAGGAGGCGGTCGATTCCCCGAGCCGCCAACACGCCGGGAGCGTCGCGGCAGATCATCTCGGTGGTCCGGCCCACGGCGGCGATCGTGAAACGGAGCGCCCTCAGTCCTGCCAGCGTGCCGAGTTGCGTCAATGATCGATCCAGCGATCCGGCCGGATGATCGGACTGGCCCAACGCGGCGAATTCCAGCCCTTCCGCGGCGGCGCGCGCGCGCACATCCTCCATCTGCAGCAGGGTGACGCGATGACCGCGGGCGATCAACTCGCGTCCCAAAGCGCCGAACGGATGAATGTGTCCAGCCACCGGAGGCGTAATGATCCCGTAGTGCATCTCAGCGCGCGGGACGGCGCAGGACTCGCTCGACTATCTCCGCGGCCTTATCGACGCCACCCGCGCAGCGGATCGATTCGCGAATTCGCTCCGCCCTTCGACGGAAGCAGGGATTCTCCAGCACGCGGGAGATGGATGCCGTCAGCCGCTCCACGCTGAGCCCGCGCGAATGGATCACTTCGCCCGTGCCCGAGTACGCCACGCGCGCCGCGGTCGCCGGCTGATCGTGAGTCAACGGGATAGCGATCATGGGTACGCCGAATAGCAGCGATTGCATCACGGTATTGAGGCCCGCATGAGTTATCGTGAGCGTGGCGCGCGCCAGCAAATCCAGTTGGGGCGCGAAGGATACGACGACCGGCGATCCGTCGAGACCGCGCAGCACGTCGCCATAATTTCCGCCCGCCGCGATGACCGCCTGCAAGCCGAGATTGGCGCAGGCCCTCGCGACGATGCGGAAATGGTTGCTCGAAGGGTCCTGGAGCGTGCCCAGCGAAACGTAAACGAGCGGCTTCTGGTTCAGCCGTTCGAACGGAAACGGAATCTTGCGACCTTCTCCATCGACGAGCGGTCCGACGTAATGAAAGCCGCCAGGGAGGCATTGCCGCGGGAAATCGAAATCCGGAGTCAGTTGGCAAAGCTGCGCCTCGCGCGAGAACGAGTCGTCCGGCCGGCGAATCGGCGAAAGGCCCCACTCCGTGCGATAGCGGTTCAGCGTCCGGTTGATGGGTGCTACCAGACGGTCGGCGACCAGCATCCCGGCTCGATTGCGGCAGCGGGCCAGGGGAGTATCACGATAATCCCACCCGAAGAAGGGCGGCGGGATTGCCGCCTCGCGATTCAGAGGCAGGCCGGGACAGACGCTGATGAAAGGCAGATCCAGGCTCTCCGCAACGCTCGCCGCGGCAGGTTCATTCTGGTCCGCGAGCACCAGATCGACCCCGTGGCTCCGCAATGCCTCGGGAAGTTTGCGGCAAAGCGTATCCGACAACAGGCGGGAACAACGAATCGCGAATCGAACCGATGCGAAACCGGTTCGCTTCCGCATCGACTGCACGGCGTCGGCGAGGCGTTTGCTTTCCACGTCCCCTATAGGATGGAACTCGAGTCCTTCGCTGGTGGCCATTTCCCGCATGGGCGGGATCTGAAAGCAGGTAACGCGATGACCGCGGCGGATCAGCGTGCGCCCGAGTGCGGCCAAAGGATGGATGTGTCCCGGTGTCGGAGGACAGACGAGGGCAAGATGAGCCACGCCTCAACCGCCTCTGCGCCATCCGCGACGGCAGAGCGCGCTCAGCGAGCGCAGGAGGCCGTCGCTTCGCACACGATGAATTCCGGCTTCAGCCGGCAATTGCCGCGTCAGCCGGCGATAAGCTTCACCCAGATTGTGGTAAGGGATGCCCGGAAAGTAATGATGCAGCGCGTGAAAGCGCAATCCCACCGGCGCCCACAAAACTCCCCACCGCGGCGCAGGGGTATCGATCGAATCCTGCAACTGCTCCTCCCGGTTGAGAGGCCGCCCTTCGCTTTCATACGCGTGCGCTCCCAGGGTTCGCAGCGAATTGATCAGGCTGATGCAGGCTGAGACCACGTACCACAAGGCGAAGAAGCGCAGCGGCGCCGCGATCGCCAGCGCCGTCCACAAAATCAGAATGCCGGCGCTCTGCCGGCGAACCATCCGCAGCGTGGCCGGCGTGACCTCGCGACGATAGCGCACATTCATGCTCAGCGAAGAGAAGTGGACTACCAGCCAGTGTTCGAGCCGCGAGGCAAAAAAGGCCAGAGGCGCGAGCAGAAGGAATCGGACCACGAGCGCGAGGGGAAGCAGCAGGCTCTGCGCGGCAAATGCCGCTGTCATGCGGAAAGACCTGGAGAACGGAAGATACTCGGGATCGCTCTCCGTCCCATATGTGCTGAGGCGATGGTGGCTCGAGTGAACTCCCACATACATGCAGGATGGCAGCAGCAACGGGAAGCCCGTGGTCACGTTCCAGATCATCTCGAATCCCGGCAGACTTCGCCGGGATTGGTGGCTGATCTCGTGGATGAAGCAGAGCGCGCGGTAGAGGAACAGGATGGAGGTCACCGAAAGTGCCGCCGCGGCCGCTGGCGGCAGCGCGAGCGCGGCGGCAAACGCTCCCCAGCCGACCGCCGTAGACACCAACAGGTCGGCCCAGTAGATTGCAGGCCTGACGCGATTCAGATCCTTCACCAGGAGGTTTGCGTCAACGGCAATTTCGAGGGTGGCTGTGCTCATAGCCGGGGTACATACCTTCCGGGCGCCAATACGTCATTTGGATCCAGGGCGGTCCGAATCTTTTTGAGCAGCGCTCCATAAGGGCCCTCCGCGGATGGCGAAGGTAACGCGGGAGTGGCCAGGCGATAGGAATAATAGCCCTCACCTTCGAGTTCCGTCTGCAGGGCGAGATAACAGTCCATCGCCCTTTTATCTTCGCCCGGCTTCTCCCTGTCGTAGGTAATTGAGACAACGCAGGCGATTGCCCGTTCCGTCAACAACGTGATGGAAATCAAGGGTTCGAATCCATGCGAAAGCAGCCGGCTCTCGACGATACGGCAGAGCTGCGCAGCCTGAGAACCTTCCATGGGAGCGACCGGCGCGGTCCAGATCAGGCCGCAGCGGTCGCGATCCGGATCCGGATCATCTGGGACCGGCATCGCCTTGCGCCAGTATGCGCTGCCCAGCGGCTGCCATGTGGGGATGCCCTGGAGCAACCCATAGACGGGCTTCACCAGTTCGAGCGTGCGCGTGAGATCGAGGCCGGTGATCATGCGATAGACGCCGGTAAATTTCGCCGCCATCCGCAGCGTACGGTTGTCCAGAAACTGAAGCTTGCCGGTGACCCCGCGCAATGCCCTGCGCAGCAGCCGGCGGGCTTCGGAAACCTGCGCCCGCGTTCCGTAGATCGCGCCGGATCCGCTCCATCGCGTAAACTTCAGCTCGTTGCGGAGCGTCCTCATGCGCTCCGGCGCAAGCGGCTCGCTTTCTCCCCGCGGGAACTGCTGGATTCCCGCCAATACCTTGTAATCGTTGGCAACGTGAATCGCGCTGCGCAGCGTCCCATCCATGCGCAGCGGACGCAAGGCGTCGACGATTGCCGCGATTCCGTCCTCGCGGTCCGACTGAAAGAAGAAAGCCTGAAAATACTCCGGCGCGGGCATCAGCCAGATAGTCATCTCCGTCACGATGCCGAAATTCGATTGCGAAAAGAGACCTTCAAGACTGGGTCCCGCACCCCAGCGGTAGACTTTGCCAGCGCGCGCCGAGGGCAGTCCCGCGAATCCGGTGCGAATTGTTTCGCCGTCCGGCAACACTACTTCAAGCGCGCAGACCTGGGCGAAGTGATCCCCATAAGGCGTGTGCCCGAAGCCGCGCTCCATCGCATTTCCGATCAGACTGCACTGCGGACTGGAGCCGGTGGCATCCATCCAAAGTTTCGAATTGCGCGCTCGCAAAGTGTCGTACAAATCCTGCTGAGTGACCCCCGGCTCGACGGTAACGTACCCGAGGCGCTCATTGAAATCCACGATCTGCTTCAATGCGCTCAAGTCGATCAGTGCGCTGCCGCCGACCACGGGAACGCGCGAGCCATAGCCCCAGTTTTTGCCGCTGCTCACGGGATACACGGGTATTCCATGGCGGCTCGCAATTCGCATCACTTCACTGACCTGCGCGCGGGTTTGGGGGCGCAGAATCAGCGGGATCTTCTGGTCCGTGCGGAAAGTGGCGGTTTCGGCCCGCTCGACGGGCGCACCTCCGCAAATCACGAACTCGCCGCCGAGCGCCTCCCGCCAGTCCTGAACTGCGTTCATCAACAAGCTACTTCAGATTCAAATAATGGAATTGTTTCGGGCAAGCCCGAACCGTACCCATCCGCACCCGACTGATTCGCGTAGATCACGGGCGCCATAGCGATATGCTCACGAACCTCGTCGAGCATTGGTTGGTAGCGTGGATTCGGCCGGCGTGAATCGAACCGCAATACCTCCATCTTGCACCCGTAGCGGTGGTCGAAGTACGGTGGCAGTTCCACGCCTTCGCATGCCAGCGGACGCCCTCCCATCCGCCGAAGGATGGCGGCCGATTCGTTCCGTTGCGTCGCAGTGGTGATGCCCAGCGCGCCCCCGAGCATTTCCGACCACGCATAAGTTGCCAGCACCGTCTTCAGCGCCATCGTAGTCCCGCGGATCTCCCTGGCCAGCGCCCACCCGCCGACTTCGACGTAAGCAAACCCCGCTCTTCGCGCCGCCGCCAGCTCGGCATCCACGGAAGTGCGAAACCGGAACCCCCATTCATCCGAATGCGCGATCGGCGCCTGATGGATTGCCAGCTGGGTCCACGAAACCGGCACGGAATGCCGGCGGAAGCGCGTGCAGCCGACGACCCGTCCCAGGGTTCCCAGCGTGAGCAGGTGCCAACTCCTCGAATCGAGCGACTGTACATGCCGCTCCCATGGATCCAGGTCGCCGATACCCACCGCGCCGTCGGCCAGATAAATTCGTCCTCGCAAACGCTGCAATTCGCTCAGCAGGTGAGAATGAAGATCTCGAGAAAATGTTGAGCCGCCAGCGAAATTCCTGATCGGCTCGTTGACAGGTGCAAGCAGTACGAAAGAGCGCTGACGCCGCCCCAAGCTATTTCGGAAAAACATTTAGAAGAGTCCGATAATATACTTGACTCAGAGATTCGGGAGTGTTATGTTTAAAATCTCCCGTTCTGCGTCTGTCTTTCGTTTGATTGTATACGGCCCCCCCTGGTAGCGCAATTAGACTTACGATAATATTCGGAGAATAGGATTTTTCCTATCCGAAAGTTCGTATCGTCGCCACTAACGCACTTCAGCGATGCAGAACTTTTGATTTCTGCATCCTGGCCGCTGCGAGGAAACTCAGCCAGGCCGGCATCCCGTCCCCGTTTTTTGTGGATACTTTCAGAATTGGTATTCCCGGGCGCACGCGCTGGATGTTACGCTCGGCTGCGTCCTGATCGAACTCCACGGCGGCGGCGATATCCATTTTGGTCAGAATGGCGACGTCGGCGGTATTAAAGATGGTCGGGTATTTGAGCGGCTTGTCTTCGCCTTCAGTCGCGGAAAGCAGCACGAGGCGAATGTCCTCTCCGAGGTCATAAGAGGAAGGGCACACGAGGTTTCCAACGTTCTCGATGAAAAGCAAATCGAGCCGATCCGGTTCCCAATCCTCGAGCGCATGGCGAACCATGGCGGCTTCGAGGTGGCAAAGAGTTCCGGTGGTGATCTGTTTGACCGGCACCCCGGCTCTGGCCAGGCGAATGGCGTCGTTCTCGGTTGCCAGATCCCCCACCAGTGCCGCGACCCGGTAATCGGGTTTGAGCAGCGTGAGGGTTTTTTCAAGGAATGCGGTCTTTCCGGAACCGGGACTTGACACCAGACTTACCACGAATATTCCGGCGTCCTGGAAACGCTGCCGCAACTCGCGGGCGACCAGATCGTTCTGCTTCAGTACGTTCTTCCTGACTTCCACCAGCCGGGGTTGAGGGCTCATTCCTGTATCTCCAGTGCCACGACTTCGAGCTCCCGCCCCTGCAATACCTGAGTGACGGGCGTTCCGCATTCGGGGCACGCGAACCATTGCATGGAAGGCAACGGGCGCGGCGCCAGACAGGCGGGGCAGTACACCATAATCGGGACTTCTTCGACAACCAGACGGGTTCCGGTCAGGCCGGTGCTTTCGCACGCGAGTTCCCAGGCCGAACACAAAGGAAGGCCTGCTCGCGCCGATGCGCCATCACCTTGCCCACGTACTGCTCGCTCCAGCACTCCGGCCCGCCGTAGATCGACGAGGTATCGATGTAGTTCACGCCCAGGTCGAGCGCGCGCTCGATGATCGAGACAGCCACGTCGAAGTTATTCGGCTTCTCGAGCGCCGCCTGCCCCCCCAGCGAGAAGATACCTACACGGTATCCGGTCTTGCCCAGGTTGCGCGTGGGCATGGCGCTGGGCGTAACCGGGTTCAAGGGCAGCCCCGGCATGGTGTGCGCCGCCTCGGCCATCGCCGTCGGCGCCAGCAGCGCGGCCGTCACCGCGCCTCCAGCCTTCAGAAACTCGCGCCGCCCCTGCCTGCGGGCGGAAATCCTCTCCTGATCGCTCATGTTGACCTCCTCGGTGCGCGGATCGCGCTTGTGCTGCGATGATAGCGCGAAGCGGCAGGCCAGGGAAGTGGGTTGCGATCAACCAACTGCATGGCGCTGGGTACGAATACATTCGTGATAACACGGTGTTGGGAGAAACGCGCCTGCGCACCGACCCCGTGGGATCGGCTTTTCAATTGCCTGAACTCATCCGCAATGAGTTCGGAGGATATATCGGTGGCCCTGTCTACATCCCGCATCTCTACGACGGAAGAAACAAGTCTTTCTGGCTCTTTGATGACGAAGGTTTGCGCAACCGCGGGCGATCTCAGGTGCAACAACCGTGGGTCCCTACCGCCGCCATGTGGCAAGGCGATTTGAGCAACCTGGTGGATGTCAACCGCCCCTGCTCGGTTAGCGCGAGTTGCCCCACGGGCTTTACGCCGATCGTCGTCTATAATCCGACCACGACCAACCCCACCACCTTCGCGCGGACGCCGTTCCCCAATAATCAAATCCCCGGGCCGTACGAGCAGACGGCAACAGTCTTGCAATCCCTGACGGCCCTGCCGTCGAATACCAACAACCCCTTGATTGCACCCAACTTTACCAGCACCTATCCGGCCATCACCAGCAACGAGTCCTACACCGCCAAGTGGGATCAGAACTTTTCCGACAAGGACCGCCTTTCCGTGCGCTATACGCGCTCCACCAGCAATGCCGTGGTCGAAGGCGGATACTACGCCAACCCCAGCAACACGCAGTTGAATACGATGGGAACCAGCGCGGACAACTTCCAGACGACCAATGTGTCGGTGAACTACAACCGGACGATTTCTCCCTCCTGGCTGAATGAATTGCTGGTGGGCGTCCTTCGGCAGCCTAACCACAACGGAACGCTGGGCGATTTCGTCAACTGGGATTCCAAGCTGGGAACACCCAACCCCTTTGGCGTGGCGGGATGGCCCACGATGTACACGTCCGAGGCGTCGGGCGCCTACTTCGGATGGGACTCCGATAACAACCACGAGCAGCATCTCACCAGCGAATCGATCGAAGATAACGTGACCTGGACTCACGGCAAGCACACTTTCCAGTTCGGATTCCGCGGCCGGAGGGAACAGA
>CAWBIS010000070.1:0-12020 GCA_963788485.1 Terriglobia bacterium
CTTTCTATGCGTGCTTGGCTCAGTTACATATTGTTAAACAGACAAACCGACTCTGCGCCCCGGATGTCGAGGGCAATCTCCACCGTGCGCCTGGCCGTTACTTCGTCACCACAATGATCGAAAATGAGTCGGGCGCCATCTTGCCTCCATAGCCTGCTACGGCCGCTCTCGGCGGGCCGGTCGGCGGCAGGAAATCCGCTGCAATTACCAGGATGCGGTTTGTCTTGCTGTCCCACACCATCTGCTTGCCGCTTTCCCTCGTCTGCACAGTCTGCTCGATCTTAAAGCTGGTGGGACTATCCTTGACAACGGTCAGCGTTCCATCTATCTGTGCACTGTAGGCTTCGTTCGTTCGCGCGTTGAAGATGGCGGAATCGGCGGTGGACCCGATCGGCAGAACATCGAGGATCTTTCCATCGGCGGCGCTGAGAATCACCATTGTCTGTGGCATCCGGCAGCCGGCAAACAGGATGCCGTTCTTTACATCCATCGCCAGGCCGGAACACCTTCCCCTTCAGGCGCCACGCTATAACGCGCGGTGACAGCGAGCGTCATGGCGTCAATCACTGCGATATCGCTCTTGTCTCGTACGTCGACATAAACCCGGCCATGGTCATCCGCCGCGGCCTGCTCCGGCTCACCGCCCAGATCGATCGTGCCCAACACGGCGCCATCGACCACATCGATGACGGTCGCGTTCGGAGGGGTATGGCTGAAGATGAAAACGCGCCTGCTGAAAGCATCGAAGAGAATGGCGTCCGGGCGGCCCTGGACGTTAATGGTCTTGATCGTCTTCAGCGTCTTTGCGTCGAACATCGTGACCGGATTGCTGCTCGCAAACCCGTGCCTTGATTTCGGGTCGACCACAACACCGTTTGCCGCCGCATCCGGAATTTCGCCGACCGGTTCGAGTGTGTCCAGGTTGAAAACGGTTATTCGGCCGGGATTTTTGCGTGGAATGTACAGCCGACGCGCTCCGACATCCGCAAAGGCCGTATCGAACGTGCCTTCGCCACCGATCTTCACTACCTTTGAAACTTTGTATGGCCCATCGGCCAGAACGGGCTGAGCCATTCCTGCAAACAGCACCACCACCAGAGCGGTTACGCAGGCCACGCAGTTTCGCAATTCCGTTTCCCTCCCAGGGTAGTTTACCAGGCCGCCGCCGGAGATTAGACGGCCGCGAGAGCCTCTCTGTAGACTGGGGTTTCAGGCCTCCTGCCCAACTGGAAGAAGCAGCTGCCGACGGGTATTTCCCCGTAGCGCTGCCGGCCTGTGTCCCACTGGAAATGGCGACGATCGAGCTCATTCGAAGCGACCTGCTCGAAAACAGCATTGTGACCACAGAGGAGATCGAACGCCACCTGAACAACGTCCGCAACGGACTGCTGGATCTCACCCAGTCTCCACTCATTTCGGTCCGCGGTAGAAAGCGACAGGCGACCATCAGGCACGACGAGTGGTCAGTTCGCGCCAGTTCAGGCCGATGTCGACCACCAGCAGCGAAGCGAGCGTGAAGGCGACGACGCCTACGGCGGACAGGGCGTCGCCAAGATGACTCCAGTAGACGGGCCAGAGATTGAGCACGCGGCTGGAAACGAAGGTGAACGTGACCGCATAGGAGCGAGCCATCCATTGGCGATGCTGGACGATTTGCCGGTTGCGCGCGGTGATGAATGCGGCGGTGGTGCATACGATCCACGCGGCGGCCTGCATAGAGGTTCCAGGCAAACCGGGGCGGCCGGCGGCGAGGGCGATCCCGGTGAAGGAGCCCACGAAGACGCAAATGACGTATATGCGTCCGAGGCCGCGATGAAACTTCAGGTGACTCCGGCGGATGCGCGATGAGAACTGCACGGGACCGGCCAGGAGCGCGATAGCGCCGCACAGCGTATGCGGGATGAGGAGATGGCGGTCCGCGATCACCTGCAGGCGGTAGGCGTGATACATCGGGTAATCGGTGATGAGAAGCACTTCCGATGTGATGAAAACGAAGAGCGCGGTCAAGCCCAACGAGATCCAAAGAACGGTCTTGAATCCGGAACTGCCGGTAACGGGCGCGGACAGGGTGGAAGACGCCATTATTCGCCTCGTGCGCCTTTATCGATCCGGTTCAGCTCCCGCGTATAAAGTTCGTTGTCGGGAAAGCGCCGATGCAATTCTCCAAGGATCTCTCGTGCGCGAGCGGGATTGTTATCGCGCAATGCCGCCACAGCCAGCAGCAGCTTCGCAAACGGCTCCAGGTAACGGCCGTGAAGCGCCGTCTCGCGGAGATCCCGCAGGCCCGTTTCGCGATCGACGTCCGAGCCCGTCACTCGCAGCAGAAAACGCAGAGGCGCAGGCTTCAGGCTCAGGAGATAATTCTCCACTCCCGGACCAAGGTATGCGTCAGCAGCCGCCGGGTTCGCCTCTATCAGCCTTTCGGAAAAGACGCGCGCCGCCTTCGTGTAACTCAATGCGGCGAGGGACTGCTTTTCGATCAGACCCGCATCGTCGGCGCGCAAGCCCAGGATCATAGATTTGACCAATAACGCATCGGCATCGGAGCCGGATCTTTGCAATGCCGCATCCGCCAACCGGTCCGCCTGGGCGATCTCCTGAACGAACAGTGCCTTCCTGGCCGGATCGGGCCGCAGCTTCGCGCGGCCTTTGAAGCGGGAATCGTCGACAAACAACTCAGATTCGAGAGCACCCAGTCGCGCCAGTTCGGAAAACAAATAGGCCGCGGCGTTCGACGCAGGACCCAGCGGGTCGGCCGGATGACTCTGTTTCCAGGCAGCGAAGATACCGTGTGCGTCGTCGAACTTGAGATCGTACATCCTGAGCCAACCGGTAAAGAGCGCGCTCCCCTGTGGCGCGTTCGTCGCCGCCGATGAGCCGGCAAGAGCGGTTGCGGAGGAGCAGGACAGGAAGACAACGATGAGTCCGGTGGTTTTGTGCATGGGAAACGCGGCTAAGACTGTTCGACGGCCTGCTGCAGAGACGGGTTGCCTCGGGCGCAAAAAGCTCCGGCTCGAAAAATGAACATCTCGTCATTCGAGCGTTTTTCAGAAGTCATCTTCTGAAGATATAAACGAATATTTGACCTGCTCCGAGTCTCTGACACCATGATATTGATACGAGTCCTGCTGCTTTCGCTTATAGTTTCCGCTCCTTTCCGGCTCCTGTATGCGCAGGGCAGCTACGAGATTCAGGTTTACGGTTCCGATCTTGTCGATCCCGGCGCCACCATGTTCGAGCTGCACAGCAATTTCACCTTCGAGGGCAGCAAGAGCATTGTCGATGGCATGTATCCCACCGAGCACCAACTGCACGAGACCCTCGAAATCACCCACGGCTTCAGCGATTGGTTCGAGCTCGGCTTTTACGTCTTCACCAGCGCCGACGATCGCGTGGGCTGGCAATGGGTGGGCGATCACATCCGGCCCCGCGTGGCTGTGCCGAAATCGTGGAACTGGCCGGTGGGCGTGAGTCTCTCGACCGAAGTCGGTTATCAACGCGCCGTCTATTCGCCGGATACGTGGACCATCGAGATCCGGCCGATCGTCGACAAGACGCTTGGCCGCTGGTATATGGCCTTCAATCCGACAATCGACCGCTCCTTCCACGGGCCGTCGGTGCCGCTGGGGACAACCTTCTCTCCGAACGTGAAGGTCGGGTACGACGTCACCAAAGTGGTGAATGCCGGGTTCGAATATTACGGCGCGGTGGGTCCCATTACCGGCCCGCTGCCGGTGACGCAGGAACAGCAGCAGATCTTCGCCGTGACCGATCTGAATTTCAGCCCCAAATGGGAGTTCAATTTCGGGGTCGGATTCGGCATGACCGCGGGGAGCGATCACCTGCTGGTGAAGATGATCATCGGCCGGCGCGTCACAACCAGGTAGAGCGTACGCCGGATGGCCGGATAATATTCCGATTCAAACGTGGGCAACGGCCGAGGAAAGATAGTTCCTTGAATGAAAGGCGAGTGGGGCGGTATAGCTGGCTGATCCGAACGAATTCACCGAGTTCGGTATGCTGGGCATCAATCCCAGGGTCACGGTTGCTGTCCCCCGTAACCGCGTTCAAGACACCCGAACTGACGGTCAGCGCCTCAAAGTTTCTTCCGTCGTTGGAGTCGGGACCTTAGCCGCCTGGTCACTTCTTCTTGCCGAATTCGCCGAGCCCGGAGCGGCGCCGAAATATTGGGAGCCGTTCTTCTTCGGATCCGATAATTACTCCAGAGTCTTCCAGGTCTCGATGCACGCGTCTTGAAGCGCGTAGAACACCGGAAATTGCTCGCCCGCGATCGCAAACCGTGACCACATCATCGAATTTCTTGTCCGTCACATCCTTCGACGGGCGTGGAGCGAGGCCCGGAAATGGGTCGCTCTGCCATTTGAATGCGCGCGGAATTTCCTGTACAGAATTCTCCGGCGCGAAAACCGACACGGATTGGCGGAATACGCCGCGCACACTCCGCTTCCAAAATAGCGGTAGTCCGCCGCAAGCCAGGGCGCGGGTCAGTACCCGGTTGATGAAAATACACGATGCGTGCCGAAGCTGGCGAGCCAATCGAGATTCGGACCGACCGACCAGTTGTAGGTTGAAGGCGGCAACCAATTGGGATCGTAGGGGCCATCGTCGTTGCAGGTAGCCACTAAGTTATCGATAAAGTAGCAGTGGTCGGCGTTGCCATCCGAGACCTGTGAGTTCTGAACGATATACCAACCCGCCCCACTGCCGTCCGGACTCCAGCACTGAGTCGATCCTGCCGGGCACGTAAGTCCGGTGACGTTCTGGACCTGAGGCATAGGGTTTTGAAAGAACTGGTCGGCTACACCGTCGATTACGGTCAGCCGATTCGATCCGATGGCCGTACTGTTCTTGTCAACACAGGGGAGCTGCTGAAAACCGGGCGAAAGATCATCCCCTATACTGACTGCATACACGGCCTGTAAGTTCGGAGCAAAGTTTTTTCCCAGCACTGACAGCAAGCCGCCCTGGCTGATTCCCATGACGACCACGCCTCCATTGCCGCCAGGATTACAATTCGCCCCTGCTAATGAGCACAGAGTGCTCACGGCACTGGTAGCGCGGGTCGCGTCGAACACGCCTTGCGCCCTGGGTTGAAAGTCGGAGCAGGTTTGGGTGTTAACGGGCTCGCTGTTCGAATAAGCCACGCTGGCCGCCAGGAAACCACGCTGATTCATTTCGGCCAGTATACCCAGCGCCAGCTCATCCTGGTAATGCTCGAAGGTGCCCGGGAGCCAGATGAACACGGGGTATGGACCGGGCCCGAACTGAGTGGGATTCGGGAGTGAGTAAGCAATGGGTTCTTGCAGGTTGAAAGCTTTGGTCGCGGGATTATAAGATTCGTAAGTGATGCCAGTGGTGCCAGCGAAGCCGAGCGCCGCCCCGGCGTACAACAGGACCAGGGATCTCAATACTGGTAGTGCCCTCGCGCCGGTCTGGGCCACCGGCAGCCCCGCCAGGTTTGCTCGAGGTATGAATTGCGGCCCTGTGTTGGTCCCAGCTTCTGGAATTTCGGGCGTCACTTTTCCATCGGCCGCATCCCCGCATAAAGTTTTGAAAGAAATCGTCTTGTTCATATTTGATGTCCTCACGCGCCTATAGCGCCCGTATTTGATGAGTCTGTTCACTTAAAGAATAGATACCGAAAAACTATCCCAGGTCCGCATATTCCTCGGCTGCACTGGGCCGCGTTCTGGAAGGATGTAAGCGAGGACCTTAACGCGGCGAATGCAGCTGGTGTCCACAATCGGATTCACGAACGGATCGCGAATCCTGAAGCCGTTGCACGTAGCGTGCTGGTTTTGGAACTTACCTGCCCCGACAATATAAGCGTCATGCATCCGGATTTCGTCGGTTTGCGTGAGGGTCAGGACCGGCGAAGCCAGGAAAGCGACGGCCACGAGTATGTGCCGAGAACCGACTTTCTGCGGCCGGGGCCGAGTGCCACGAGACATAGAGAGGTTCAGCTTAGCAAATCTGAACCTCAATAGGCATAGGCATTTAGCGAAATGAACAACTCGTCATCCGACAGTTATTCCGAGGTCATTTCCGCTGCCCAGTCAGGCGGAAACATGAGCAAGGGAAGGCAAACGCGCACTTATCGAGTTGACAGCGAGCGGCAGCGTGACGATCAGGCGCGCGCCCCCCTCGTGCCGGTTCAAAGCCTCAATAGTCCCGCCATGAACGCGCACGACAGCTTCGACGAACGCCAGACCCAGGCCGTGGCCGGTCGAGTTTCGCCCCTTCACGCGACGCTCAAAGATCTGTGAGAGGACTTCCGACTCGAAGCCCGGCCCGTCGTCTTCCACGACAAGCAACGCGGATCCTTCCGAACTGCTGAGGGAGATTGTGACCGTGCATAAGGCCGATAGATGCTTCAACTCATTGTCGAAAAGGTTGACGATCAGGCGATGAAGGAGTGCGGCATCCGCTGAGACCTCAAGCCATCCGGCGCTGCATAACTTCACCCGCAGCCCCTTTTCCGACATAGAAGGCTCGTACAGCTCAATCATTACTCTCAACAGATCGTCGAGGTCGACCGCCACGCGATTCAACCTGAGCGCATTCGCCTTGGCTTCGGCAACGTCCAGCGACTTGTCGAGAAACTCCGTGAGCCGGTCCATGTCCTCTATTGCCGACACAATCGATTCCGAATCCTCTTCGCTCGCCCTCTCGGTCAGGGACATTTCCAGCTTGGCGCGCACCGCGGTCAGCGGGCTCCGCAGGTCGTGCGCGAGCGATCCCGTGATGGTGTGCAGTTGATGCACCGATCTTTCGATGCGATCCAGCATGCGGTTCAGCGTGGTCGCAAGCTGCGAGACTTCATCGTTTCTTCCGGTCGTGGGAACCCTGCTGCTCAAGTCGGCCTCGCCTATACGTGAAGCCGCGCCCGTGATCTCCTGAATATGACGCAGCACTCGCCGGGTGCTGTAAAAAACGATCGCGGCGCCGATCAGCACGATGAGCAACCACAGCAGAACGAAGCGCAGACGTAACTTGGCCAACACTCGCAGTTGATCCCGTTCGGAAAGCCCGAGGTATATTCGACCGCCGTTGTTCATCCCGACGCACACCACGCGAAACGGCGCATCGAAACCGCTCACGCGTACGCTGGTCGGCGTATCCGGAGCAATCCCGCTGCTCCTCACCGCGGCGAGATGGGCGTTCGCATCGCCGGCTCCAACCCACAAACCGACAGAGCCATCGCCGGTGGTTTGAAGGAAGAACACGGAATCGTTCAGTCCGGACCCGGCTCCCCGCTTGTGCGGCACCTCCCTGCTCGCGAGCTCCGCGACCTCCCCGACAACTCGTCTGTAGAGCACGCCTTTTGGAGTTCGCGCCGCCACGTCGCTCAGCACGCCAGCCTCTCCCGCCAGCCACGCATCGGTCCTCTGCTGGATGTCACCGGCGACAAACTGGTGCAGGAATATGAAGACCACCATGGTGCCGCAGGCGAACGCCAGCGTCGCCCACATCGAGATACGCCAGGCGGCGCTTCGCATGATTGGTTTAGCGGTCTTTGAGAACATAGCCCACACCTCGCAGCGTTCGAATCAGCGGTCGGCGCCCATCCGTATCTACCTTCCCGCGAAGACGGTAGATGTGTACATCGACGACGTTGGTATCGGGCTGGATTCGCATACCCCAGACTTCGTCGAGGATCATGGAGCGTGTGACAACACGGCCCGCATTCCGACACAAATACTCAAGAAGGACGAACTCCTGTGGTGTCAAATTCAGGACTTCGCCGCTTCGGGAAGCCTCACGTCTGAGCAAATCCAGTTCGAGATCGAGCACTCGCAGGCGAGTGGCCTCGGCGACCGAGGTGCTGTTTCGCTTTACCAGATTGCGCAGCCTTGCAAGCAGCTCGGCAAGCGCGAATGGCTTGGTCAGGTAATCGTCGCCACCCTGTTCGAGCCCTCGCACACGGTCATCTACCGAACGCCTTGCCGAAAGGATGAGCACAGGCGCGCGTAACCCAAGTTGTCGTAGTCGCAAGATCAGGCTCAGGCCATCTTCATCAGGCAGACCAAGATCGACGACCAGTACGTCATGCATGCTCTCGATGGTCATGCGCTCGGCGGTCCTGGCGTCCCCGGCTGCCTCTACCTGGTATCCGGCTTCAGTGAGCGAACGCTGCAGGAAGCTTTGAATTTCGACTTCATCTTCCACCAGCAGCAGCCGCATGACTTGATCTTAATGCATTCGTACAGGGTTTCCCTCTGAAACCGGCACCTGTGGCTTTCGGTGTGCGGATTCGCCACCCCACCTGGTGAGGTGGCGTTCCGGTTAGTGACTGTCGCCGTCGTGATCGACGTCACCGGATGCCTGGGCCTGCGCCTTCGGACTTAGCTGAACCGAGTCCTTCGGTTCGGAAGGCGAAGCTGCTTGTGGCTTGGCAGGCGCCGTATTCTGCGGGGCAACGGCCTGTGATACAGCCGATGCGGAAGAAACTGGATTGATCATATTGTCTTGACTCCTGCTTTCTTTATCGACCCATTTGCGAGAAAGCTCGAGTTGATGAACATCTCGTCATCCAGCCGTTCTTCAGGGGTCATTTTCGCTCGATATAAAACGTAAATGATGAGCCGTATGGGGTTCGAGCCTGGCCCAAATGAACGAATCGTCATGAACGGAAGTCCATCGCAGGCGTCTCCTTACACAGGTGAATCCTTGCATCCCGACGAACGTGACACCGAAGACTGCGACTCCTGACCAGCACGGCTCATCGCCGAACAGGCGCCTCCGTCTCCGGAGTTGTTGCCGGAAGAGATATCCACTCGTTTTGCTGATGAGCTTACTCCCGATCCCGGCGTTCTGTCAGAAGGCGACTCTGGATTCCTTCGACCGCGGAACTGTCGCGTTGGGAGTGTTATTCGGCGCTGAGGCTGGACTGACAGACTGCAATCGCTCCTTGGGTCAGGGAGTTGGCGGTTATACGCACTGCTTCGCCACCTCTTATGCCGACTACGTAATCGGCGATTACATGACTGAAGCCGTTTTCCCGACGATCCTGCATCAAGACCCGCGCTATTTCCGGCGCGGCACAGGAGGTGGCTGGTCGAGACCTGGATACGCTGTCGGCCAGATTTTCTGGACCTACAACGATTCATGGCGCGGGCAATTCAACTCCTCGGAGATCGCGGGTAACTCGACTGCAGTCGCATTTTCGATTGCGTACTATCCCGAGAATCGCGACGTGGCCGGAGGCGTATCCAAACCTGGCGGTCAGCCTGGCGTCGATATGGCGTCGAACATTCTCAAGGAATTCTGTCCGGATCTCGAACGGAAGTTTTCACGCAAACACAAATAAAAACAGGCAATGGGTCATTTCAACTTCAATATTGGCATTATCGGTGGCGGCATCGGCGGCGTAGCAGCGGCCGTCGCGCTGCACCGCGCGGGCATCGACGTAACGGTCTACGAAAGGGCGGCCGAGCTTCGCGAGGTCGGCGTTGGCATGATGCTTTGGCCTAACGCCACCCGAGTGCTGAAGGAGCTCGGTGTGCTCGAGCGAGTAGCGGCATTGAGCGGGCCCAACCGGCATTTCCTCGTTCGCTCCAGCGCGGGCGCGATCCTGATGGATATCGGGCTGGGTCATTTCGACGTGCCCGCCCTGTGCACGCGCCGCTCGGATCTGCTGGACGCCCTGATCTCAGCGCTGCCGCCGCGGTGCGTTCGTCTCGGCCACGATTTCGAACATTTCGAGCGCCAAAAATCGGGGGTGGGAGTTCACTTCTCGAATGGCGCTTCGGTGGAGCATGATTTCCTCATCGGCGCCGATGGCATTCGCTCCCGGGTTCGCTCTCAATTACTGGGAGTCCACAAACTTGTCTACCGGGGGTATAGCGTTTGGCGGGGGCTGGCGCGGCTTACGGGCTCGGCCCCGCGAGGTTCGAACAGCGAAACCTGGGGCAGGGGAAAACGCTTCGGCATTCTCAACACCGGCGGTGACCGCTTTACCTGGTATGCCACGGCAAATACCGATCCCGATCACGCCGACTCGCTCGCAGGCCGGCAGCGCGATCTCCTGCGGATGTTCGCGGGTTGGCACGAACCGGTAGAGAGTCTGATTACCGCGACCGAGGAAGGCGCGATTCTGAAAAATGCCGCGTACGATCTCGCGCCCCTGAAACGCTGGGGACAGGGGAGAGTGATGTTGCTCGGCGACGCCGCCCATCCCTGCACACCGAATCTCGGTCTCGGCGGTTGCATGGCGCTCGAAGACGCTCTGGTGCTGGCGAAGTCGGTTGCCAGGGAAGCCTCTCCGGAACTCGCTCTGCGCCGCTACGAATCGCTGCGCCGGGCACGGACGCGTCATGTGCAGCAGCGCTCCCTTCTGATAGGGCACATCGGGCAGTGGGAGAACGTGCTGATTGCGGCCGGACGCCAGGCGGTGACCGGCATGCTTCCGGCTAAAATCTTTGAACGGAATTTAAGGAGAGTTTATTCGTATGCGGCTTAGCACTCTGGCTTTCTGTACGGCTATTCTGGCGGCAGGGCCGCTCACCGCGCAGGAGAAAGCCATCGACGCACAGCGCAGCACCATCACGATTCACGTTGGGAAGTCCGGGCTATTATCGGGCGCAGCCCATAACCATACCGTCGACGCGCCGATATCTTCAGGCGTTATCCAGGAGTCCGGCTCCCCGCACATCGAATTCAGGGTTGAAACCGCGAAGATGACGGTGAGGCCCGACCCCAAAATCGACGCGAACGATCAGGCAACGATCCAAATGCATATGGAGGAGATGACACTGGAGACGAAGAAGTTCCCCGAGATCGCCTTCCGCTCGTCCCGCGTCCAAAAACTGAGCGACGGAGAATGGACGGTCGATGGCGATTTGTTTTTGCACGGCGTCACCAAACCGGTCAGCCTGACCGTCAAACGGGCCGGCGAGTCCTACACGACCCACAGCATTCTGAAACAAACCGATTTTGGAATCAAGCCCATCAGTATCGGCGGCGGAATCATCAAGGTGAAAAACGAAGTGGAGATCGACTTTCAAATCTTCGCGCGCCCATGAAAACCCGTTTTGTAAAAATATTCATGCAGCACGGCGGTAATACTTCAGCAGGCCGCCAACCCCGAGGCAACAGTGGGTTTGGCTTGTATCTCTGCATCACCGGGAATGCAGACGGTCAATCACCGCGCCAGCGCTCGCGCCCCGATTCCGCTCGCCAGGCCGGCGATCCAGGCCGCGACCATCACGTTTGCAGGAATATAGAACTGAAAATCAACCAGACTGTGGACGGCGATAGCCGCTATGGAGGCGACGCACGCCATCTGCATAAGACGTGCCTGCCTGTCGTGTTCGGTGCGCACGGATGCGAACGCATCCCTGCAGATCAGGATAGCGACCGCCATCGCCAGCAGAAATCCGACGGATCCCAGTTCGGCCAGCAGCTGAAGATAGTCGCTATGCGCATAATCGACAAGCGTCAAGGGCGTCGCGGCGCGATACTTCTGAACGGCGGAAACGAATGTTCCCAGGCCACAGCCGAATACAGGATAATTCGCGATCAGCTTCAGCGTATCCCCCCATATCTGCAGGCGGACGTTGGAAGTCAGATCTCCTTCATAGCGGCTGACCAGACTGAGAGGCGCCGACACCATGAGAATGATCAGAACGGCTATGGTGGCAAACAAGGCGGCGGCGTTTCGATTCCGGCGGGCGCTCATCTCCAGCACAGCGAGAATGCTTATGGAAATGGCAGCGGCGGCGAGCCCCATCCGGGACGCAGTGTAAAGCAGGCCGAGCAGGATCAGTACCGTGCAACCGGCCGCCAGGCAGACCAGCACCGCGGTCGTGGTTGATTCGTTCACGCCGCGTTTTCTCCGCAGCGCCATCGGGATCAAAATCACAGTCACGGGAAGCACCATCTCCAGCAGGCCCGCGAGATGGCCGTGGTTCGCATACGTTCCGTTCGCGAATCCTCCGCTCTCGAAATGCTGGACCAGGCCTATGGACGCTTCCGCCGACGCCACCACCAGTAGAGGA
>CAWBIS010000071.1:0-4206 GCA_963788485.1 Terriglobia bacterium
TGCTGACGGAATTTGTCCGGCAGTCGTTGCGGCGGACGATCGTCAAGCCGTTTCTGAACAAATCGGGCGAGCTGCCGGCCTATTTTCTGGATCCGCCCGCCGAACGGGCGATCGAGTCGACCATTCAGCACGGGGACCAGACCAGCCACATCAACGCTTCCCCGGAGGTGATGAACGGCCTGCTGCAGAGACTGGACCGGTCGGCGTCGAAACCGGAGGCCCCGGTGGTCATGATCGTGAGTTCGAGTGTGCGTTACTTTGTCCGGCAGATTCTCGAGAGCAAGATGCCAAATCTGTTTGTTCTCTCGCACAACGAGGTGCCGCCGGAGCTGACCGTGATTTCGTTGGGGGTAATTTAGGAGGACCTTATGAACGTCAATTGGATTCTCGCGAGCATCGATGCCGCACTGGTGGGGGCAATGGCCGTGACCTGGGTGCTGATAAGCGCCATTCGGCAGGATCGCGGCCGACTGCTGTCGGAGGCAGGCGAACTCCGCCGATCCGTCGAGGCGCTGCAGTCTCAGATCGGTGAGTTGAAAGCGGAGTTGGAAAGCAAGGCGCCTCCGGCGCCTCCCAAGCCTTTCACTCCGGTGGCCGGACTGAATGCCGACCGGCGCGCCGAGGCGCTCGAATTGCTCCGGCGCGGCATGGATGCGGGCACGGTCAGCGCAACGCTCAGATTATCCGAGGCGGAGGCGAACCTCCTCGGAAAGGTGCAGGGACTCCTGACGCCGGCCGCAGCCCGTCGCTAATCGGCCCCTTGTGTCCGATATGTAAGTGCACGGAGACGTGCGCCGCGACTACAATTGCATTAAATCCCGAACGAACGGGCGGGATGACCGATATGGCGAACTGGGGGCGTAGTCCGCTAAACCATGTTTGCCGTCATCGGGATCTTCGTAGTCATCGGGGCCATCGTCGGCGGCTACCTGATGGAGCACGGACAGATCCTTGTCCTCGTGCAACCGGCTGAGCTGATTATTATTCTCGGAGCATCGGTCGGCACTGTTCTGATCGCGAATCCGAAGACGACAATCCTTAAGATCGGCCTGGGAATCAAAAGCGTCTTCGCCGGAGAGACTCAGGACAAGAACTTCTACCTCGAAAACCTGAAGATGCTTTACGACCTCTTTACGGCGGCGCGGAAGCATGGTCTGCCCAAGCTGGAAGGGGATATGGACAACCCGCAGAAAAGCGCGGTGTTTACCAAATATCCGGCCTTTCTGAACAATCATCGCGCACTCCATTTCGTTTGTGACACCATGCGCATGTTCATCAGTGGCGGGATTGAGCCGTTCGATCTCGACTCGGTCATGGAACTGGACATGGAAGTTCATCACCAGGAAGAGCATGAGCCGGTGACGGCGCTGAGCAGCACCGCGGATGCGCTTCCGGGCCTCGGAATCGTCGCGGCTGTGCTCGGAGTGGTAATTACGATGGGCGCCCTCGGTGGTCCCCCCGATGAGATTGGGAAAAAAGTCGCGGCGGCTCTCGTTGGGACATTTCTCGGAATTCTGATGTGTTACGGTTTCCTTGCCCCCATGGCGGCACGGCTGACTCGCAATATCGACTCGGAATCTCGCTATTACAATGTGCTGAGGGTGGGAATGCTGGCGTTCTGCAAGGGTTCGCCTCCCATCGTGGCCGTGGAGTTCGCCCGGCGCGGCGTTCCCGCACTGGTCCGGCCGTCGTTTCAGGAACTGGAAGCGACTTGCCGTTCCACCAGCAATAGGACGGCCGCGGCCGCCTGAGCCCGGCGAGTTCTTTTATCCTTGCCGGCCTGAAGCGGCCGGTCTGAAGCGATCGGTCTGAAGCGGCCGGTCTGAAGCGGTCGCTCTGAAGCGATCGAAATTCCGGCATCCCGCCATTCACTGCTGCAAACACGTGTAAAACTCGCACTGTCAGGGAACGGGAACCCCGGATTCGCACGTTCGTCAAACGAAACAGAGCGGTGAAGAGGCGGGCTTTTGTGTAAAAGCCTGTCAAGCGCGGCCGCGCGCCGTAACCGCCGGAGTCGTGCGGACGCTCTACAATCAGACAGATGGACGAAAGCTCGAAGCCGCGTTATCTGCTGTTCAAAGCCTCGATCGTGCTCGGCGTCATCCTGGGCGTTCTGCTCCTGGGTCAGACACTTTGGACCTACAGGCTCGTGCGCACGGGGATGGTCAGGATGGAGGCCAAGCGCGAGGCGGATCGAAGAGTCCAGTCCCTGATCGCATCATCTCGTCTGGCCGGAGACCGGGATGCCGCGGCCTTTTACCCGATGATCGACGAGATCGTCAAGGGCGCGCCGCAACAGTACGCCTGGGTGCGGGTGCTGCACCTCGATGGCACTACCATCACGCAGGTCGGAAAAACCGACTATGCCGTGTCTTACGGGCCGAGCGACCTGACCCGGATTCTGCAGGACCGCGAACGCCAGCCCGAGATTCGAAACACTCCCGGCGGTCCCATCCTGATCGATATCAGTACAATTCGCATCGGACCCGCGCCGGAGCCCGGTCCCGGGCGCCCGATGACCTTCGGTGTAGTCGAGATCGGCGTCTATCTCGATGGTGTCTCGACCCGCTTCGGACAATTGCGTACGCGGCTGATTCTCGGTTGTTCGGCGTCCATTGCGCTGCTGGCCGCGGTGCTGATCATCGGCTTGCGCTTCCGCCACTATTTGCGCGGCAAGCAGGTGGAAGAGCAACTGGCCATGGCGCGCCGGGTTCAGTTTGATTTGCTCCCTCCGGGAAGCCTGCTGACGCGGGATCTGGAGTTCGCCGCGCGCTGCGTGCCGGCGTGGCAGGTCGGGGGCGATTTCTACGACGCATTTGAAACGGAAGACCACCAGATCGCGCTGGTGCTGGGCGACGTTTCGGGCAAGGGCATCTCCGCCGCGCTGCTGATGGGCGTGGTGCAGGGCGTGGTGCATGCGAGCAACGGCACGGGCGCCCCCGCGCACCATGAGCAGGCGATGGAACGGCTCAATCACCTGCTCTGCATGAAAACGGCAATGGAGCGCTTCGTCAGCCTGTTCTGGTGCTACTTCGACCCGGCCCGCTCAGTGCTCGGCTACATCAACGCGGGGCATCTGCCGCCGCTGCTGATCCGGCAAACCGGCTCGGGCAGCCTCGAAGTGCTTCACCTCGACGAAGGCGGCGGCCCCGTCCTCGGCCTGCTGCCCGGCGCGACTTACCAGCAAATCGAAATCGCGATCCAGCCTGGCGATTTGCTCGTCGTGTTCTCCGATGGCATTCTCGAAGCGGCCAATGCGCTCGATCAGGAATTCGGTGAGGACCGGATCGTCGACGCTGTCAGGAAAAACTGGGCCGGATCGCCGACAGAGATCTGCGACGCCGTTCTGGCCGGTGTGCGGCAGTTCCTTGGCAAGATGCTTCCGCACGACGACCAGACACTTATGGTCGTACGTTTGCAAAAAGTGCCGGCCGCGGCCCGTCATCGCGATGGAGTCACGGCCGGCGAAATTCTGACGCGTTAGGCGGCGGCTCCGGCCGTGTGGTCGGCGTGATGAAATTTCACGCTGACCAGCTTCGAAACGCCCGCTTCCTGCATGGTGACGCCGTACATCGCCTGCGCCGATTCCATGGTTTTCTTGGAATGCGTGATGACGATGAACTGCGTGTCGGTGGCCATCTCGGCGAGCAGACGCGTGAGCCGGCCGATGTTGGCTTCGTCGAGCGGCGCGTCCACCTCGTCGAGGACGCAGAACGGGCTGGGCTGATACTTGAAGATCGCCATCAACAGGGAGAGCGCGGTCAGGGCCTTTTCGCCGCCCGAGAGCAGCAGGACGTTCTGTAGTTTCTTACCTGGCGGCGAAGCGATGATATCGATGCCGCTGTCGTTGATGTTGGTTTCGTCGGTGAGGTGCATCTCGCCCGAGCCGCCGCCGAACAGGGTCTGGAATGCCTGTTTGAAATTCTCGTTGATGGCCTTGAACGCTTCGGAGAAACGGTTCTTCGAGAACTCGTCGATTTCCTGAATAGCTTTCTCGGTATCGCGGATGGAATCGAGCAGGTCCTGCCTTTGCACGCTGAGGAAGTCGTGGCGTTGCTGGGCTTCCTGGAACTCTTCCCACGCGGTGGGATTGACGGCGCCCAGGTTTTCGATCTTCGTCCTGGTTTCCTGATAAGAAGTCTCCGCGGTCTGAAGCACCTCCGGCGAAGTGTCAGCCGGGATCTCCAGTTCGCCTAACAGCGATAC
>CAWBIS010000072.1:0-11709 GCA_963788485.1 Terriglobia bacterium
CCCTCTGACTCCGGGCCTGCCGGAGGGCGACAAGCAAAAACAGGATATGCAGAAGCTGAAATCGGATCTCGAAAACGCCATCCGCAGTCTGCCCGATTTTGAAAACCTGAAGAACCACATTCTGATCAGCCTCACCGACGAGGGTGTGCGCATGGAGTTGATGGAGACTTCGAAGGGGCTGTTCTTCGCCAACGGCAGTTCCGCACCCACCAGGGAAGGCAAGGCCGTGATCACCGCCGTCAGCGGCATGATCGGCAAGCTGCCGAACCGGGTCGTGATCGAGGGGCACACCGATTCGGTACCTTTCGTCGGCGACGGCGAATACAGCAACTGGGAGCTTTCTTCGGAACGCGCCAACGCTTCGCGGATCCTGATGCTGCACGGCGGCCTGCGCCCGAATCAGTTGTTCGAAATCCGGGGCTTCGCCGACCAGCAACTCCGCTTGCCGGACAAAGCCGACGACCCGTCGAATCGCCGCATATCGATTATTGTTCTGAATCTGCCGGGGAGAAATCAGCCGCCGAAGCCCGTCCCGGCGCCTGAGAAGAAGTCCCGAAAATGGAGATTTTTCTTTTGATCCGGAACACGCGCGGCGAAGAATCGTCGAAGCGCCGGAAATTTGGCGGCGCGAGCACAATCCTTTCCATGCATCTGCATGACTTTCGGGCCTTTCGGAAATGGCCTGAGGAATGCATCTGAACGGTGCATGATCATCGGTTCGATCGCCGATATGGCCCTGGGAACACTGGAATCGCTCGTGGGTGCGGGCAAGAGTCAGGCCGGTAAAACGAGCCAGACTTCGACGTTCTCCGACCTGCTGAGCCAGCAGCTCCAGCAGAAAACTTCTCACGCCCCTCCGGATTTATCCCAATCCATTGGAGCGCCTCGCCAGTCGACAGCGGCTTCAGGCATCATTCCGAAAACGCTTCAGCGGCTTTGAATGATGGAGCGGACTTGCTCCCCTCGCATGCCCGCCCAGGCCGGAAACATGGCCGGATCGCTCAGCCATACCAGCATCCAATCCACCATCTCGGCTTTCAACCGGCGTTTCGTTTCGTCGACCCTTTCGCTGCGCATGACGAAACGCGCGTGGGCCTTCGCCGCAATTACCTGATCCCGGCAATAGCGCCGCAGATGCGCCTGCGACGCATAAACCTCGGTCAGTTCCCGAAGCGAACTCTCGAGCTCATCCATCGTGTGCTGGCGGACACCGCGCCAGGGTTGCGCGATCCCAATCCCCGACCTCCGAATCGTGGATTCGGAAACATCCGGCAGCGCGGCTTTCAATTCGAGCCATTCGGCCTCGCCGATCGTTTCCCAACCGCGAGCCGCCACAAAGTCCAGTACGCGCTGTCGTTTCCCGGGCCGCCGCATCACTGGCGGAGGGCGCGCTGATACTTCGCCACGGCGGCCTCGTGCTGCAGCAGGGATTCGGAGAAATTGTGGCCGCCTGAGCCATCCGCCTTCGCCACGAAGTAAAGGTAATGCGTCCCCGCCGGGGATAGCGCGGCCCGGATCGAGCTCAAGCCCGGATTTGCAATCGGCCCCGGTGGCAGCCCCGCATGCTGATAGGTATTCCAGGGACTCGTGCTGGCCAGATCCGACTTGTAAATCGTGCCGCGATAACGATGATCCAGCAGCGCCGCATAGACAGTGGTCGGGTCGCAGTCGAGCCTCATTCCCAGCGTCAGTCGGTTTTGGAACACCGAAGCCACCAGCGGACGCTCCTCCGGCCGGCGGGCTTCCCGCTCCACCAACGAGGCCAGCGTCACGGCATTGTGAACGTTGGCTCGCGTATTGAGCGCTTTCCATCGCGCGCGGAATTCGTCGGTCATCATCCGGCAGATTTGCTGCGCGGTGGTATGCCGGTAGACGCGATATTTATTCGGGAAAAGATAGCCTTCGAGCGACGGCGCCGCCGGGTCGAGATCCCGGATCATCGCCGGATCTTTCGCCGCGGCCAGAAACGTCGCCGGCTCCATGGTTCCCAGTTTCCCCACCGCTTCCGCGATATCGAACATGTTGTAGCCCTCCGGGATGAGGAGTTCCATGTAGTAGATATCGCCGCGCGCAATGCGCCCGAAGACATCGAGTGGAGATGCGGGCTTGTCGAATTTGTACTCGCCAGCCTGCAGATTTGTTCCGCGGCGTATGGCGCGCGCGGCCATGAAGAGCCAGGGATTCTCAATCACGCCCTTCGCCGCCAGTTCCCGCGCCATCGCGCGCGTGGACGTTCCGCGCGCGAATTCGAGAAACACCGGCTGCGAAAATCCCTCATAGCGCTGGTTCAATCGCGAGAATACCCAGAGACCGCCGATCAGAACCAGCAGTAAAATGCCGGCCGCAATTCTAACCAGAGATCTCACCGGCGAATCTCCATCGAATCCAGATAACTCTGGAGCAAAATGACCGCCGAAAGCCGGTCGATGGCCGGCTTGCGTTCATGATGTGCAATGCCGGACCCGCGCAGCGTGCGCTCGGCTTCGCGGCTGGTCCAGCGTTCGTCCCAGAACTTCACCGGCAGCCCGGTCTTATACTCCAGCTCGCGCGCGAACTCTCGCGTGTAAGCGCTCTGCCGGCCCGCCTCGCCGCTCATATGCACCGGATCGCCGATCAGAAACAGTGCAACGCCCGACTCGACCGCCATGCGGCGCAGCGTTTCTACGTCGTCGCGCCTTCCCTCGCGCTCCATGGTTTTAAGACCCTGAGCGGTCAGCCCGAGTTCATCGCTGAGTGCGAGCCCGATTCGTTTTTTCCCCAGATCCAGCGCCAGAATCCGGCCCGGTTTGCCCACGCTTCGATTATCGGGTATCGATCGGCAGCCGCGCGTTCACGAACTGGTTGCGGAACAAGGCGCCGAATCGGATTCACAACGCGGCAAAATAATGTCTGAATTCTTGTCCGAATCGAATCAAGGGGTTTCAGTTATCCGCACCCTCCCGGCGCGAACTACCCGCGCAACGCCGTGCTACCGTCCGGTCAAGATCCGGTCGGTACCCATGACCGCATCGGATCGCTAAGCCGTACAGTGCTCGAGCCTCTGGTCGCGGCGAATGCATGAAACAATGGGCGGCAGGCGCTCCCGTTATTGGTGCGGCCCCGGTCCCTTCCGGGAAACCAACAAAGGCCCTGGTTCTGAGGGTTATCAGACAGTGGAGCGCTCCAACTTTTCTCAACACGATCACGGACCACGGCCTGCAAAATCAACCGAATCATTAATCCACCCAACCTGTTGTATAATTGAACTTTCCATAGAAGACATCCAGGACAACTATGCCCAAACGAACTTTCCAGCCGAATAACCGCCGCCGCGCCAAAACGCACGGTTTTCGGTCCCGTATGAAAACCGCCGATGGCCAGGCCGTCATCTCCCGCCGCCGCGCCGTTGGCCGCAAAAAACTGACCGTCAGTTCAGAGAGGTAGCCGGAGCACGCAACGACGTCATCAGGCTTTCCCAAAAGTGTCCGGCTGCTGCGATCGAGCGACTTCCGAAGAGTTTACGACCATGGGACCCGCTATACGTGTCCCGTTTTCGCGGCGTTCCGGCTTGCCGACTCGCCTGGACCCCGCGTTGGTTTCACCACACCCAAAGCCCTGGGCAAATCCGTGGTCCGCAACCGTATCAAACGCCGGATGCGCGAGGCCGTCCGGCTCGAACTGCCATCATTGAGTTCAGAGTGGTCAATCGTATTCAATCCACGGCGCAAGGCTCTCGATTGCCCTTTTGGCGAACTTCAGAGCGAAATCAGACGTTTCTTTATCAGGTGCAACGAGTCCCCGGCGTCGTCCTCGTCTTCCTCCTCCGCGGCTATAAAAAACTGATTTCGCCCCTTCTGCCGTCTGCCTGCCGCTTCTACCCGACCTGCTCCGATTACACCCGTGAAGCCATCGAAATCCACGGCGCGGCGAAAGGGGTGTGGCTGGGTCTGAAGCGCCTTGCCCGCTGTCATCCGTTCCACGCCGGGGGGGCAGACCCGGTACCGCGGCGCACCGCCTGAAAGTCAGCGCCTGAAAGTCAGAATGAGTTCCCCCACACCGCCCAACAAACCGAAAGAGCTCTCGAATGAAGTGCGAATGCTGCTGGCATTCGTGCTGATGGGTCTGATCCTCCTCGCCACCCCATACGTTTATCGCAAGCTCGGTCTTGCGCCGCAGACGGAACAGAAAACCCAGACAATCCAGAAACCGCCGGCGGCAAGCAAGCCGGAAACGGTTGCCACGGCCGGCGGAGCGCCCATCAGTTCCTCGGCCAGGCCGGAGAGCGCGCCCCAGTCCCAACCTCCGGCCGGCGCGATCATGGCTTCGGGCCAGCAGGATCAGACGATCGACACCAATCTCTTCCACGTGGTCTTCACCAACCGCGGCGCCACGGTAAAGAGCTGGACTTTGAAGAAATTCAAAGACAACGCCGGAATGCCGCTCGAACTGGTAAACCAGAAGGGCGACGCAAAAGCCGGCCGCCCGTTTTCATTCACTTTCCGGGACAAGCAGCCAAGCGCCGACCTCAATAACGCCCTTTGGGTCGTCCACCAGACTCCCGACACAGTCAGGTTTGAATATTCCGACGGCGGCACTCACGCCATCAAGACTTTTGCCTTCGAGCCCGACGGTTATCTCGTGCAGTACTCCGACGAGGTCACCCTCAACGGCGCGGGCGTTCCGCATCTGGTCGAATGGCGCGGCGGCTTCGGCGATATGGCCGTGCAGAACGCCGCCGGGCAACAGGCAACCATTCATTACGATCTGGCACGCAACAAACTCGTGCGTGACGCCGCGAAGTCGGCCAAAAACGGCCCCGTCAACGCGGATGGAAACTTCTCGTTTGCAGGTATCGACGATCAGTATTTCGCCGCAGCCTTCCTGCCTCCGCCGAATACCTCGCTGCAGACAACCACGTACGACGACATCGTAGCCTCGCCCGTGAACAGCTCCGAAGACCCCTATCCGGGGGTCGCGGTGGGCGGCAACGCGCGCAATCAGTTCGGCATTTACATCGGCCCCAAGGAACTCTCGCTGCTGCATCAGGTGAATCCCAAGCTGGACGGCATCGTCGACTGGGGCTGGTTTGGCATCGTCGCCAAGCCCCTGTTCATGGTGCTGCATTTCCTGAACGATACGTTCGTGCACAACTATGGCTGGGCGATCATTCTGCTCACCGTCATCATCAACGTCGCGCTGTTCCCCCTGAAGCTGACCAGTCTCAAGTCTTCGCGCAAAATGCAGGCCCTGCAGCCGGAGATGAAGAAGATCACCGACAAGTACAAGGGTATCGGCATGAGCGATCCCCGCGCCTCCAACAAGCAGCAGGAGATCATGGATCTCTACAAGAAGCACGGCGTGAATCCCATGGGTGGTTGTATTCCACTGGTGATCCAGATGCCGTTCATCTATGCGTTTTACAAAGTGCTGGGAGTTTCGATCGAACTGCGCCATGCGAGCTGGCTCTGGGTGGGCGATTTGTCGCAGCACGAACATTTCGACATTCACTTTCTGCCATTAATCATGGTGGTCACCAGCTTCGCGCTGCAGAAAATGACTCCACCGCCCGCCACCGGCGACGCCAGCCAGCAGAAAATGATGCAATTGATGCCGCTCATGTATCTGTTTATCTTCTGGAACCTTTCGAGCGGAGTGGTGTTATACTGGCTCACTGGCAATCTGGTGGGCATGGCCCAGCAGTGGTTCTTCAACAAAACGGCGGGTCCTGTCGAGATCGCCGCGGCGAAGAAGGTGATCGCAAAGGATGGTAGGAAGAGGGCTTGAATCCCAAGTATTCGGTTCATGAAACTGGTCCCCGCATCGAACAGTTTCTTCATCGCGTTATTGCCAGCGGTAAGTTCGAGCTCGACTTCGTCATCGAGCCCGGTGTGCATGCGCACCCGGATTTCGAAGACCCCGACATTATCGTAAAATTCAACGGCCGCGATGTGGATCTGCTGCTCGCGAATCGGGCCGAATTATTGCTCGCTCTGGAGCTGGTTACGCAGGAAATGCTGCGGCTGCACTCCGACGATCATTCCCGCATCTCCTTCGACGCCAACGATTATCGTGCCTTGCGCATCGAAGAACTGCGGCTGAGCGCGCTGGCGGCGGCGGAAAAGGTGAAGCATACCGGAACGCCTTTCCGCTTCAATCCCCTGAACAGCCGGGAGCGCCGCGTGATTCATATCGCTCTGCGCAACGAACACGAACTGCGCAGCGAAAGCGCCGGCACGGGCCCGTTCCGGCACGTCGTCATTTATCCCGCCGGCATGGCGTCTCTGCCGGACTTGCCGCCTCCACCGCCGCAGCGTTATCAGCGCGAAGCCGAACGCCGCCCTGGCGGACGTGACGGCGACCGGCGCGGCGACAGACGTCCGCCGCGCAGCCGCCGCTGAACCTCAACGACACTATTGCCGCCATTTCCACGCCGGCCGGCCGGGGCGGCATCGGTATCGTCCGCCTGTCCGGGCAGGCTTCGGCGCATATCGCGCGGTCTCTTGTAAACCTGAAAACCGAACTCCGTACCTGGGCCGCCTGTCTGGGCGAATTGCTCGACGACGAGGGCCGCATGGTCGACGAGGTGGTCGTTACATACTTTGCGTCGCCGCGCTCCTACACGGCGGAAGATGTGATCGAAATCTCCTGCCATGGCGCGCCTGTCGTCCTTCGGCATTGCCTCGATCGCGCTGTACGCGCGGGCGCGCGCCTGGCCGAGCCCGGTGAATTTACCTTGCGGGCGTTCCTCAACGGCCGCATCGATCTGCCGCAGGCGGAGGCGGTGCGCGATCTCATCGACGCCACGACGCTTTACCAGGCGCGGGTCGCGGCGCAACAGACGCATGGTTCGGTATCCCGCCGCCTCGCTCCGGTGAAGGCGCAATTGCTGGAACTCATCGCGCTGCTCGAAGCCGGCATCGATTTCGCCGAGGACGATATCAGCGTGGCGCCGGCGCCGGAACTCCTCCGCAGGCTCGAACCGGTCGTCGAACAGACCCGCGCGCTCGCTCGCAGCTTCCGCTACGGCAATCTGGTTCGCGCCGGTTTTTCGCTGGCCATTGTCGGGCGCCCCAATGCCGGAAAAAGCAGCCTGTTTAATCGATTACTCGATCAGGATCGCGCCATTGTCACGGAAATTCCTGGAACTACCCGGGATTTAATTTCGGAAATGGCCGAATTTTCCGGAATTCCCGTGCGCCTTGTAGACACCGCCGGCATTCGCGAGACCGACGAGCATATCGAAAAGCTCGGTATCGAGCGCAGCTTTCGGGCCATGGCCGATGCGGACCTGACTCTGGTCGTGGTCGATGGCTCGGCGCGCAGATCCACGGAAGATGAGAGTTTAATCGCGCAGTCCCGCGGCCAGGGGCGCGCGATCGTTGTCGCGAATAAATGCGATCTGCCCGGCTTCCTTGCCATAGATGGGGAAATCGCGGTGTCCGCATTGACAGGCGAGGGAATCGAGAGTCTCCGCCAGGCCGTGTTCGACGCCATGGCGCCGCGGGGCGAACTGGAATTGCAGGGTGGATTCATCACCAGCCTGCGTCAGGAGAATCTGCTGCTCGAAGCGCTGCCGATGCTTGAAAGAGCCCGCGCCGCCGTCCACTCGGGTTCGCCTCACGAATTACTGCTGCTGGATCTGTATTGCGCACTGCAACCGATCGACGCCATCACCGGCGCCACCACAGCCGATGAAATTCTGAACCGGATATTCACGACTTTTTGCATCGGCAAGTAATAACGGGCGGTATTACAATGATTATTGGGTATCCGGGCGCCGTGGAACTGAGCCTCTCCCGTGACGGAGCAAACTGACCTGTCGGATTGCGTCCGCCCGTGCTGTTGCGCGCGGGTCGTCTGGTACATCGGACAATCGTCGATGTCGGGGCGCCGGCGATGAGTCCGGTCGAGATTCTGATCGCGGACGATCACGAACTCGTTCGCAGGGGCCTGATCAGCATCATCGCCCGCAGTCACCCGGAATGGAAAATCGTGGCCGAAGCGGCAAACGGGGCGGAAGCCGTTGAGCGGGCCAAAGAATTGCGCCCGGAGGTGGCGATTCTCGACCTCGCCATGCCGGAGATGAGCGGTCTGCAGGCTGCCGAACGATTGCTTGCGACGGTGCCGGGCATTCGCGTCGTTGTGCTGAGCATGCATTCCGCCGCCCCCATTCTGAAGCAGTTGCAGAAAACGGGCGTAAGCGCCTATCTGATCAAAAACGAGGCGCCCAAAGCGCTCGTCGGCGCCATCGAACGAGTGCTGGCGGGCGAACCGTTTTTCGCCTCCCGCGGCGCGGCACGGCCGCTCGACGACATCTCATCGCCCGATTTCATCCCGTCGCAGTTTCTCCTCACGCCGCGGGAGTTGGAAGTGATGCACCTCCTTGCAATGGGAAAAAGCAATAAGGAACTCGCGAATGAACTCGGCATGAGCGTCCGGACGGCGGAAACCCATCACGCGAGCGTGCTGGCGAAACTGCGCGTCGATTCCATCGGTGAACTGGTGCGCCTGGCCATCCGCGACGGCCTGATCTGATATGGGACGGTAATCGTAAAAAGCGCTAACGCCGCCGCACCAGGCTCCGGATTCGATTCCGGAAATTCTTCCCCTCAGCCAGCAACAGGTAGAGCATCCCATAAGGCGCTAACACCACCGCCGCCGTCAGCTTCGGGTGAACGACGCCCACGGCGAGCTTGATCGTGAACGCCACTCCCGCCGAGAGAACCGCGGCGATCCACAATCGCGTCAGATATCCCGCGCCCACCGGCTCGGAACCAATTCGCCGCCCGAGCGCGCGCCGCAGCAGAAGGAACTCGACCCAGCCGCTGACTCCCGCCGACGCAGTCAGCCCGGCAACGCCCCACTTGGGCGCCATTCCGATCAGGTGCGGCGCCGGGATGGCGCAGAGGTACCCCAGCACCGTCGTCAGCGAAATGCGCACAATGGCGAACTTCAGAGGCGTGCGCGTGTCTTTCAAGGCATAGAACGCGGAAGAATAGAGGCGCCCCTGCGTCGAAGCCAGCAGCCCGATGCCCGATCCCGCCAGGATGCCCCACTCCCAAACCGTATCCGTGCGCGTGAACTTTCCGCTCTGGTAAATCGCGCCCGCAATCACGTCGCCCAGGACCATGAACGCGACCACCGATGGAATCACCAGAAACGCGATATTGCGCAGTCCGTTCTTCAGGCGCGATCGCAGATTGGCGGCGAAATCCGCGTCCGCTCCCACGGCGCGCGACATTTCGGGCAATTCGGATGCCGAGATCGACATCCCGAACAGACTCACGGGGAGAAGATAGATGGTTTGCGCATTGGAGAGCGCCGAAGCCGCCCCCGTGGGCAGGATACTGGCAATCACCGAATCCACGTACGCGCTGAGTTGCACCACGCCGCGGCTCACGAACACCGGTCCGAAGTTCCGGATCACAATACGAACGCTTTCGAGATGCGTCGTCAACTGGATGCGCAGCGCCGGCACCAGCCTCAGCACCACCGGCAACTGGGCGAAGAACATGGCTGCGCTTCCCGCCACCGAAGCCCAGGCGACGATCTTCGCCAGCCCGTCCTGCCCCGTCTTCGGGCCAAACCAGAGCAGAGCCGCAATCATCGCGATGTTCCAGAGCACCGGCACGCTGTAGGAAAGGAAAAAGCGGCGATGGCTGTTCAGAATGCCGAGGCACCACGCCGACAGCACGAGCAGCCCCGCGCCCGGAAACAGAATTCGCACCAGCGAGATCGTCAACTCGCGCTTGGCGCCGTGATAACCCGGCGCGATGGCGAAGATCAACAGCGGCGTGGCGTAAACTCCGGCCAGCACCAGAACCGAAGTCAACAGAAACAGAATGGCAAATACAGCCCCGGCAACGCGCCCGGCTTCTTCTTCCCGTTCCCTCTGATGGCGGGCGAGCAGGCCCGCATAGACTGGAATGAAGGAAGCCGAGAGCACTCCCTCGCCAAAGAGATTCTGCAGAAAATTGGGGATGCGGAGCGCCTGGCGGAAAGCGTCCGCGGCGTCTGAGTTGCCGAAGTAATGGGAGAAGACGCCTTCACGGAGCAGACCGGCGATCCGGCTGAGGAAAATTCCAGCCGCGACCAGGAAAGCCGCGCCGCGCGATCGCTTCTGCGGCTTTGGCGCCGCCGTCGTGTTCGTCAATACACTACTTTACGTTCTCCGCCCGGCGCCGGCCGCTCCCCTGACACTGCGGGCACTGGCCGGTACCCGCGCAATTGAAACATTGTCCGCCGTTGCCGGTGCCCTTGCATTCGGTACACTGGCCACTTCCGCCGCAGACATCGCACTTCACATGACGTTCGTCCATACTGGACGCATCAGCAGTTTATTGCCCGGACTGGCCGCCTTGCCGACTTTAATTATCGATAACTACGATTCCTTCACCTTCAACCTCGTCAGTCTGGTGGCGATGGCCACGGGCGAAACGCCGCGGGTGATCCGCAACGACGAGATGACGTGGGAGGAGATTCGCGGTCTCGAGTTCAGCAGCGTGATCATTTCCCCGGGACCCGGCCGCCCGGACCGGCAGCGCGATTTCGGCGTCTCGGCCGATGTCATCCGCCACGCCGCCGTTCCCGTGCTGGGGGTGTGCCTGGGGCATCAGGGAATCGCAGCGGCGTTTGGGGCGGACGTGCGGCAGACTGTTCCGGTTCACGGCTACGCAAGCGAGATCATCCACAACGGCGACGATCTGTTTCGCGGGATACCCCGGCGCTTCTCCGCCATTCGCTATCATTCCCTGGCCGTGATGGAGCCGCTGCCTCCCAGCCTGCGCAAAATCGCATGGACCGCGGATGGCGCCGTGATGGCGCTGCGCCACGTTACGCGCCCGCTGTGGGGTGTGCAGTTTCATCCCGAATCGATCTCGACGGAGTATGGCATCGATCTGGTTCGGAACTTCCTTTTGATCGGCGAGGCCGCCGTCACCCTGAAAGCGACAGTTCGCCAATTGCCGCTGCGGCATTCCCCCGAAGCTCTTTTCAGGGCACTCTTCGCGGATAAAGAGTACGCCTTCTGGCTCGACAGCTCGCTCGCCACCGAACGCAGCCGCTTTTCCTGGATGGGAAGCTCGACCGAGGTTCACACCAGCCGGCCTGGAGAACCCGTTTTCGACTGGATCGGGCAAAAACTGCGCGAGACGCGAATCGAAACGCCGCCAGTTCCCTTCCCGTTCACCGGCGGGTACATCGGTTACTTCGGCTACGAACTCAAGGCCGAATGCGGCGCGGAAAACAAGCATCGATCCGCTCTGCCCGATTCCGTTCTCCTGCGCGTCGAGCGTTTCCTCGCCGTCGATCACGCGGAAAGCATTCTCTATCTCGTCGCCTCGGGCCAATGCGCCGAACAGTGGCTGGACGACATCGAGCGGCGCATCGCGGCGATCAAGGCTATTGCCGCCGACGCACCGTGCGAACCGAAACCCGCCCATCGCTTCGCCATATCCCGGTCCGCGTATCTGGACCGAATTCGGCAATGTCTCGAATTTATTGCCGCGGGCGAGAGCTACGAGCTTTGCCTGACCAACAAGGTGCGCCTCAACACAAATCTCCCCGCGCTCGATTACTACGAAACGCTGCGGCGCACCAACCCGGCGCCATATTCCGCGTATCTGAAGCTGGGCGGAATTGAGGTCGCATCCAGCTCTCCTGAATGTTTCCTGCGCATCGATCCGGAGCGCCGCGCCGAATCGCGTCCGATCAAGGGGACCACTCGCCGCG
>CAWBIS010000073.1:0-15289 GCA_963788485.1 Terriglobia bacterium
CTTCGAGTTCTACAATTCGCACTTTCATGCTTTCGTCGAGCAGTAGTTTGATCGAGCGTTCGCTGGCCTTCGCGCCCGCCGCATCCGGGTCGAAATTTAAATAGAGATTCAACGAATGCCGCTTCATGGACCGGATCTGTTCGACTGTCAGAGCCGTGCCGCATGATGCGACTACCTCCCTGACGCCCGCCTGCCACGCCCCGATTGCATCCATATAACCTTCGACCAGCACGATCCGATCGAGCTTCATCGCCGCCTCTTTGGCCCGGTGCAGGTTGTAAAGCACGTTTGACTTCCGATAGATCTTCGTTTCAGGCGAGTTGAGGTACTTCGCCTTGTCCTCGGGATCGAGCGCCCGGCCGCCGAACGCGATCACCTTGCCCGATTCGTTGTGAATAGGAAATATCAGGCGGTTGCGGAAGCGGTCGTAAAAGGACCCGTCATCGCGCCGGCCCACCAGACCGGACGCTTCCATCTGCTCGGGTTTGAATCCACGCTGTTCCAGAACCCGCAGCATGGAGCGGCCCGAACCGTCGGCCAGCCCCAGGCCGAACTGCTGCACCACAGCCTCTCCGGCACCGCGCTTCGCCAGGTACGCACGCGCGGCGGCTCCGTTGGCCCCTGCGAGATTCGACCGGAAATGATTCGCCGCAATCTCATGCATCTCATACAAAGCCGCCTTCAGGCGGGTCTCGTCGTCGCTGGCGAACGACTGTTTCGGCAGCGCCATGCCATGCTGATCGGCAAGCTTCCTGAGCGCCTCGAAAAACGTCAGACCCTCGATCATCTCGACGAACTTGAAAACGTCCCCTTTGGCGTCGCAACCGAAGCACTTGAAGTACTGATGTTCGGGCGAAACCGAAAATGAGGGCGTTTTCTCGTTGTGGAACGGACAAAGACCGGAGTAACGTTTCCCGACGCGCCGCAGTCGCACGTACTCTCCCACCACACGCACGATATCGACCTGCTCCCGCAGTTGTTCCTTGAATTCCATCCGTGAGGGCTTTCCGTTATTATCTCCCGGCCGGATGCGATACTGGTCCCTTCGCCTGCCGGCACGCCCATGGACGACCAGGAAATTTATTCGGTCATCGGAGAAGACGGATTCCGCCGTTTGATCGCCGCATTTTACCGCCAGATCCCGGAGGACGATGTGCTCGGGCCCATGTATCCGCAAGACGATCTCGCCGGCGCGGAGGAGCGCCTCCGCGAATTTCTGATCTCCCGATTTGGGGGACCGCAGCGTTACATCGAGCAGCGCGGCCACCCGCGCCTGCGGATGCGCCATGCTCCCTTCCCCATCAGCCGGGCTGCGCGCAATCGTTGGATGATGCTGATGAATAAAGCATTTGCCGAAGCCAACCTGGATCCGCAAGCCGAGGCTTTGCTGCGCGAGTTCTTCGAAGGTACGGCGACCTTCATGATTAATCGCCCGGAATAAAGGTAAAGTTCTCTCCCGTTGGAGCCGATCAATTCCAGGGCAGGTTGGTAAACCTGCGGGCGGATTGGCAAGCCCCCTGGCCGTTCGAGCGATCAGCGTGTTATGCAAGGGTTCTGGTACGCTCATCGACCCCGCACGAATGTAACGCTGAATTGACGGGGGTGTAATGGGATGCGAAATCTTCCGAAATTGATCTTATTGGCGGCTCTCTCCGCCGGGTGGCTCTACTGCCAGACAACCGCCCCGCCGAATACCACTGACAGCGACTCTTCGATCCTCGACGACGGCATCGCGGACGTGCCAGCGTCGGATATCGCGGGCTGGTTTCTGACCTTCGATCCGGCCAATCAATGGACGAGCGAGGCCAATATCGAAACCATGGAATCCTGGCTCGCGGTCGTGGAACAGGTCGAGAACGACCCTGCTCTTCTGCAGCAACTCTACGGACTGGGAATGACCAGTTCGGAGGTCTTCGCCACAAACGAGGCGCTCACGTCGGATCTCTCGACGGCACAGGGCGCCGTATCCGAACCGGCTACACTGGGACTTCTCGGAGGTTCACTCGCGCTTCTCGGGCTGTACGCATCCCGGCCAGGGCGTCGACCGGACCACCGGCTGCGCCTATGTCTCGCTATGAAGGACTGATCGATCCCGGCATCGTCGATTACGTATTAAAGAACAGCGTTCACGAACCGGATGTGCTTGCACGTCTGCGCGGGGAAACCGCATCTCACCCGAAGGTGAACTTTCAAATTCCGCCCGAGCATGGCCAGTTTCTGCGAGTGCTCATCAAGATGACGGGCGCTAAACGAGCCCTCGAAATCGGCGTTTTCACCGGTTACAGTTCCACGGCTATCGCATTGGCTCTTCCCCCGGATGGTACGCTTATCGCCTGCGATGTCAGCGAGGAGTACACCGCCGTCGCGCGCCGTTACTGGGCCGAAGCGGGGGTGGCGAGCAAGATCGACTTGCGCATCGCTCCCGCCCGGGAAACCCTCGACCACCTGATAGCGGCGGGCGAAAGTGGCCGGTTCGATTTCGCTTTCATCGATGCCGACAAAACCGGCTACCGCGGCTATTATGAGCAATGCCTGACTCTGCTCCGCTCCGGGGGCGTGATTGCGCTCGATAATATGCTTTTCAGCGGGAGAGCCGTCGCTCCACCTGCCGGGGATCGCGACTCGCTCGCGATCGCCGAGTTGAATCCCTTCATTCATCGGGACGACCGCGTCGACGCCATCCTGCTTCCATTCGCGGACGGCTTGACTCTGGCGGTCAAGCGATAGACTCTCTTGCTATGAGCATTCTCCGCAGCGCGGCTCTGACCGTCGCCGCAGCACTCTCGCTTTGCGCGCAGACCGCGCCCTTGCATGTCATGGCCTCGAACGGCGTGAAGGCGGTGATTCTCGAACTCCAGCCGAAGGCCGAGAAGGCGGCCGGACGTCCGCTCCTGATCGAATTCGGCACTACGACGAGCCTCGAAAAGAAGATCGAGGCCGGAATCGCGTTCGACGTGGCGATCCTCACCTCCGATGCGATCTCGAACCTCGTGAAAGAGCATAAACTCGCCGCTGCGACGCGGACCGATTTGTCCCGAGCCGGCATTGGCGTCGCCGTCCGCAAGGGCGCTCTCCGTCCGGATGTCTCGACGTCCGCGGCTCTCAGGAAAACGCTTTTGGAGACACAATCGATCACCTACGCCGGCGACGGCGCCAGCCGCGTGCATCTGGATCAGATGTTCGATCGCCTCGGGATTACCGACAAGGTGAAACCGAAGATCGTCCTCACCCAGGGTTCGGGTCCGGCGATGCAAAGCGTCGCCGCGGGCAAAACCGCCATCGTCCTGACCCTGATCAGCGAAGTGATGACCGTACCCGGCATCGAGATCGTGGGTGCGCTTCCCCCGGATCTCCAGAGTTACGTCAACTTTGCGGCCGGCGCGAGCGCGCAAACACAGAACTCCGACGCCGCCGGAGCTCTGATCGCCTTGCTCAAAGGGCCTGCAGCCAAGCCGGTATATGGAGCTAAAGGCATGGAGCCGGTGACGGCCGGTAATGAAGACCTTCCTCAGCCATATCGCACCATCACCGACTGGGCTCATCCACCGAATGGACTGCCCTGGGCCGCCGTAACCGGCGTCGAAGCCGGACCCGACGGCAATATCTACGTCCTCTACCGCTGTCATGAAAACTCCTGCGCCGGACGGCCCGAAGACCCGATCCTCAAGTTCGACAAGTCGGGTAAACTGCTGAAGGCCTGGGGCGCTGGGATGTTCGTTTTTCCGCACGGCTCAACCATCGATTCGCAGGGAAACTTCTGGGCCACCGACGCCGGCATGATGGATGGTAAAGGCAATCAGGTCTTCAAATTCAGCCCGGATGGTAAGCTTCTGCTGACCCTCGGCAAGGCGGGAGTCGCCGGCGACGGCCCAGACACATTCAACCAACCGACCGATGTAGTAGTTGCGCCGAACGGCGACATTTTCGTGGCCGATGGCCATCGCGATACGGCCACCAACAGCGCTCCCAACAATCGCATCGTGAAGTTCTCGAAAGACGGCAAGTTCATCAAACAGTGGGGGAAGAAAGGCACTCAGCCCGGGGAATTTCAGGAGCCGCACACCATTGCCATGGACTCCCATGGACGCATTTTCGTAGGCGACCGCATCAACAACCGCATCCAGATCTTCAATCAGGAAGGGCACTTCCTCGATATGTGGAAGCAATTCGGCAGGCCCAGCGGCATCTATATCACGAAGGACGACACCATCTATGTCACCGATTCGGAGTCCGGGCCCGATACAGGCGCCGGCGAGACCTCCTTGTTTAAGAAAGGCATCCGCATTGGCAGCGTCAAAGACGGCATAGTTACCGCGTTCATCGAAGACTCGGAATCCGCGCGCCCGGAGCACAGTGGCGCCGAAGGCGTCGGTGTGGACGCCGAGGGGAACGTCTATGGAGCCGTCGTTCGCCGACGGATGCTCGAAAAACACGTGAAGAAATAATCAAAAACTAACCGCGGATACTATCTCCGGGTCATCTTACGCATACTTGAACCGGGGCACTGGAACACCCAAAATCGTGTTTTGACGGGTACTACGCGGATCAAGGCGGGATTTTTCGCGGGATTTGGGCTCTTCGGGGTGATTGTGATCGCCAACGCGGTGCGCAATTTCGCTTTCGAGGACAGCGCCCGCAAAGTCGCGCAGGCCCACGAAATTATCGAGCGCCTGGAGCAGATATCGTCTGCCTCGCTCGACGCCGGTACCGCCGCCCGTATCTTCATTTCCAGCCCGGATCCCCGATATCTACCCCGCTGCCTGGCCGATCTCGCCCAGGCGAATGCTCTCAGCAGCGAATTCGAGAGCATGGTCTCGGCCGATTCCGGGCAACGGCAGGACAGTCAGAAACTGCGACGCCTCATCGACCGGCAGACAGCGGAGCTGACGCCCGGCGCACGGTCGGGGAGCCGCGACGATCTGATTCAGGCGATCTCGGACCTCGATCACAGCGGTTTCGATTCGGCCTTGCGCGCCCTGGTTCTCGCGATGGAACAGAACGAAAGCCGGATCGTACGCCACGAGACGGCCCTCGAGGCGCAGGAGACGGGAACGAGTCGCCGCCTGCTCATTCTCCTGGTCTTATCCTGTGTATTCCTTGGTATCGTCGGGAGCCGGCGGATATTAAGGGACCTCGACAAGCGCGCCGCGATGGAAAGAGCGCTGATGACGCAGGAGGAACAGTACCGCCAGGTCGTGGAACTCGCCGGGGACGCCATTTGCCGGACCGACGAGCAGGGCCGGTTTACCTTTTGCAACCAGGCGCTGCTCGCCATGCTGCACTTCGCCGGAGATGAAGTGATCGGCCGCTCCTATCTCAGGCTGATCCGCCAGGATAAACGCCGGCGAACGGAACGTTTCTACCTCCGCCAGTTCGGACGCAGGCAGAAGAGCACTTATTACGAGTTTCCGATCATCGATGGACATGGCGCCGAGCGCTGGATCGGTCAAAACGTTCAGCTCGTCCTCGACTCGGGTAAGATCGTGGGATTTCAGGCCATCGCCCGCGACATCACGAAGCGTAAGGGCGCCGAACTGGAGCTGCAGAAAAGCCGCCGGTTCATCGAGCGGATTGCGGCCACCACGCCAGGTATTCTCTATGTCTACGATCTGATCGAGCGGCGCAACATCTTCAGCAACCGGGAGGTGATCGCGGTACTCGGCCATAACCCGGACGAGATCCGCGAGACGCGGGGTTTGCTTTCGAATCTGATCCATCCCGACGACCAGGCGCTGCTGAAATCACACCACGAGGCGCTGCGGTACGCGGGGGACGGCGAGGTGCGGCGGCTGGAGTACCGGGCGCGCCACGCCGATGGCCACTGGGTATGGCTGTCCGGGCGCGACACGCCTTTCGAAAGAAGCGCCGACGGGTTAGTGCGGCAGATTGTCGGCATCGCTCAGGACATCACCGCGCGTAAAGCGGCGCAGGAAAAACTGGCGTATCAGGCGAACTTCGACGCGCTTACCGGACTTGCCAATCGCCACTACTTCTGGACGCGGCTGCAGACCGCGCTGCGGCGGTCCAGCATCGAACGATCCGAGGTTTCGATCTGCCTGTTCGACGTCGATCACTTCAAGGAAATCAACGACCGCTACGGCCACGGCGCCGGCGATGAAGTACTGGAAGCGATCGGCAGCATCGTGCGCGCCGAACTGCGAACGGGCGATATCGCGGGACGCCTGGGAGGCGACGAGTTCTGTTTTGTGCTGCCGGGAACCGACGAAACCGAAGCCGCCACAGTCGCCGAACGGATTCGCGACCGTCTCTGCACCCTCGCCTTCGGCATGGGCGCAGGCTCCACGTTCTCTGTCACAGCGACCTTCGGCGTAGCCAAATCGGACGTCGACGCGGATGTGAAGGAAGTGATGGAAGCGGCCGATCGCGCTCTTTACCGGGCCAAATCCGCCGGACGCAATCGGGTCATCGTCGAAGTGTAGGACAGGTTGGGAACCTGCCCCGCTTATTTGCCGACCAGGTGGCGAACGCTCGTATTATTCTCGAGACAGACGAATTCGATCAGGTCGGTATCCGGCATCAGTTTCTGATTCAGTTTGAAACTCCACGGCTTTGTAAAGGTCTTCGGATCGTCCACTGTGACCTCAATCTCGAGGTTGCCGTAGTTCAAGCGCCGGAAACGCTCAATCAGTTTTCCAGTGCTCGTGATCGGCGTGCCCTGCTCATCGATCCAGCCATTATCCTTGAAACCGGTGGTTTCGACCACGAGCGTGTCTCCGTCCCAGTGGCCGATCGAGTAACCATACCACCAGGGCTCTGCATCGCCACTCGGCAAAGTTCGCCCGTCCATGAAGATCTGCCGGAGGCCGTTGTTGGCTTCATACATAATGAGAATCAATCCGGGGGCCTGGACGATCTTGCGTGGCTGCGGATGGCTGTGAAGCTGAACGGGATTGAGCGGAAGACAGTGCGCGTCGGGGTGATCCTTGCTGTTGCTCGCGAGGCGTCGACTGCGAAGCTCGGCGGCCCACGGCAGCATTGGCAAGCCGCCCGCGACCGCGGAAGGAAGATTCTGGAACGGCATGGGACCGGGCGGAGGCTGCGTGCCGGAAACACCTGGGGGCGGCGGACCTGGCGGCGGCGTGTAGCCGGGAGGACGCGCCGCGATTCCGCGGTCCCAGACGCCGGAGAGATCGGGCTTGCCGTCGGGTGTGCGCGGAGCGGGGGCGGTGAGATTCGGTTTTCCATCGGGAGTCCGCGGCTCGCCGAGGGGCGGCCAGGAAGGCCATTGTGCGAAGAGACTCACGGGGAGAAAGGCTAAGCCCAGCATCAGGAAACAATTTGGAGCGGTCATGGCTGCCGATGCCTAACGATATTAACAGCGAACCAGGATAAAATTCAGGGTCATGAAAACGAAGTATGCGGCTGGCCTCCTCGCGCTGTCCGCGATGGTGACGGGCGCGGTGGCGCAGCAGCGGTCTTTCTATCAGCAGACCGATTACAAGGGCCAGGAAATCGGAAAGCTGACGGGCGATGTTTACTACGCGCGGATGGACGATTATGTCTCGGTTTTCATGGTGACGCCGGACGGAATCGTTCTGGTGGAACCCATCGGCGTCGAGTTTGCCACGTGGCTGAAAGCGGAGATGACTCGGCGTTTCAACGTTCCGGTGAAGTATGTCATCTACAGCCATTCGCACTGGGATCACGCCTCGGGAGGGGCGGTGTATGCCGATACGGCGCGCTTCATCGGACAGGAAAACATGCTGAAGAATACCGCGATGCCGCCCGCAAACACGCCGCTGCCGCCCGGCGTGCGGGCGCAGGACAAGAACGGGGACGGAAAGATCGAGCCGGATGAAGCCCAGGGCCAGATCAAGACCATGTTCGCCCTGTACGACGCAAACCACGACGGCGTGTTGAGCGGAGCGGAAATCGTGCGCGGCCCGATCCAATTCGTGCGCGCTCCCGATCTGACTTACACGGATCGCATGAACATCAATATCGGCGGAAAGCGTGTCGAGATCATTTCGCGCCCGACGGCTCACGCCGACGACAACACGCTGGTGCGCTTTGTGGACGGAAGCAATGTCCTGTTCGCCTCCGACTGGATCACGGTGCACCGGCTGCCATTCGGGCCGATTTCACCGGAGGAGATTCCCGCGGTGAAGGCGGTCGAGGCGATGGATTTCGAATACTTCGTTTGCAGCCACGGGAAGCTGGGCAGGAAAGCCGATGTCAGCGCGAACGTCAAATACCGCGAGGACCTGCGGGATGCGGTAGCGCGGGCGATCGCGGCCGGACAGACGCTGGAGCAGGCCCAGGCCAGTGTTCTGATGACCGATTACAAGGATTGGGAATTCTATGATGTGCAGCGGCCGCAGAATGTCGCGGGCACTTACCGGGCTTTGATAGCGAAGCGATAAAACGGGCCGAACTTCTTACGCCAACTCGCCCTCGCGGACGGTCTTTGGACTAGCCGCGGCGAAGCGGGCGATCTCGTCCTTCTTCATGAAGACAACGCCGGGATGGCGCTGGGCGTAGATGATGAAGTCTTCCAGAACCTTGACCCGCGAAGGCCGGGACACGCGATCATGCGCCGAGATGGAGATCATGCGGCGCTTCTTCAGGGATTCGGCGTAGAGGGCATCGAATTCGGCCTTCAGCTCTCCGGCGAAATCGGCACAGGTGCGCCAGCGGTTCTCGTAATTCTGATAATCGTTCAGCTGGAACGTATAGGGAACGATCACAAACGGCTTCTGCTTCACCGGCACCAGAAAAGGCTCGTCGCGGCTGAGGTCGTCGGTGTAATAGAGGAAGCCCAGTTCCTGCAGGATATCGAGCGTGTTGGGTGTGGCGCGCATTCCGGGCGCGTTGAAGCCGAGGGGCCGCACGCCGGTGACTCGCTCGACCGTTTTCATGCCCCGCTCAATGGACTCCCTCTCTTCTCCGCGTGACAGCATGTAAATGGGATTCCAGGTCTGCCCGTGCGCCGAAGCCTCATGGCCGCGTGCGACGATCTCCTTTGCCAGTTCCGGGTGCTTCTCGACGGCGAGCCCCACCATGTGCGAAGTGATTTTCACGCGACGGCGATCGTACATGTCGAGTAGCCGCGGTACGCCTTCCTTGAAGCCGTATTCGTACCATTTCTCCGTCACGAGATCCGGATATTTTACGTCCAGCTGGCCCCACGGTCCGTTGGCGCCGCGCTCCGGCTGAGCGCCTGTTTCAAACTGCATTGAGAGCGAGACCACCAGACGCGCGCCGTTGGGCCAGAAATTTTGAGCCGCAGCTGTTTTAGATGATGCCGCGTCCGCACTCTCCTGCCCTTGTGCGCGCGATTGCGTCAACGGAGCCATCGCCAGACCCAGAGCGGTGCTGTTCTTCATGAAGCGGCGTCGGTCCATCGGCTGTTCACCTCGATCTCACCAGAGAATATCAGGACCGTTGGCCCGCGAGTTGCCTGACTTCAGGCAGGAGAGGGAAATGACACCATTAACCTGGTTGCTTCTGATCATCGCCATCCTTGCAATAGCGTTTGCAGTAGTAGCCTTTCTCAGATTACGTACAAAAAAACTCAGATCGAGGTTCGGACCCGAGTACGAACGTGTGGTCCATGAACGAGGCAACACGTTCAGCGCCGAGCGCGAACTGGAAAACCGGGCGAAACGGGTGGAGAAGCTTCATATCCATCCGCTCTCGGGCCAGGAGTGCGATCAATTTTCGCGCGAATGGCGTTTGACGCAGGAGAAATTCGTGGACGATCCGCGGGCCGCCGTCGCCGATGCGGACCGGCTGGTGCACCGCACGATGCAGGCGATCGGCTATCCGATCGGTGGAGACTTTGAGAATCGCGCGGCGGACATATCGGTGGATCACCCGCGGGTGGTCGAGCATTATCGCGCAGCCCACGCCATCGCGGCGCGGGATGAGCGGAATCAGGCATCGACGGAAGATCTGCGCATGGCCATGAAACATTATCGTGCGCTGTTTGAAGATCTGTTGGGCCGTCATGTCGAAGAGGTCACAGGAGCAAGAAGATGACAACAGCCGAACTTGTAGAAACCAATAACCTGAAACGGGAAGAAACGGTTCAAACCGAACCGGCGGGCCACGCGCCACTGTTCGAAGAGCACGAAGCGAGCGATTTGCGAACGCAATGGCGCCAGATCCAGGGCGATTTTGTGGATGATCCCCATGGAAGCGTGGAGCGGGCAGACCGTCTGGTTGCGACTGCAATTCAGCGGTTGGCGGAAATTTTTGCCAACGAGAAATCCAACCTGGAGGGGATCTGGTCGAAAGGCAACGAAGTTTCGACTGAAGATATGCGGCAGGCGTTACGGCGATACCGGTCGTTCTTCGATCAGATCCTGTCGATGTAAGCGGGGTTTTCGTGGAGCGGGCAGGCGTCGCGCCGATTGATAATGGGCGGCAGGTTGCCTCCCGCTCCACACCTTTCAGGGCTGACCGCAGGTGGCATTTTCGATGTACCACGCATCCAGTGGATGCAGCGACTCAACCTCTCTTGCCCCCTGCTCAGGAGCAACGACTACCGGAGTCGCACCGACACCAAACGAGGCATTGACGGGATAATCGATACGCACAAAGTATTCTTTTCCGCCTTCGATCTTGACATCGACACCAATGGGGTTGTCGGCGACCGTGAAGGAATGTTTCCCGGCGGATACTTTCATGGTGTACACGCGGCCATTCTGAAGTCTGGCAATCGGGAAAGTGTCGCAGGAGACCATCGGATGGGCGGCCTTGCCCACATTTAATTTGTATCGGTAAATGTGTACGGTCGCGGCGGGTTTCCCCTGCGCAAATGCAAGCGCGACGGCGGCCGCCCCGAGAATTATACGGCGAGTCATGACCTGACGGTGCTATTTTACCCCGGTGCGTAACCGGCGGTCCCGGCGGGGCGAAGATATTAAAGAGTGGCAGATCTGAAGCATGACGCGGACTACGTTTTTTACGAACTGACGCGAAGCATTTGTCCGGAGTGCCGCCGAGTGGTCGACGGACACCTTCTGATTCGCAACAACAAAGTGTACCTGCGCAAGCGCTGCCCGGACCACGGCGTGTTCGAGGCGCTCGTGTATGGCGACGCGGAACTTTACACGAACTCCTCCAAATTCAATAAACCAGGAACCATTCCGCTGGAATTCGCGACCTCAGTGAAAGACGGCTGCCCGCACGATTGCGGACTCTGCCCCGATCACCAGCAGCATACCTGCCTCGGCATCATCGAAGTCAACAGCGCCTGCGACATGGCGTGCCCGCTATGTTTTGCCGACGCCGGGCCGGGCTTCAGCCTGACGCTGGAGGAAGTGGAAGATATTCTCGACCACTACGTGGCTTCGGAAGGCGACCCTCAGGTGGTGCAGTTCTCGGGCGGCGAGCCTTCCATTCATCCGCAGATTGTGGCGATGATGCGCGCGGCGCAGCAGCGCGGCATTCCAAATGTCATGCTCAACACGAACGGGAAGCGAATCGCCGCCGACGATCGCTTTCTGGCCGAACTGGCCGAGTTGCGACCGAACATCTACTTCCAGTTCGACGGGTTCGACAGCGAAACCTGGCGGATCATTCGCGGCGAGCCCGATATTCTCCCGGTTAAACTGCGCGCACTCGAACGGCTGGCGGGGATCGGCTGCACCGTGATCCTCGTTCCCGCAATCGAACGCGGCGTCAACGACCATGAGATCGGGGAAATTGTGCGCTTCGGCCTCGATCACCCGGCTGTCAAAGGGATCAACTTCCAGCCCGCGTTTCACGCAGGACGGCACAGCCGGCATGATCCCATGCAGCGCATGACCAATCCCGATATCATCGCGCTGATCGCGGAACAGACCGGCGGAATGTTTCTCAAATCGGATTTCATTCCGGTGCCGTGCTGCTTTCCGACCTGCAATTCGGTTACGTACGCGTACGTCGACAACGACCGCAGTGTGACTCCGCTTCCGCGCATTCTGAAGGTCGACGATTATCTCGACTACATCGCGAATCGAGTGATGCCGGACCTTGGCGCGGAGATACGCAAAGCGCTCGAGGGTCTCTGGTCGTCGTCGGCGGTGCTCGGATCGGAAAAAGTGGCGCGGGAATTTGCGTTCTCGTGCGCCGCCTGCGGATTGCCGGACGGCGGACTCGACGTGAAGGGCCTCTCCGACTTCATTTTCATGATCATGCTCCAGGATTTCATGGATCCGTGGACGTTCAACCAGAAGAACCTGATGAAATGCTGCAAGGAGTTTCTGCTGCCGGGCGGCAAACAGATTCCGTTCTGCGCGTACAACACCGTCGGCTACCGGGAACAGGCGAAGGCGCAGTTGACGGCGCAGGAGAAGCACAGACGCGAGGCGCGGCGCGCGGGAGTTCGTTACCAGGTTCGGCCGGTGACCTTCTCGTTCGCGAGCCCGCCTGGTGCGCTGGTGAATGTGGATGTCAATGACAGGCGCGAGTGAATCCGCTGTTTTGAAGCAGTGCTGCGCGGCCGTTTACGAAAGCGACTTCGCGCGCCTGCTGCTGGGCGATTCTTTCCATCCCGGCGGACTGCAGTTGACGCGCCGGCTGGGCGTGTTGCTGGATTTGCGACCCGGCTTGCGGGTTCTGGATGTGGCCAGCGGCAAGGGGGAGAGCGCGATCTTTCTGGCGAAGGAATTTGGCTGCGCGGTGACGGGCGTTGATTTCGGAGACGAGAACGTCAAAGAAGCCACGCTAAGAGCGGATGCGGCAGGCGTGGCCGAACTGGCCGGTTTCCGGCAGGGTGACGCCGAATGCATCGATTTCCCGGACGCGAGCTTCGATCGCGTGATTTGCGAATGCGCGTTCTGCACGTTTCCGGATAAAGCGGCGGCAGCCGGCGAGTTCGCGCGTGTGCTGCGCGAGGACGGCAAGGTGGGCCTGAGCGATCTGACGCGGCGGAGCGCGCTTCCGCAGGAACTCGAGGGTTTGCTGGCCTGGATCGCTTGCATTGCGGACGCACGGCCGGTGTCGGAATACACCGGTTATCTCGAAGCGGCTTCCTTCCAGATTGACGCGGTTGAGGTCCACGATAAGGCGCTGGCCGGGATGGCGCGCGATGTTCAGGGCAGGCTGCTGGGTCTGGAATTGATGACGCGAATGAAGAAGCTCGATTTGCCTGGCGCGGATTTCGAGCAGGCGAAGCGATTCGCGCACGCGGCCTTGCGGGCAATTCAGAAAGGAATCGTCGGCTACAGTCTGATTGTCGCCCGACTTCGTTCCGGTGGAGGTTTGGCCGGTGGAGGTTTGGCCGGTGGAGGTTTGGCCGGTGAAGGTTTCGAGTGTTGAGCGCGAAGATCCTTCTTATCGCTGTTTCCGCAGCCAGCGCGCTCGCCATGCTCTACGTCGGGGCATATCAGATTCGCGCGGTGGAGCATCTGAGTTGTCCGCTGCTGAAGCACGGCTGCGAAGCCGTGGCCGACGCGCCTTTTGCACGGCCTTTCGGCATCCCGGACGGTTTGCTCGCAGCCGGGATGTACGGGCTCCTGCTCGTTTTAACTTTACCCGGACCGGAGATTGGGTGGGTTCGTTATGCCATTCGCGCGCTGGCCATTGCAGCGGCGCTGGCAAATGTTATGGGCGTCTTCGATATGGCGCGTTTCGGCGCTTACTGTTTTTACTGCCTGCTCACGACCGCTTTGTCACCCGCGCTCGTGTGGCTGGCGTTCGTTATTTAGGCCGCCCCGTTCTTAGCGCTTATCGGGGGCCTTGCCGCCCTTGGTCTGGGTGTAATGCTGCAGATCCTCGTTCCCTTCGATGCAACCAAACTCCATCTGCTCGTAGGGATGACCGTCGGACATTTTGGTTTGCCGGTTTCGGCCTATGTTCCAGTGCGCCGTCCAGGGCTGCGTGTAAATATCGGGGTCGGTAACCGTCACTTCGTAAACGATGGTGTTGGCATCCTGAGGAATAAACTTCTCAGTTACGTGAAGGTTTTCGGTCTTGAAGTTGCCGGAGGTGTCGAACCAGGTCTTGGTGTTCTGATTGGTCGTATCCACGACGAGCGTGTCGCCTTCCCAGTGGCCCACCGGATCGCCCTGGAACAACTTGATTTTGGGATCGATATGGGGACGGCCGTCGGTAGGTATGATGCGCACAGTGTGCATGAATTCGGAAAGTTGCACAAAGTAGCCGGGCGTTTGAATGATCTGCACGCCGAACTGATTCGATTCGCTGTGCGGAACGCCTGAGGGGTAGCAATGGAGTTCGGGTTCGTCCGCCATGTGGTTCTTGAGGATGTCCTGCTGCTTCGCGCGCGCTTCGGGTTTATAGGGAATTTTGCCGTCGGCCGGATCGACAATGCGGTTGCCCGCGCCGGCGAAGCCACCGAAACCGGGGATGCCGCCGGGAGGGCCACCACCGCGTCCAGCCCGGCCGGCACGAGCCGGCGCAGGTTCAATATCGGTTATAGCCGGCGGATTCCAGAATCCTTCCATATCGGGGTGGCCATCCGGCAGTCTCGGCATAGGGCCGGCCGGTTCCTCCGGTGCTCCTCTGCCGCGACCGGCACCGCGTCCTGCCCCTCTGCCTTCCCCCTGGGTCGGAGGCGCCGCATTCTGCGCCGCAAGCGGCATGAGGAAGACAAAACCCGTTCCCGCCACAAAGGCCAATCCCAATATCGCGTTCTTCATCTTTGCGTACTCCATGTGCGCCCTACTGACCAAACGCCAGATCCTGGCATTCATATTCCATGATCCGGGCGGTGGGGCCAGTTTTCTCGATCATGGGCACGGCTATCTTCCAACGCCGAACGACTGGGCGGGGGGAACATTTACGGTAAAGTCGAGTCGCAATCGGGCGGCGCGGAGCTAGGCTGCACGTAACTATTGCACCGAATACGGGCCGAAATTATCCGCTGGTAGGCGAATCGACCTATACGGTGCTGGTGATTACGCTATCCTCGCCGCGCAACGCCGCGTTCGGCGTCGGCGACACGGTTGTTATGAGCAAGTTGACGTTCCCACGCCGGAATCCTGGTGGGAGAGCGGGTCGGACGGCGGGATGTGGGGATCGGTGAGCGGGGGCGCGCAGCTGCTCTCCGATACCACCGATCTCTGCGCGACCTGCGGCACGCAGTCGCTCAACATGAATGCCACGGCAGCGGGATCCACGGCAACCGCAGCGTGGTACTTTGACAGCGAGTTCGTGGATGACCTTTTTCGTCTTGATGAATGGCAACTATCAGCTCTCTTTCTGGGCCAAGGCGGCTTCGGGCACTCCGGTACTGACGGCTAAGGCCAGCCGCTTGTCGCAGGGGGGATTCAACTGCCTGCCATAGCAATACGTAACGAAGTCAGGCACCAGATAA
>CAWBIS010000074.1:0-4395 GCA_963788485.1 Terriglobia bacterium
GGTCGAACCGGAGAGGGTGTAGTCGAAATAAGGGGCGTGGGATCCAGACCGTTGCGAAACAGCATCAGGCTCAATCCGAGCGGTGTATTGGCAAGACTGAGCACGTTGTTTACGCCATCCACCGTGCCCCCGGGCGTCTCCGCGTCGGAGTACGTCGGCGGGGTACAGGCGCCGGTGGTGCCATCCACAAATACGCACTCACCCGGATCGCCGACCGCGGTTTCGAGATTGCCGTTGTTGTCGACAACGGCCACGGCATTGGCGCCGAAAGCGACGCCAGCAATGGGACGCTGGGCAAGATCGGCCACCAGTCCTATGACGGAGGATTCCGGGATGGGGTTTGAGCTGGTTGTGTTCCCGGTTCCGCTCGAAGTGGTTTGCACGCCGGTTCGCACTTCACTGACCGTGAGGGGTGTGGCGCTGACCGGAACGGTCCATGTCTCGGTGAATTGCTGGCTACCGCCGCTTTGATAATTCACGGTGTAGACGTTGGCGGGCGGCTGCGCGGTCGCGTTGGGCACGAGTTGCACCAGCAGATTGCCGTTGACTACCGGCACGATTTTGCTCTGCTGCACGACCGTGCCGAGGTTGGCGGCGTCGAAGGTGCTCCAGCTGATGGTCAGCGTACCGTTGAATCTGGTGCCGTCGGCTTTGAACAGCGTGTCCTGAATGGTGGTCAGCGCGGTCTGGCTCCACGCCGGCCCGCAGAACGCGGCCAGCGACAGGATGATTCGGCCAAATCTCATTAATATCCTCCAGTACTGGCTCATCATTAACATCGACCAGCCGGGGAAACGGGTTTAGCCGGGACGTGGAACGAAACCTAAATTGCAGCGAGCAGGGAACTTGCGGAAATTTGCGCCGTCTGTGAACGAAGCCGCTCTCAGAGGCGAATATAGAGCTGGTTTTCGTCCTGATCGCCGAAGGCAAGAATCCTCGCGGGATAGCGCGCCTCCCCGATCACCTGCTTCAGGCCGAGGTGGTTTGCGCGGGGAAGCGCGGGGCGCGCGTCGACTCTCATGCCAATGCCCCGTTCTCCCCGGATCAGATCGTCGGCAGCCAGCTCTTCGTACGCTGTGAAGACGGTATTTCTGGAGATCCGCAGGAGCCTGGCCATGACGCGCGTAGCCGGAAGGCGCGAGCCGCCGGGGATGGCGCCGGCGCGGATTGCCTGGGCAAGCTGGTCACGGATCTGCCGGTGCATCGGGATTTCGGAAGTCCGGTCCAGCACGATGGAAGGAACGAACAAGTCGCCGCGCCGGTTCATGTTTGGTTCGCTTTCATCGTTTTGTCATTTGCCCAGTGCAGTTGCCAACTGCAGTGGCCCTGTGCAGTGGCCCTTTTCATTGTCACGCCGTTGGGAGAAACTGTCGATGAAGGAAGGAGCAAAACGCATGATCTCAGGCGGTAACGCAACCGTATTCGTCTCCAGCATGGACCGGGCTGTGAAATTTTATACCGAAGTTCTTCGTCTGAAACTCACGAACCGCTTCGGCGATAGCTGGGCCACGGTGGAGGCCGGGAAGGGTCTCACCATCGGTTTACATCCGGCTTCGCCCAGGTATCCCGCGCCCGGGACGAAGGGATCGATGATGCTCGGGATGGAAATCGACGAGAGCATCGACCGGGTGGTGGCGCGGCTGAGCGAAGCGGGCGCGCAGATCAAGGGTTCAATTACGCGGGACGAGTCCGGCAATTTCGCGCATCTGGAAGATCCGGACGGCAACGAAATTTATCTTTGGGAAGTCAGTCGGGGGGAAGTAAATCGCTCAGCCGTTCCGGAAAGCGAATCCGCTCTGGCCGGGGCCTCGCGATCCTGAGAATTGGTATCGCAGCCGGTTGGAGCGGGACAGTTCAGCTCGCCGCAAGAAGACCCTGTCCGGCACTTTCGGGCTGAGCGGTTGGGACGGCGGGCAGCGTAAAGATAAATGCCGCGCCTTCTCCCTCCGCGGATTCGACGCGGATTTTGCCGCCGTGGCGTTCCACCACGCGTTTGACCAGCGCGAGCCCGATCCCGGTCCCCGGCACCTCGCGGCCGTGCAGCCGCTTGAAGACGCCGAAAATCTGCTGGTGATGATGCGGGTCGATGCCTTCGCCATTGTCCGCTACGGTGATGCTCCACTCCCCGGCGACGCGCTCGGCGGAAATCCGGACGACAGGCTGCTTTCCTCCTGCATATTTGATTGCATTGTCGATCAGATTCTGGAAAACCTGCACGAGTTGTACCTGATCGCCCTGGACCGTGGGGAGTTCTCCGGCATGGATCGTTGTCTGGCTATCGCGGATTTTCGCTCTCAGGTTGCCGCGAGCCCATTCCAGTGTCTGGTTCAGATTCACGGGCTGCATCGGCGCGGCATCCGCATTGCCGACGCGTGAATAGGCGAGGAGATCGCGAATCAGCAGATTCATGCGCGCGACCGACCCTGTGATGATTTGGATGATGCCGTCGGCGTCGGAGCCCAGGCGTCCGGCGTAATCCTGGGCGAGCAACTGCGAAAAGATGGCGATGTTCCGCAAAGGCTCCTGCAGATCGTGGCTGGCGGTATAGGCGAACTGTTCCAGATCGGCGTTGGAACGGGCCAGTTCCCGGGACTGGCGCACGAGTGCCTCCTCGAACGCGCGTTCTTCGGAGATATCGGCGAAAATGGCCACGGCGCCAACGATGTCCCCACGGCGGCGGATCGGGGCCGCGCTCACCCGCAGGCAGACGGTGACACCGTCGGGACGAACCCACTGAAGGCTCTGAGCGGGCACGAGTTCACCCGCGAGGGCTTTGGCGACGGGATATTCCGATTGCCGCAGGGGAATGTTGTCGAGGTTGCGGGCACGCGATCCCGTGGCGAAATCGGCGTGAGCCTGGCCCTCGGGGCGCTCACCCAGCAACTGCCAGGCGTGGGGGTTGCCCATGCGAATCCTTCCGCTGGGGGCGTCGACCAGCACAATGCCGAGAGGCGCGTTGCCGATGGTGGCGCGAAGGGTCTCGCGCTCTCTGGTGAAGGCCAGGAGGAGCCGGCGAAGGGTCAAAACGCCGATAGCCCAAAGCGCGATGGCGAGGAGCACGATGGCGATGAGAAGCGTTCTGCCGGTGGATCGTGCGCCGGCGCCCAACGTGGCGGAGAAAAGGTCTTCGAGAGCCGTCAGACGGCTGTTGAGCCTTTCAATATCGCCGGCCGCGGAGGATGAGAATGCCGGGAGATTCGCCGCCGTGGACCGCTGCGCGTGGATGCGTTCGCCGAGCCCGCGCAGGCGGGCGATCTCGGCGTCGGCCTGCATCCAGATACTCACGGCCGCGCTGACATAAGAAGTGTTGCGCATGCGGCGAAACACGAAGATGAGATCGTCGACGTCGTCGGGGCTGTTTCCGCCCTGGATAAAACCGCGGCGGACGGCATTCCAATCGGGGTGCGGTCGTTCGAGCTGGAGGCGGGCGTCGCGATCGCCTTCGGGGACGCGGAGGGCTTGCTCGAATCTGGAAAACCAGTCGTCGTTGCCCGTGCTTACGTAGAGTTCGAGGAAATAGACTGCGTTTTTCTGCGCTTTGGAGTAGAGTCCCTCGCCCGCGACGTATGCCCGGGCGCCGGATAAGACGCGGACGCAGGCCCAGGTGGACAGAAGCAGGAGACAGACGGTTAAGGTGAACGCCGCCAGGACGGCGAGCAGAGTGCGATCGCGCATGACCGGTGAAGCAGGGTCCCGCGACCCTGATATTAGCTTAATCCGCGGAGCGGAGGTGGGTTTGACGGCGGTTCAAGGACGCGGGAGCGCGAGGAGGCGGCAACTCGGACGCTCGGGCATATGAGAGGATGCCGAGCCCGTTCGGCCGTGAGGCATCCTCCACAACCTTTATGCTGGGAGCATGCGGGGGAAGCGCCGCTGATGGCATACTTATGTGCAGGTAAGCCTTTCAATGCCGGCCGCGAGCGTCAGCAGAATCACCATCGAACCAGGTAAGCGCGGAGGAAAACCGTGCGTCCGCGGACTCCGAATCACGGTCTGGGATGTCCTTGGCTGGTTGGGTGCCGGGATGACTGAGGAGCAGATTCTCGACGAGCATCCCGACCTTGAGAAAGCAGATTTCGCGGCTGTATACCGGTTCGCCGCCGATGTCGGGCGCCGGGCGAATCTCGTTTGAGCCTGCTTCCCGGCGAGAATCTCTCACCGCGACTTGTTGCTCGCCTGACTTCGCTGTTCCCTGGCCTGACCCATGTGCGTGATCTCGACCTCAAGCAGGCGGATGACAGGACGATCTGGGATTGGGCCAGGCAGAACAGCTATACCGTGGTGACTGCGGATTCCGATTTCGTAGCAATGGCGAGCCAGACTGGTCCGCCACCCAAATTGGTTCATATCGAGCGGTGCGACTTCCCCTTGCGGCTGATCGAGGAACTCTTTCGC
>CAWBIS010000075.1:0-18248 GCA_963788485.1 Terriglobia bacterium
GTGCGGAATACGGCCGGCTGGATCGCTCTGGCCGCGGTGATTATCGAAGGTGCACTGGGAAGCCTGGCGCCCATCCTGCACGCGATTCTCGCGCCGATCTGGTTTTCCAGTCTGGTGGCGATTGTCATTCAGACTTCCGAGACATGGAACCGGCCGCCCGTCCCGGCGACGGATCTCTGGCCGCCGGTGCGGACCATGTCCATGCTGGCGCCGATTCTGGTCGTTATCCAGATCTCGCTGGGCGCCGGCTTCCGGCACAACGCTCTGGGAGTGGTGTGGCATATCCTCGATGCGGGAATCGTGCTTTTGCTGATCATGGTCCTCGGTGTGTGCGTGCTGCGCCAGTATCCCGAACATCCGTCGCTTCGGCCGGCCGCGATCGCGATGCTCGTAATCACGGGAATCCAGGTGCTGCTCGGATTCACGGTCTACCTTGTGATCCTGATTGTTTCGCAAAACAATATGACCTTGATCGTGACGGGCGTGCTTCACGTCCTCACCGGCTCATTGACACTGGCAGCCACCACGGTGATGTGGCTTGAGATCCGGCGCAGCGATCAGGTCACCGACCGGTCAGTGACCGCATGACCTCGCTGTTAATCGCGACAGTCGAATAAAATTGGCGAACGGAATGTTGATATACGACCTCAATGCAAATCCCCTGAACAGCAACGAATGGGCGTTTCCTCTGACGGAATGCTTCCATATCACGGCGTTCGCGCTGTCGATCGGGACGATCATGCTGGTGGACCTGAGGCTCCTTGGCCTGGGAATGATGCATCAGACCGCGCGGACGCTGGTGAAGGACACCGGGCTCTGGACACTGGCGGGGCTGATTATTGTGATCACCTCAGGGTTGCTGATCTTCTCCTCCGACCCCATCCATTACCTGTACAACCAGGCGTTCCGAGCCAAGCTGACGGCATTGCTGCTCGCGATCGTTTATAACTACACCGTTCACCGGAAGGTGGCGATGTCGGATTTTTCGCCTGGCGTCGGCGCCGTGACGGGCGCGATCTCGGTGTTGCTATGGGTCTCAGTTGTGTTCGGCGGTCTTTGGATCGCGTTCGTTTGACCGGGGGACTTCGAAATGACGATTGCCGATATCAGTCACGCGATCCAGAGCATCGGTTTTCTGACCTACATCCGTGAGTCGGAATACACATACCCGATGATCATGGCGACGCATCTGACCTGCATCGCCGTGTTCGGCGGATTGATTCTGATGACGGATTTGCGCCTGCTGGGGCTCGCGCTGACGGACGTCCCGATCTCGAACGTGGTGAACGGCCTGCGGATCTGGAAGCGTGTCGGATTCCTGATCATGGTCACGATGGGGTTGCTGCTGGCGACGTCCGAGATGGATAAGTATTACGGGAATCCGTACTTCATCACCAAGATGTGCCTGATCCTGCTGGTAGGAGTACACGCTCTGATCTTCCGGCCGAAAATTTACAACCATCCCGAATGGCTCGACAAAGAGCCGCAGATCCCACAGGTGGCGAAGACGGCGGCGATTTGTTCGCTGGTGCTCTGGATCGGGATTGCCAGCATGGGACGGTGGATTGCCTATTACGAGCCGCCGCGGCCCCACCGTCCGGCGCCGGCTACCCAGGCATCAATTCCAGGTGAGTCTCCTGACCGCACAGATCCGATCGTTCCGCCCGGAAGCGGACCGCGAGGGACTGATCGTCCTCATTGTTTCAACTGTGATACGATCCCCTCGTAAACGGAGGCATCCGTGAAAAATTACGAGACGAAGGACATCCGAAACGTAGGCATTGCAGGTCACGGTCACAGCGGGAAGACCTCCGTGGTGGCCGGGCTTCTCTTCGCCGCGGGCGCGACCAGCCGCCTGACGCGCGTCGACGAAGGCAACACCGTTACCGATTACGACGAGGAAGAGATTCAGCGAAAGCTGACGATCTCCACCTCGCTCGCCGCTGTCGAGTGGAAGAAGACCAAAATCAATTTTCTCGACACTCCCGGCTTTAATATGTTCGTGAACGACGCGCGCGCCACTCTGGTCGCCGCGGATGCCGCGATCATCGTGGTCGACGGCGCCGCGGGCGTCGAACCCCTTACCGAGAAAATGTGGGGCATTGCGGAGGAGTTCGAATTACCGCGCGCCATCGTCATCAGCAAGATGGACCGTGACCGCTCCAGTTTTGATCGCGCCATGGAGAGCATCCACGCGCGCTTCGGCCGAGCAGCGGTCCCGATTCAGCTCCCGCTGGGAAGTGAAAAGGACTTCCACGGAGTCATCGATTTGATTCGCATGAAGGCGTATCTCTACACGCCGGACGGCGACGGCAAATCGCGCGAAGCCGAGATTCCGGCCGAATATGCCGAGAGGGCCAAAATCGCCCATGAGGAACTGGTGGAACTGGTCGCCGAAGGCAAGGACGATCTGATGGAGGAGTTCTTCGAAAAAGGCACGCTGCCGGAAGAGCACATCGTGGCCGGACTGGACGAGGAAATGCGCGAAATGCGCGTATTTCCGGTGGTTTGCGTCTCCGGGCCGCACAATATCGGCTCCGACATGCTGTTGAATCTGATCGCCGAGGCGTTTCCGTCGCCGTGTGATCGTCCGGCGGTGAAGCTCACCTTGAACGGCGCGCCGATGGAGCGGAGGTATTCCGACAGCGAACCGGCGGCGGCATACGTTTTCAAGACCACGGCCGACCCGTTCGCGGGCCGGATCACCTATTTCAAGGTTCTTTCCGGCGTCATCAGGAACGACGCCAATCTGGTGAACGGGACGCGCGGCACCGTTGAGCGCCTGGCGCACATCGGCGTTCCGTTCGGCAAGACCATTGTTCCAGTTACGGAACTGCACGCGGGCGATATCGGCGCGGTTGCCAAGCTGCGGGAAACACTGACTGGAGAAACCTTGACGGACAAAGCGTCGCCGGTGGCGTTCGCACCGGTGAAGCTCTCGGAACCCTCTATCGCCTTCGCGGTCGAAGCCAAAAGCCGCAACGACGAAGACCGCATGGGAAACGCGCTGCACAAGCTGCTCGAAGAGGATCTTTCGTTACGGTTCTACCGCGACCCGCAGACCAAAGAATTTTTGATCGCCGGCACGGGACAGCAGCACGTCGAGATCGCAGTGAGCCGGCTGAAGAAGCGGTACGCCGTCGATGTGACCCTGAAAGCGCCCAAGATTCCGTATCGCGAGACGATCCGCGGAACCGCCGACGTTCAGGGGCGCCACAAGAAGCAGACCGGCGGTCACGGGCAGTTCGGGGACTGCTGGATCCGCATGGAACCGCTGCCGCGCGGAGGCAAGTTTGAATTCGTCAATGACATCTTCGGCGGATCGATTCCCAAAAACTATATTCCAGCAGTGGAAAAAGGAATAATCGAAACCGCCGAGCGGGGGTACCTGGCGGGCTATCCCATGGTCGATTTCAAAGTGACCGTGTATGACGGTTCGTATCACGACGTCGACTCCTCCGAACTTGCGTTCAAGCTGGCGGCTCGGAAGGCGTTCCGCAACGCCATGCAGACGGCGAAGCCGACGCTGCTTGAACCGGTGATGAATGTCGAAGTGCAGGCGCCGGTCGAGTTCGCGGGCGATCTGATGGGCGACTTGAACGGCCGCCGGGGACGCATTGCCGGCATGGATACGCAGGGGTCCACCCAGATCGTTCGGGCGCAGGTGCCGATGGCGGAGATGCTGAATTATCAGAACGATCTGACATCTATAACGCAGGGGCGCGGCGCATTTTCCATGGAGTTCGACCACTACGATTACGTGCCCCAATTGCAGGCAGACAAGATCATCGCGGCGGCAAAAGCGGCGCGGACCGGTGAAGAAGAACTGGAGGAGGAGTAGCGAATCGTCGATATAGTCAGTGTGGGTCGCACGAACACACGGACTGTGTCTTTTGACACACGGGTTGACGCAGTTGTAATGGGTAGAGTACGCTTAGAGGAGTTGTTTCAAAATGGGGCGAACAACCCATCGGCCTCGTGTAGCGACTTTTGTTTTGATCGAGGAGAATGAATGACTCGGAATTTTAAAGCTTGCTTCGTACTGTCTTTGTTAGTTCTTATCCTTTTTCCTGCTCGTCTGCTATTCTCTCAGCAATCTCATTTCCAAACCGCTTTTCTCGCTCCAGCTGCAATCCGACTGACCAACCCCGCAATCGCGGCGACCGGGGTGACGCCGATCGTGGTTCGTTCCGAACATCTGCCTTACTTGAATGAAGTGGCAAACGAAGGCAAACCGTTTCAACCCACATCCTCTGACCTTCTGATCCAGCAGGCGGAGGAAAGATTCCGGAACGGCCGAAAATTTTACAAGGCGGGCAATTTTGACGGAGCCCGCACCGAATTTGACGCCGCGATCGGGCTGATGCTGCGCGCCTCTGATAATCCAACGGATCGCCGGCTCTTCGAATCCCACCTGGAAGAGATGGTGGATACGATCCACCGCGACGACCTTTCCGGGATGGGCGCTGCTGCTTCGGAAGAGGTTCCGGGCTTCGACAAAGCGCCGCTGGACGACATCGTCAATATGACTTTCCCTGTCGATCCCCTTATAAAGGGAAAGGTTCAGAGCGAACTCAAGCTGACGACTTCCGCCCTGCCGCTGGTTGTCAACGACACTGTCCTGAGTTACATCAATTACTTCAACGGCCGCGGACACAAAACCATTGAGGCGGGTTTGCAGAGGGAAGGCCGCTATCAGGCGATGGTTTCCCGCATTCTGGCCGAAGAAGGCGTGCCGCAGGAACTGATTCATCTGGCGCAGGCCGAATCGGGTTTCCTGCCCCGCGCCGTGTCCCGTGCCGCTGCAGAGGGCATGTGGCAGTTCGTGAAATTCCGCGGGAATCAATATGGTCTGATGCAGACCCCGTATTCTGACGATCGTCTCGACCCGGAAAAGGCTACACGCGCTGCGGCGCATCATCTGCACGATCTCTATAACGAATTTGGCGACTGGTATCTGGCGATCGCGGCGTATAACTGCGGTCCCGGCGCAGTGGAGCGAGCCGTCGAGCGCACCGGCTATGCCGATTTCTGGGAACTGCGCGATCGCGGCGTTCTGCCGAAAGAGACGACCAACTATGTGCCGATCATCCTGGCTATGACAATCATGGCCAAGAACGCGCCGGAATACGGGCTGGATCAGATCGTGCCGGATGCCTCCATCGAATACGACACAATCACGACAGTTTCCCCCACCAACCTCGCGTTGATTGGCGATCTGACCGAGACGCCTGTACCGGAACTGATGCAACTCAACCCCGCGCTTTTGCGCAGCATAGCGCCTGCGAATTTCGAGATCCGCGTGCCCAGGGGCACGGGGGCGCAAGTGGCGGCGGCGCTGGAGTTGATTCCGGCGGAACGCCGCGCAGCCTGGCGTTCGCATCGGGTCGAGGAGGGCGAGAGCCTGTCTTCGGTGGCGAAGCTCTTCAATCTGCCGGCGAACCAGATCGCCGCCGTTAACGACTTGAAGGACGAACCCACGCCCGGGGAGCGCCTGCTGATCCCGGCCGTATACCACGAAACCGTTGCTCCGGTACGCACTCCGAAACTATCGGCGCGCGCAATCCGGAGTTCTGCCACAGGTAAACGTCCCACGATGGCCGCAGTCGTGGCCGGGCGTCAGAACACCACCAGACGGCGTGCGACGACCGCTGCCGCCAGGCATCCTCTGCATCCGGCGAGCAGCGCGACTTTGGCTGAATTGAAAAATCAAAACCATTCCCTGAGCCGCTAACTGATTTCGCGGTCTCCGACTGCTGACGATACGTCGACAGGGTGCGACGGCCTGTCGACTCGCGTCGATCATTTTTACGCCGGCTTGCATTCTTGACGCGGCAATAGCCGCGGGGTTAATATGTCGTCATGCGACATGACGTTCAAGATAGTAAGCCGCTCTCTGAGCCGGTAGTTTTGATTCTGGCCAGCCTGGCGGGCGAACCGCGTCATGGTTACGCGCTGTTGAAGGACATCGAGACGCTCAGCGACGGGCGAGTCTCCATGAGCACCGGGACCCTTTACGGGGCTTTGCGCAGACTGCTCGAAGATGGCTGGATCCGGCGTTTCGAGCAGGACGATACATCGCGCGACAAACAGGCGTACAGCCTTACACCAGGCGGCCGGAGGCGGCTCCAAGCGGAACTGGACCGGATGGAGCAGTTGGTACGGGCGACCCATCTTCGGATACGCGATGCGGAGGCGAAATGAGAGTGGCCAGGCGAGTATTCGGGGCCCTGCTGCTTCTTTATCCACGAGGATACAGGGAGCAGTTCGGCCGGGAAATGCGGGAAGTATTCGAATTGCGGCTCATGGCGAGCCCCAGTTGGCAGCGATTCCTCTTTTCCGAAATGGCGGGTGTGATTGCCGGCGCCGCCCGGGAATGGTTTGCGCCGCGGTTGAAACTGGCCCACGCGAGTGCGATGGACCTCGATTTCGGATCTCTGCCGAACGAAGTGACAAAAGCGCGGTTTCGCGTCGATGATGCCGTGCAGAAAATGACGGACGCCATCGCGCATCATCAGTTTGAGCAGGCGCGCCGGTTGGCGTATCAGGAACGGATCGAGCGTGAGCGGTTGCGGCGCTTATGCGACGACTACGGCATCGACGCTATGTAGAACGCCGGGCCTTGTCTCAATTATGTCCGAGTGCTGATTTAGAGGCGAAGCGCAATCCCGGTCCGAGAACAAAAATAAAAACAATTGCGCCGGCTCCAGCTGCGGTGATCCAGCCCCAGCTTCGCCGGATGGGTATCGGTTCCGGTCCTGCTTCGAGAGGGAGACTGCCTCTTTTCAGGCCGTCCATCATCCACAGAAGGCCTGAAGTGCCGCCGAAGGTCGCGGCTGCCGCGGAGAGCGCAACGAGAATCCAGCCTTGCGGATTCAAAGCGCCGGCGACGCACGACAGAATGCCCCCTGCAAAATAGGGAGGCCTCGTTAACTCAATCGCGCGAGAGTAGCCCAGATCCTTGTCGCTGCCGATCAGCGGGCGCAATTCCATGGCTCCGAACCGAGCGATGGCCAGATAGGCCGCAACCCCGGCGGCGATCATCCCGATTCTCCATGCCCACTGGGCGGGTAATCCGCGAATGAACAAGGCCCAGTCGCCGAATCCGCCAATGCCCGAAAAGGCGATATAGCCTGCGGGAGTGAACAGGTTGATGGTCATGGACAACCAGAATAGAAATTTCCATTCCGGCGCGGTGCGGCTCGTCATCCGTCCCAAAGCAAAAAATATCGCCGCCGCGATCAGGTTCATGATCGAGCCCGCCGCGATCACGAGTCGATTGTCGGCACTGCAATCGACGCTGACCGTGTTGAGGAGGATGATTTGGCCGCCCGTCGCCAGACACGCAATCCCGTGGCCGACGCCCTCGTGCAGTACAGTCATCAGCATGTAGGCGATGAGGGCGACGCTGATGATTGTGAGCCGGTCGCCGGCGACGGAATCTCGCTGCATCGGTGCTCTATTTGATTGCGACGGCGTTCGGCGGCGAGGCGATCCCGCCTTCGATATTCAACGGCGCCGAAACCAGCATAAATTCGTAACGGCCGTCCCCGGCGCAATCCGCGGCGAGCGGCGCCAGCACGAACAGTTCGCCGAGCGGCAACCCCAGCAGAGGCAAAGCGCGATAATGCAGAGCGTTTTCATCGGCAAAATCGAATGGGAACGCTTCCACCGACGGGCAATCGGTTCCAATCGCGGCAACCCTGTTGTTCCATAGCCATTCGACCATTTCGCGGCTCGCCTCAATCCCGATCGAACTCAGTTTCTCCATCGGCGCCAAATCGCGTTTGGCATCCGCCGAAGCGCTCTCGTACGACTCCATCCAACCCGTGCGAACCAACAGGATGGTACCGGGATTCAAGACGGTCTGCTGGTGATCGAGAACCGCTTTCAGTTCATCCAGCGTATAGGCATCCCGATGTAATGGATCGACAGGTATACCGTGCGCTCTGCGATAGCCGAACGCGTCGATCAGGACGCCTCGTCCCACGAATTTATCGGCCCAGTGATGTATGCCGAGCCGGGCGTTACGTCCATCCCGGATTTCATCGACTGTAACTCCGTTGTAAAAGAGCTCGTGGCGAAAATGTCCGACATGCCCCAGCCCGTCCCACTGGCTGCCTTCCTGCGTGTTGAAACGGTCGAGAATGTCGTCATTGGCCGTAGGGCCGAGCGGGACGACATTGTGGCCAACCGCAACGCGCCCGAACAGAGGCGGTTTGGCGAAGCCGATCTTCGCGTCGAGGCGAAAGACCCTTCCGGTGCGCACCAGTCCGGCTGCTTCGACAATCCCGGCGGGAGTCAGAAAATTGAGGCAGCCGAGCGCGTCCTCGTCGCCAAAGACGCCCCAGGACGATTCCGCCGGCGCGCCCGCCCGAACCGGTAATTCACTGAATGCGGGTATGTTCTTCACATCAGCAAGAGTAATACACCGCTCCCGAGGTTTTTCCTTGACGCGAAACCGGATGAAAATGTACGCTGGGCCATTCGAGAGAACTCAGCCTATGCTCACGATTTCAGGTAAATCCGGCAGTCGCTCATTCGTCTTCGGTGTCCTCGCTGTCTGTTTGCTGCCGGAATTAGTGCAGAATTCGGCGACCGCTGCGCCCAATCGCATCACGCGGCCTCTCAATAATGCGCAAATGCAGGTGATAAATGGGAATGTGAGTCCGCTGGCGCGTCCGCAGTTCGATCAGGGGCCGGCCGATTCGTCGTTGCCGCTGGATCGCGTGATGCTGGTGTTCAAACCATCGGCGGCGGAGCAGGCCGACCTCGACCAGTTGCTGGCGGCGCAGCAGAATCCGTCGTCGCCCGACTTCCATAAATGGCTCACCGCGGATCAATTCGCGGATCGCTTTGGCGTGAGCACAAGTGACAACTCGAAGGTAATGGCCTGGCTGCAATCGCAGGGGCTGACGGTGAACGAGTCTGGCCGCGGACGCAACTGGGTAACCTTCAGCGGCACTACAGGGCAGATTTCGCGGGCGCTCGCGACCGAATTCCATCGCTATCGGGTGAACGGCGCGACGCACATCGCGAACGCGACCAATCCGTCGGTTCCGGAAGCCCTGGCCGATGTGGTGGGAGGATTTCTCGGACTCAATGATTTTCACCCGAAATCCAGAGCGACGAAATTTAATCCGGTCGGCTCCGACCCGAGCTATACCAGAGGCTCGTCCCACTATCTTGTGCCCCAGGATTGGGTCACGATCTACGACGTTTCGCCCGTTTATACGGCCGGCTTTACCGGTACGGGGCAAAGCATTGCGATCGTAGGTCAGACGGATATCCTGATGAGCGATATCTCTTCGTTCCGCGCGCGATACGGGCTGCCGGTGAATAATCCCAATCTGCTTCTTTACGGAGCGGATCCGGGGACGAACCCGGACGATCAGGTGGAAGCCGACCTTGATCTGGAGTGGTCCGGAGCCATCGCGCCGAATGCCAGCATTTATTACGTCTACGGCCAGGACGCCTTCGAAGCTTTGATTTTTGCGGTGAACTTCGACGTGGCTCCGGTCATCAGCGTCAGCTACGGCACTTGTGAGGTGGAGGCTTCGGCGACGTTTTTTCGCGCGGTGGCGCAGCAGGCGAATGCGGAGGGCATGACCATTCTGAATTCCTCGGGCGATTCCGGCGCTGCCGGTTGCGACGACCTCGATGGATATCCATACTACGCAACGCTGGGGGAAGTGGTGACTTTTCCAGCCAATCTGCCGGAAGTCACGGGAGTCGGCGGCACGGAGTTCAACGATGCGACCGGGACCTATTGGTCTGCGACGAATTCGTCGAATTACGGATCCGCGCTGGGATATATCCCTGAGGTGGCGTGGAACGAAACCTCGGTTCTGCAAGGAATTGCGGCGGGGGCCGGCGGTGCGAGCCAGATCGTGTCCAAGCCTGCGTGGCAGGCGGGACCAGGCGTTCCGAACGACAGCGCGAGAGACGTCCCGGATGTCGCCATGGATGCGGCGATTCATGACGGGTACTACATTACTTACCAGGGAGAGCTTGGTTATGTGGGGGGTACCTCGGCGGCGTCACCATCTCTGGCGGGAGTCATCGCCCTGCTCAACCAGTATCAGGTTTCGAAAGGCTATCAGGCGCAGGCCGGGTTGGGCAATATTAATCCACAGCTCTACCAGCTTGCGCGAAGCGCACCGAGCGCGTTTCACGATATTACCGCCGGGAGCAATATCGTTCCGTGCGCGCAGGGAACGCTGGACTGCCTGACGGGATCTTACGGGTATTCCGCCGGCGCGGGATACGATCCCGTGACCGGTCTCGGTTCCATAGACGCGAACAATCTGGTGACGCAATGGAACACGCCCGCGAATGGGGTAACGGTGACGCTGGTCATCAGCCCTTCGTCGGCCAGTTTGAACAACAACGTACAAATGACAGCCACTGTCGTCCCGGTGAGCGGCAGCGGCACACCGACCGGAACCGTGAACTTCGAAGCCGAAGGCACCGGGCTTTCGCTCGGTTCGGCCGTGCTTGCGCAGGCGGGCGGATTTTCAACCGCAACCGTAACCTTTGCCGCCTCGCTGCTCGGACCGGGCACGGGTTACATCGACGCCGTTTATTCGGGAGATTCCGCGTTCGCCAGTGGCTCGGCCACCGCTCGCTTGAGGATCACCGCGCCCGCGGGTGCTTCCGCGGTCCTCGTCAGTGCGAATCCGAACCCTGTTTACGCCGCTCCTCCCGATGCACAGGGTCTGAGTTGGCAGACGATCGTTTCGCTTCAGGAAGTGGCGGGCGTTCCGTCGATTATCGCGGGATTCACCATCGATGGCCAGGCGCAGTCATTGGCGCAATATTTCCCATCCCCCAGCATCCCGGCGAACGGCACGATCAATGCGAGCGTAGTGTTGCGGAATCTCTCGGTACCCAAAACCAGCACCTTCGCGTTCACCGGCGTCGACTCGGCCGGAAACACCTGGACGCGCCAGACGCAGGTCACCTTCCTGAGTACGCAGGTTTTCCCGAATGCGAATCTTTCGGCCTCGCCGCTGACTATGACAGAGAACACCGCGGCTAACGTCTCCTGCCAGTATTCTCAGTTGCTGACGCTCGATGAAACCGGCGGCTTTCAATTCGAGATCACGGATCTGCAACTCGGCAGCGTCGATTTCGGCAGCCAGATTTCGGCGATCTTTGGCACGACGCAATTAGGATCTTTCGATTCTCTCCGTGGGACGCTTTGCTGGAACGGCATTACTCCGCCCGCAACTGATACCGTGACGGTCCAGTTAACAGATCTCTTCGGCGACGTGGGCGATTTGACCCTTAACGTCTCGTTCGCCGGCCCCGTGTCGAATCCGGCCACGATCTCGGCAACGCCGGCGGCAGTGACCATTGAGCAGACGCCCGTTACGCTTTCTGTCGGGATTACGGATACGACGAAATCCTGGACGGCATCCGTCTTCCCGACCAACCGAACGACTTCGTGGCTGAGCCTTTCGCAATACTCCGGTACTGGTCCGGGACAGATTACTCTCACGGCCTCGGGAACGGGATTCGAACCGGGAGCGTACCGCGCAAATGTCGTGCTTGAATCCGACGGCGCTTTCCCGCAAGTTCTCACGGTGCCGGTGATGTTTGTCAACGGGTCCTCCGGCGGCACGTCCATTTCTGGCGTCACCAACGCTGAGTCGTTCCAGACCGTCGCGGCTCCCGGAATGATCATGGCTGTGTTTGGATCGCAACTGAGCAACTCGAGCCAGGGGGCTTCGACACAGCCGCTGCCATACACGATGGGCGGGGTCACCGTTACCATCAACGGTATTGGCGCTCCGCTCTACTATGTATCGCCGGGACAACTGAACATTCAGGTTCCCTACGAAGCCGGCGCCGGACCCGCGGTGATCAGCGTGAACAACAACGGACAGGTCGCGGGTATGCAGTTCCAGATCGCTCCTTCGGCGCCTGGAATCGTCACCGACGGCAGCGGCAACGTGAATCCCACGGCGTCGGCGCAGCCCGGCGCGGAGGGGGTGCTGTACGTAACGGGCGATGGCGATGTCAGTCCGCAATTGACAGACGGTTTTTCGCCTGCCGCGGGCACCCCTCTGGCGGACCTCCCGAAGTCGCTCCTGCCTTTTTCCGTGACGATAGGCGGTACGCAGGCATTTCTGGATTTCGTCGGGATCGTGCCTGGAGTGATTGGATTGACTCAGGTGAACTTCATTGTGCCGAGTTCGATTGCGGCGGGCGTGCAGCCTGTCGTGGTTACGGTCAACGGAGTTTCGAGTCCGTCAGCCAATATAACCATCCAGGGAGCATCACACTAATACCTGTAGCTCTTACGAAGTAACAGGGAGTATGCCCTTTCAACTTCGGTTGAACAACTCTATCACCGGGTCTTAGCAGGACATACGTTTTACCACTCCCGACGGGCGTGCGTCGTCGCGAGTCTCGTTTCAGACGTCTATTAGCTTACCCACAACCCTAAAGCATTACTTCGGTCCGCCGATATGTTTCATAGCGACTGAAAGATTCAGTCGCCTCCCCGCGATAGTCGTGGAGAAAACCCTCAAGAAAAGGAAGGTCCTTCATGGACTTATCGGTATTTCGAAGAAAGAGCGCTCTGAGCCTCGGGGGATTGCTTGCCCTGACCCTCGGCGCGGGTAGCGTGCAGGCTACTACTTATTTGTCGGCTTCTGCAACGGCAGCTACAGCGTTAACAGTCACCGGGGTTACGTGTAACACATTAACCGGCCCCCCCGCCACCGGCCAGACATTCACGGTGCACGCTTTCGGCGCGCCCGCCGGTTTTTCGATCGTTGTGGGCGTGGTCCAGAGTCCCGGGCTTAAGGTAACCGCGCCCGCGGCCGTGACTCTCACCTCCACGACCAACACTGCGGGTATTACCTTTACCGTCAACTCTACCGCGGGCTGCTCCAATGCCAACGGCGTCACTGCGAACACCCTCGCCGCCGGTGCCAACACGATCCCCGTCCAGTTGACGCAATCGTTGAACAGTGCGGCGGCCGTAAACGACAATACCGTGACGGTCACAGACACGATCACTGCCGCCACATCGGCGCTCGTCGTGGCGCCCGTAACCGTGACATGCGGATACAATTCGGTTGGTCCAGTTTATGTTCCCGGCGCGCCGAAGACGGTCTCGGTAACATCCGCGGCCAATCTCGGGACGCCCTTCACCGTCGTCCCCGGTACTGTCTCGGGCAGCGTGATTACTCCCGGATCGTTACCGTCCTGGCTGACGCTGTTACCGGTGATCCCCTCCGGTACCGCCGGCACGAACGCGGTTAATTTTACCGCGCAGGCGGCGTCAGGATGCGGCGCCTTTGCGGGAGTCACGCAGACTTACGCGCTTCCGATTTCAGACGCGCCGGCACCTCCTGTCACCGTCGTTATCACTCTGGTTTCCACTACGAGCAGCCCACTGACGGTAACGCCCGTTCCCAGCGCGCCGACGATCTCCATGACATACGTTCTGAACTCCAATACGGCGCAAAATACCACAGTCAACGTGCTTTCGTCGATCAGTACCCCGTCGGCTCAGACTTACTACCAGACAACCAATCTCCCGATCTGGCTCACGGTGAATTATCCGACCGGTTACATACCCGTAACTACAGGCAAAAACCTCACCTTCAGTACGACGACCGCCGCGAACTCGCTTGCGCCGGGCAGCTATGCGGCAACAGTCTTTCTGACTGTCGCGCAATATGCGGATACACCCGTCGTAATCAACCTGCTGGTTACCAACGCGGCTCCGAAGCTGTCAGTCACTTCTCCGAACCCGCAGCCGGTGTCTTATACGCTGGGAGGCGCTACTCCGATCACCACCATCACCGTCGCGTCCAGCGACTCTCCCATTCCTTATTCCATGAGTTTCGCCGGGCCGCTGGCGCCCATGTTGACGGCGGGCGAAGAGGCCACGGGCATAGCCTACAGTTTCGGCTCAAACATTAATATCACCTACAGTCCATTGCTCTTTCAAACCTCCGCACCGGGTACGGTTATCAGCGGGACGGTAACGTTTACATGGGGACCCACGAACTCCGTAACCGTTGTCACGCTCAATCTCACCGTCAGCTCCCCTGCGGCAACTTTGACGAGTATTTCTCCGGCAAGTCTGCCCACCGCAGCGCCGGGATCAGTCTTCTACGTAACCTTGACTGGCAATGGGTTCGTCGGCGGCACCGATCCGACGCTCGCCACGAAAGTTGGCATTGTTTCCGGTGCCGCTCCTGGAACACTCAGCCCCGACACCAACCTCGCCCTGACGTTTGTGAATTCCTCGAATCTCCTTCTGAAAATCACCGTGCCCGCGCTTGGTGCCGGCGGAGTGAATGGAGACGCGAATCTTCCCTTCCTGTTGGGCGGCGCGGGAGGGCCCGTGTACCTCGGTATTGCCAATGGATCCAGTACGATTCCGAGCGGTACCGCAACCCTCACCATTGGCGGTGGTCCGATCATCTATGGCGTTACCAGCTCGTCCTCGTTTGCCGAGGTGCCGGCCGGAACGCTACCCCCGATCGCTCCCTACGACATGGTCAGCATCTGGGGAGCCAACTTCTGCTCCTCTCAGACGACCTTCCCGGCAGTCGGCACCGTCGCCGCCTTTACAAATGGTGGTTGCGCCAGTACAACGATCCTGCCCGGTATTCCGGATACGACTCTCTATCGTTTTCCGTTTTCTCTGACTCCGGATCAATACATTACCCCTGCGCCGCCCTCGTCCGCTCTGTGGCGCTATGTGACGGTCAACTTCTACCTGAACGGGTCCACTACGCCAATACCAGCGCCGTTGCTGTTCGCCACCAACGGCCAGATTAATACGATCGTTCCGGGCGCCCTGACGACGGGTCAGACTTACAACGTTGTCGTGAGTTTCGGTTGCGCGGCTTGTACCCCCTCTACGGTCGTAAGCAGCGCTCCTTTCCCTGTCAGTATCGTGCCTGCAGACCCGGGCATCTTTACCATCGGGGCCGACGGCCAGGGACCCGCAGCAGCTCTTGCCAGCGGTACCTACGCCCTGATCAGCGGCGCCAATCCCGCCGGGATGCGCTATACCGCCTCGGATTCGGACACGGTCCAGATCTACATGACTGGTCTCGGCGTGCCCGCCGCCGGCGCAGCCTACAACTCGAATACCGGCGCCTGCATCGGCGCTCTTGGAAACGGATACCTCACAGCCCTGAACGACAGCGTCACCCCGAATCAGTCGCTGACGAACATCGACGGCGACGTTCTTCTGGATAGCCTCTTCCCGGGCGACCTGCCTCCGTGCCTGACCACCGAGCCCACCGTGACTATTGGCGGCGTCCCCACGCCTGTAGTCAGTTATACGGCGTTCACCGGCGACACGGTTGCCGGTCTCTATCAAATCAACGTACCCCTGCCCTCCACGCAGAATACGTTCAAACCCAACTTCCCCTCGACTGCGGGTGAATTTACGAACCTTACGGCCCCCACGCAGTTGCCGGTACTCGTCACACTCAATGGCGTAACCAGCCAGGCGGGCGTGATGTTATCGGTTGCGCCGAGACTCAAGATGTCGACCACCGGGATCAGTGCCGGAACCACGACAACTCTTTCGATCGGCCACGCGATCGCCTCCACTACGATCACGGGATCCAACAACGGCGTTTCCACTGGTGTCAAATACGCGGTCACCTCCGGCGTGTTGCCCCAGGGCCTGACGCTCACTTATACATCGCCCGGCGGTGTCGCCACCATCGCCGGAACGCCCGCCCAGGGTACGGCCGGGACCTATCCAATCACGATCACGGCGACAGATACTTCAGCCGTTCCGATAACCGGCACCGTGAGTTTCACGTACTACGTTCCCGGGGGCTTGTATGTTACCGCCAGCGCCCCCACCGTCAGCACCTATAACACGGCGAACGCGGCAATCGCCACGGTAACCGCTGTCGGAGGCACCGCTCCTTACAGCCAGTTCGCCATCACTTCGTCACCCACGCTTACCGGCATGTCGATCACTTCGGGTGGAGTACTCCAGACGGATGGAACGACGCCTGCCGGAACGTACATGATCACCGTCACCGCGACGGATGCGGCTGGTGTTACCGGTACCGTTAACATCACCTTCGTCGTCAATCTGGCGCTAAGTCTCTCGCCGGCGTCACCGATTACGGTAAGCGACTCTGATGTCAACGCGATCACCACGGTGACGGCCCTTGGCGGATCGAGCACGTACACCTATACCATCGATGCGGCGAGTACGCCGAACGCTCAAAACCTCTCGTTCACCGGCAATGCGCTTTATGTTGGAACCGCGTTAACCGGCGCCAACATGACCGTCATCATCGACGTAGTCGATTCTGGCGCGCCCCCGGCCGGCGGTACCCTTACCGTCGCTCCGGCGCAAATCACTCTGACTCTGACCCTCAACTAGATCGTCGGACAACCTGAAACACCATCGGTGGCGGGAGGAAACTCCCGCCACCGTTTTTTCGTTTGAAGTTTGGTTCGGATCCAGGCCGTTGTTCTCCAATCTCATCTCACCGAAATTTTCTCCCGCCGGCTTCGGGGCGGAATTAACTTCAGATAACCGCCCGCCACGCCCTCGCCCCCGGTTATTCAATCGCACGTCTCCCGTCTTTATTGCAACATCGGATCGGGGCGTGAATCCTGTGCCGGCCTGTTTCAGTGCCGCATCCTCAGGCGCGGCAAGGGCTGTTAACCAGAATCATAACTTTGAACGGAAAGTCGGGTGGGGCCTGACCGATATGTGTGTACAGCGATTAAAAGATCGGTCGCCTCCTCGCGATGTCGTGGAGAAAACCTAAAAAACAAGGAAGGTCCTCCATGGACTTATCGGTATCGAAACTCGGCGGTGCCCGGGCATTCATGGCACTGCTCACCCTCACTATGGGCGCAGGCGCGTTGCATGCTACGAACCTGCTGACCACAACCGCTTCGGTGAACGTCACGTGTAACACCGCTACCGGTCCCGGTACGGCCGCGACGATTACCGTGAAGCCCGTCTCGGCACTCTCAGGGACAAACAATATCGCCGTAACATTCACGGCGCCGGGAGCGGGACTGACTGTAACGCCGCCCGCGACTGCTACTCTTTCGAGCACCAACACGAGCACCGGCATCGTTTTTACGGTCAATACCGCCGCCGGTTGCGTCGGAGCCTCGAGCGGCGTCACCACCACGACTTTGCATTTCAGCGCGAGCCTGAATTCGGCAACGGCAGCAGCTGACGCGACATCGTCGATCACGGACACGGTGACCGCCTCCGCCACGGCTCTGGCCGCCGCGCCGTCCGCAGTCACCCTCTCGTGCACTTATGTTGCGGGCAATCCCGCCAGCTACACGCCGGGTCCAGCCCAGTCGGTTTCTCTCAGCTCCGGAGCGACCGGTGGCACGCCTTTTACTTTGGATACGACCGATGGCAACGCGCCTCCATCGTGGCTCACGGTAACTCCTTCGTCGCTCACCGGCACGGCGACAGCGACACCGACAACATTCACGCTGCAAGCCGCCTCGGGCTGTGGCGGCGGCGCGGTCACCACACACACCACTACTCTGCACTTCTTCAATACGCCCGCTCCGGATCTGCAGATCCAGGTCACGCTGCAAAATGTCCCGCCGAGCCCGCTGACGGTAACCCCCGTCCCCGCGGCGCCGGGCGTCTCGCTCTCGTACGTGAAGGGTTCGGGCTCCATCGCCAGCGCCAACGTCAATGTCACTTCCACGGTGGCGGGGGCCTACGTCTATGTGAATACGGCAAGTCTTCCCAGTTGGCTCACCGTCGACAATACGTCCGGTAACGCGCCATGGGCTCTTCGTTTTTCCACCACGTCCGTCGCCAGTTCGCTCTCGCCGGGCACATACTCGGCGACGGTTTACCTGGATGTCTCCGGCTACGCGGCGCTCGGGGTCCCGATCACGCTGCAGGTGAACAACACGCCGCCCAAGCTGTCCGTCAACTCGACCTCGGTGTCTCTGAACTGGACCATTGGCACACCGCCTCCGACGTCGACCATCACGGCGACTTCCAGCGATTCGCCCATCGAATACACGATTACGACCGGAGGCACACTGGCTCCAATCCTGGTGAACTCATCGCAGCAATCCGGGCTCGCCTACAGCTTCGGTACCGAAATCCCTGTTACCTTCAGCTCCGCCGCCTTCGCCACGGCCCAGCCGGGTGCGGTACTGACAGGCACGGTAACCTTGACCTGGGGCAGTCCGGCTTCCACAACGGTCATCACTTATCTTGTGACCGTGGTATCCCC